>JAFGNK010000159.1 GCA_016927055.1 Methanotrichaceae archaeon | reverse complement strand
CTCCAAAAGCCAATTGCATGAATAATGCGAAAAAAAGGAGATGGGTGGGGATGCTCAATTCTACACGCAGGGCAGCCAGTCAACGCTGATGGCACCACAGGTGGAGTTACCCCACAGCTGTATGAACTTCTCAATGGAGAACACACCGGTCAGATCCTCGACGCTGCGACCATATTCGGCATGACGCCCCTTGAGCTGTATATCCGCGAGCGGGTCGCGGGAGATCCATCCTATATGAGCAACGCCGATGACATTGCTGTTCAGATTGGCCTCGAGCACACCGGTGCAGCATTGGATATAATCACAATCTTCGCAGTTCGCATCGTGGTGGCTATGAAGTCTTGTTTTTACCTCAGTCGTCTTTTGCAGATGCTCAGCATGGGTGTACATTTCCGTTAATACTGCTCCAATCTGATAGTTTTGTACGCACAGCTTCTCAATCCACTTCTGGTCATAGGTGCCAGTCTGATAGGAGACGGGCATGTACTCGAATTCAGCTTCCTTGGTGAAGTTAATATAATCCATGTTCGGTTTGCCGGATGGGAATTTGCATCCGAATACATTGATCCATCCCATGGGTATCAGTCCATTGGTCGCACCATCAACACCCTGAAACTCGGCCGTAATCGGCATTAATTGCCTCTCTGCCTCAAGTTCAGTCTTCTCGGTGATAACATTGCCGGAACCGGACTCCTTTTCCACTAGCTTGGCTCCTTGAAAGCCAGTCTGAGTTGAAATAATCATCTCTACGTCCTTATAACCGACACCTTTCACTGATGCTTTCTCGTACATGTAATTAGCTGCACCTGCCATGCCTACCAGGACAATAGCTAATACCGCCATTATTGCAATGTGTCTGATAATTCCTTTCCCTCCTTTGATGATTATTGTACTCGCAAAGATCCTTATATAATATCTAGTTTTCTCAAAGAGATGCGGTTAGTGCAGTACTTAAAAATCTAACAATTGATTCGAATTAGAAAGCATTTACCTGCCCCAATTATTTACTTAGATAGCTATGATGCATTCGCTCATCCTCTATCACTTCCTGGAATCATGAACAAAATGCTCAGCTCCGTCCCGGATCAGGACCATTGGTAAATCCGTATGCGAGCCCTAATAAACCAGAAGCTCGATCGTAAGATATGAAGAGTCATTATGAGTGAAGAGATTTTAGATAACCCCAAGGACAATATCCTTGACACCGCCCGGAAGATCATCGGCCTCGGCCCCATCTGCGATAGTTGCCTGGGCCGCCAGTTTGCCATGCTCTCCACCGGCTTTGCCAATACCGAGCGCGGTCGCTCTCTCAAGACGGTGCTGGCCATGCAGGCCTCCGCCGATGAGGATAGAGCCTTGCAAGAAGAGCTTGCACCCTCCTTTCGGCCGGCGCGCCTCAAGCTGGGCCGCAAAGACGAGGAGGATGCCCGCTGCACCGTATGCCTGGGAGAAATGGAACCCCAAAAACTGGATGCCTGGGCTAACAAAGCATCTGTAGCTCTCGCGGGCCGGGAGATTGAAACCCTTGTCGTGGGCACAAAGATGTCCGGCCTTTTGGCTGAGAACGAGGAGCTGCTACAGACAGACGGCGGCTCTCTGCATGCCGAGCCCTTCAAGTCGGAGCTGAATCGCGAAGTGGGCAAACGGCTCTCTGCTCTCATGGGAAAGACAGTTGATTTGAAGAGCCCGGATGTGGTTGTTCATTTGAATCTGGAAAAGGATGAGGTAGAGCTGCAGATCGCGTCCCTCTTTATTCGTGGACGCTACCGAAAACTCGTGCGCGGCATTCCCCAGACGCGCTGGCCCTGTCGCGAGTGCCGGGGCAGCGGCTGCCCCCGCTGCCAGGGCACAGGTCGCATGTACCAGGAGTCGGTGGACGAGCTGATCCGGCCGGCTGTAATGGAAGCAACAGGTGCAGAGGACACAGTCTTTCACGGAGCAGGCCGCGAGGACATCGATGCCCGCATGATTGGCACAGGACGGCCCTTCATTGTCGAAGCGGTGCGGCCCCTTATCAGGACAATCGATCTGGCCAAACTGGAAGAGGAGATCAACCGCTCCGCTGCAGGTAAAGTGGAGGTCCTGCGCCTCGCCAAGGCCAAATCCGCTATGGTAGAGAAGCTTAAAGAGGCCACATTTGAGAAGACCTACTCCGCCCTGGTCAGGCTGGGAGCGGAGGTTTCAGAAGAAAAGCTTAAATCCGTCCTGAAGGAATTGGAAGGGTCGGTCGATCAGCGTACGCCAACTCGCGTGTCCCACCGAAGGGCAGATAAGCTCAGGGTGAGAAAAGTTCATAGCGCGGATCTAATTGAGGTAACGGGCAATTTGGCCCGCATAAATATTAGAGGCGAAAGCGGTCTGTATATCAAGGAGCTGATCTCCGGAGACGGAGGCAGAACCAGTCCGAACCTCGCACAAGCACTTAGAGTCGACGCGATCGTCGAAGAATTAGATGTAATAGATGTAGGTGGAGAATCAGATGGCACATCATCACGGAATGCGGAAGAAGTCAAGAGACAAGCTGAGCAAGACAGTCCGAGCTAGGGGAATATCCCCAGTAGTCAGGGCAATTCAGGAGTTCGAGACGGGCGCAAAGGTTCATGTGCTCATCGATCCAAGCATACACAAGGGCATGCCTCACCCCAGGTTCCACGGAAAGACGGGCGAGGTTGTAGGAAAGAGGGGAAGAGCCTTCGTCCTGAAGGTCACGGATGGCAACGCCACCAAGACCTTGATCACATTACCAGAACATTTGATGGCACAAAAATAGAAATGATTGTTAAAAGCGTGTTGCAGGAGGATCTCCTGACCATGGCGGAGGTCAGGGAGATCCTTGACCAGATCCGGCAAAAGCGTGCCGAAGAAGAGGAACTGGGTTACGAACTGCGCCGGGCAATCAGACATGCGGAGCTCTTTAGCAAGGGCACTGCAGAGGAGAGCCGGGCAATGGTAGCTGAGCTCATGAAGCTTGAAAAGATGAACAAAGAAATTGCTGTAAAGATCGCCGATATCAGACCCGTCACCAAGGATGAGCTGAGGGCGGTTTATGCCAAGGAACGGTTCACATTAAGCGAAGAAGAGCTCAATAGTATTTTAGATATCGTGTTTAGGGGGTAAAGGCACATGCCTGAGGGGAGACCGCCGAAGAGAGAAGAGGTAGCTAGGATTCTCGATTACCTCCCCTATGGACGTACTCCTGACACCAGGAGCTATCAAAAGCAACCTATTGTCCAGGCCGTGGGCGAGGCCAACTTCGTTCTCATGGAGATGACCCCCAAGGAGGGCGTAGTCCCAGCGGCCTCAACTCGAGTCTACATTGGCAGCGGAAGCAGGGATGTCATAGATCACGTTAACCGCAGAATCGACTATCCGGAGCTATCCAACAACGCCAAACTTGAGCTCTCTTACCAGATTCCGAGCATAGTACTGGATAACGAGGCCAGGTTCATTCGCTACTTCAACGAGGCCGGACCCATCACCACACGCATGCATGCCTTGGAACTCTTACCGGGAATTGGCAAAAAGCTGATGTGGGCCGTTCTCAAGGAAAGGAAGAAGGGGCCCTTCAAGAGCTTTGCCGATTTGATGGAGAGGGTGAAGGGGCTGCACAATCCAGAGAAGCTCATAGCCAAACGAGTCGAGGACGAGCTGATGGACGAACGGATCAAGTACCGGGTCTTTACTACTGTCGCCCGAATGAGATGAAGCTTGGTCAACATTTTCTAATAGATCAGGGCACAATCGAGCGCATAGCGAGCTATGCCGATCTACAGCCGGAGGACCGGGTGCTGGAGATCGGACCGGGGCCAGGAAACCTCACAAAAGAGCTGGCCTCTCGCGCCGGCCGGGTCTATGCTGTAGAAATCGATTACGATCTGGCAGGGCAGCTCTACGACCGGTTTTCCAACGTCCAGGTGATAAATGGCGATGCTCTGAAGGTAGAGCTTCCCAATTACAATAAGATAGTCTCCAACCTCCCCTATCAGATCTCTTCTGGCATCACCTACCGATTGCTCTCCCGGCCCTTTGATAAGGCAATTTTGATGTACCAGTGGGAGTTTGCCCGGCGCATGAAGGCGAGTGTGGGCAGCAAGGAGTACGGCCGTCTGGCCATGGTGGTGGGCTTTTTCTGCGAAATCGAGATTTTGGAGAAGGTTTCCAAGATGGCCTTCCGTCCTGTGCCGCAGGTTGACTCGGCCATCGTCCGACTGCAGCCACGATTGGATCGACCGGATGCTGATCCGTCGGATTTTATGAGGCTGGCGGAAGGACTCTTCAATAACAGACGCAAAAAGGTAAAGAATTGTCTGGCGTCCATGGGAGCAGGCGGTGAGGCTCAGTCTGAGCTGGACGCGGCCCTTTTGGAGAGAAGGCCAGAAAATCTGTCATCTGACGAGGCGGCAAGCCTTGTGAAAGCAATATCCAGAAAATCCAATCGCCGTTCTTTTTAAGTCGAAAATAAACAGCATGCTGGCTTAAAAAAATCCTAGCTATTGAGAAGGTTGACATCTCGTGCCCGATCCTAAGACGAGCAAGAATATACTGCTATTGGGATTCGTGAGCCTATTAAACGACATCAGCAGCGAGATCATTCAGCCGGTTCTGCCCCTCTTTATCGCCTCTCTGGGAGGAGGCAGCCTGGTCGTGGGGCTCATCGGCGGCATAAGCGAAGGCCTGCCCAGCCTGCTCAAGGTCCTGGCAGGATGCTGGTCGGATCGCCTGGGCAAAAGAAAGCCGCTGGTAGTGGCAGGCTACGCCTTATCTGCTCTGGGAAAGCTCTTTTTGCCAGCAGCCGCCAGCTGGCAGCAGGTCTTCCTGCTCAAGACCCTGGAGCGAAGCGGCAAGGGTGTGCGCTCTGCGCCCAGAGACGCCATGATCTCCGAGTCGGCTGACATAAGCAACCGGGGAAGGGGCTTTGGGCTGCACAGAGCCATGGACTCCACGGGGGCGGTCATCGGTTCAATCCTGGCTTATCTTCTCTGGCAGGGCGGCCTTTCCTACAGCTCCATCTTCATGGTGGCGGGAGTGCTGGCCTTGCTGGCTCTGCTTCCCTTCTATCGGGTGAGAGAGAGCTTTAGGGCTCCTAACTGCGAGATCAGGCTCAAGCTCTCTGACATTTCACCAGATCTGCGCCGCTTCCTTCTCATTGCCTGTCTTTTCGCTTTAGGCAACTTCAGCTACATGTTTTTCATCCTGCGCGCCCAGGGCCTCTTTTCCGGGGCAGAGGCGGTGGCCGCGCCTCTGCTGCTCTATGTCCTCTTCAACCTGGTTTATGCTGCCCTGGCCATGCCCATTGGCATCTGGTCGGACCGGGTAGGAAGAAAAAAAGTTCTGGCCCTGGGCTACGCCCTCTTCGCCCTGACTGCCCTGGGATTTGCCACGGTCACCTCTTTAGCGGGCCTGATAGCCCTCTTTGCCCTCTACGGACTGGTCTACGCACTGGTGGACGGCTCGGAGAGGGCATATATATCCGACCTGTCCCCGGGCAGCCTGCGGGGCAGCTCTCTGGGGCTTTATTACGGAGCGATTGGAGTCACTGCCATTCTATCCAGCCTCCTGGCCGGAGCCCTCTGGGCCTGGTGGGGAGCAGAGGCGACGTTTCTCTTCGGGGCAGGGGCGGCAGCGCTGGCGGCAGTGGGGCTGGTGGAAGGTGGAACAGAAGCTGGAGCTTAGGCTTGGCGAGACACCCTCATTCTCTCTTTCCTATTTTTCGCCAGCTTTCTTCATCCACGGGATGAATCCATATTTATCCAGGATGGCTTGCCCGTCATTGGACATTAGCACATCTATGAAGGCTTGAGCCTCCACGGGATATTTTGACTGCAATAGAATACCCACAGGGAAATCCCCTTCCGCATTATATTTGTCAGGAATAGGTATCCGCGTGATCTTTCCTACCATCTGAGGGCTGACATCAGATATGAAAGCAAATCCGGCATCTACCTCACCCAGGGCAACTTTGGAAACGACACGATTTACAGTGGTCTCCAGGGAGACGACATTGGCCAAGACCGATTCCTTGAACGCGGGACCATATTCCGGGTCCGCAGCGAGCTTCTCAAGAACCTGGAGGGCATAGTCCCCAATAGGAAGCTCTTTAGTTCCCATTAAACTTTTTACGCCAGGAACGGCCAGATCTCCAAGACCGGTAATGTTGGCAGGATTGCCATTAGGCACTATTATTGCCACTTTGTTCCGGGTAAAGATCTTAACGGTTTGATTGTCGATAAAGCCTTCAGACTGCAAGGCATTCATGTGCTTGAGGTTTGCCGATACCAGAACGTCGGCATAGGCCCCCTGCTCAATCTGGGTACGCAGAGCAGGCACGCCGTCGAAGTTGAACTTTACGCTAATATTACTGCGGTTCTCATAGATCTCGCCAATCTCGCTCAAAGCTCCTGTAAGTCCGGCTCCGCAAAAGACGATAAGCTCTCGTTGCTCCTCGGCCAGGCCCACCGATGGGATCAATAGCAGGGCTGCAAGCAATGCAATAGATATTCGATTATTGGTCAATGGTAAATCCCTCTTGTTTACCTTACGCTTGTTTATTATGGCGGCCACAATTTCAGATCCTGACGTCTCTATCTGATCAAATCTTGGCCCCGACTCACCTCAAATAAGCCGGAATGCCTGCAAAATTATAAGAAATTATTTGAGAAGAATGCGGCAAATGTCAGAATTTTGCAGAGGGACCAAGACTAAACTCCCTTTCCAGCCTTTGACTCACATCCCCAACCGTATGTGCTTTGTCTCTAAATAGGCTTCCAGGCCATAGTGCCCCAGCTCCCGGCCCAGGCCGCTCTCCTTCCAACCGCCAAAGGGCGCTTGCAGGTCCACCACATTGTTCACATTAATCCCAATGCCTCCTGCCTCCAGCCCTTCCGCGGCGCACAGCGCCGTCTTGAGGTCATTGGTAAAGACGTAGGCGGCCAGGCCATATTCCGTGTCGTTGGCAAGATGAATGGCCTCCTCCAGCGTCTTGAATTTCATGATGGGGGCCACCGGCCCGAAGGTCTCCTCGCGCATGACCCTCATGCTGTGATCGGCCTCGCCCAGTACCGTGGGCCGGAAGAAGTAGCCCTTCTCATAGTCCTCGCCCTCCGGCTCTTGCCCACCCGAAAGCAGTGCTGCCCCTTTCTCCAAGGCATCGGCCACATGCTCTCGTGTCTTCTCCCGCTGCGCTCCGCTGAACATGGGCCCTAAATCCACATCAGGCTGCAGGCCGTCGCCGATCTTAAAGCGCTCGGCACGCTTCACAAGCGCCTCGATGAACGGCTCGGCCACCTCTTCTGCCACATAAATTCTGTTGACACTGATGCAGATCTGGCCCATGTTAGAGAAAGCTCGCTGAGCGGCTGCGGCGGCTGCGGCTTTCACGTCGGCATCTGCACATACTATGAAAGGCGACTGGCCTCCCAGCTCCAGAGAGACGCGCTTGATATGAGCTGCGGCATGAGCCATGATCCAGCGACCGGTCTCTGTCTCTCCAGTAAAGGCGATCTTTCTGGAGATGGGATTTTCCACCAATTCCGCACCCACCTCACCTCCCGCCCCGTGCACCACATTGGCCGCACCCGCCGGCAATCCCGCGTCGCTCACGGCCCGCACAAATTCTGTAGCGGCCAGAGGTGCTAGGCTGGGCGGCTTGGCCACGAAGGTGCAGCCTGCGGCAAGACAGGGGCCCACTTTCCAGGCTAAAAGGTCCACGGGAAAGTTCCAGGGGGTGATGAGAGCGGCTACGCCCACCGGCTGGCGCAGCACGATGCTCCTGCTGTGCGAGGAAGAGATCCACTCGCCAAAGTCTCTCTTGCCTTCCTCGGCATAAAAGTCAAGGACATCAGCCGAGGAGAGGACCTCCATTTTAGCATTCTTGAGGGGCTTTCCTTGCTCCAGAGTAAGCAGACGGGCGATCTGTTCGGCCCGATGCCGCACAAGGTCCGCAGCAGCATGCAAGATCTTTGCTCGCTCCTGGCGGGAGGTTAGAGACCAGATTGGAAAAGCCCTCCTGGCCGCCTCCAGGGCCAGGCATGCATCCTGGCGCGAGCCCACTGTAACCTCTGCCACAGGTTCCTGGTTAGCCGGGTTGCGAATGATCTCGACTTTGCCGGACAGGGAGGAAACTTGCACTCCGTTGATAAGCATCTGAGATTGGTACATAATGACATCTTGGTAGATTCACCTTACCACTTAAAGACTATTATTCTTAATTCACAGATTTCGGCAATCTTGCAGCTGCGAAATGTCTGATATCTGGATATATAGGAATACAAAAAACGAAGAAGGAATTTCCCAAAGAACAAGATACTTATATCTCTTAAAAGAGTTAACGTAATAAAGTAATTTCATGTGTTATAGATGGTGAGTCAGTAGTAAATTTCAGAAATAAGCACAGAAGAGAATTGCCGCTTACAGGACATATCCAAGATGATGCAGTGCAAATTAATAAGGTTGAGAGAATGAGCATTTTCCGCGACAACAAGCGAAGCTTCTTTCGCAGCGCTCTGATGCTAGCCGCCACCATCGTGATTGGATATCTGGCCCTTCTGATCTTATTTAGAAATGATCCGGTACTTCGTGTTGAGTTCAATGATCTGCTCTTTCCTTTATTTAATGGACTGGCAGCAGTCGGTTTGCTCTATGCGGCCTATCGCTCTAAGATCTATGGACGACGTGCGTGCATTGCATGGACCTTTCTATTTATTGGCCAGCTTTCTTTTATGTTGGGAGACATAACCTGGGCGATCCTGGAGCTAGGCCTTCATCAGGAGCCCATAGCTTCAGCAGCGGACGTTTTTTATCTAATGTTTTATCCGCTCTTTGCCATAGGAATTCTTCTTTTGCCTTCAAAATCATTGACTTGCAAAGAGCACCTCAAGTTGTTGCTGGACACCGGAATCATAATGATCTCGGCAGTCCTGGTCTTCTGGGCTTTTCTAATCGAGCCGACTATCACGGCCAATAAAGATGATACAATGGTTTTGGCAATCTCCCTGGCATACCCGGTAATGGATTTGATTTTGTTTTTTGCCTTGCTGCAATTGCTGTTTCGCCGGCTGAGGTCAGCGGAACAAGAGCCATTATTTCTGCTGGCAGTCGGTATTGGCGCAGGGATCCTCACTGATGTTGTTTATCTCATGCAATCTCTCCAGGAAACATATGCAACAGGCAACCTTTTGGATCTGGGATGGCTGGCAAGCTACGCTTTCATCGGGCTGGCGGGAGTATTGCAGGCAGATACCTGTAAACTGCGAGCAGGTGCCAGTGTGCTTAACACATCTGAGCCGTCTGATAAAATGGAACCGCGACGCGAACAATTCTCCGCACTTACTTACTTACCCTACTTTTGTGCTGCAGCTGCATACCTTATGCTCATCTGGAGTCGCGACCATCCACACAGTTCATTCTCAGCTTTTTCATGGGGCATAGGTGCTATTATTGGACTTGTGATCCTTCGCCAGATCGTAGCATTGGATGAGAATATGCACCTGTATAAAGCTGCCCAAATGGAGATCGACGAGCGTAAACGAGCTGAGGAGAAGCTTCGGAAAAGTGAGGAACGCTACCGCGAAGTCTTCGAGGCCGCACCGGATGTGATCTTCACTGCCTCGGCAAAGGATGCCGTGTTCACATCCCTCAATCCCGCCTTTGAGAAACTTACCGGATGTTCTGCGGCAGAGTGGCTCGGCAAACCATTTTTAAAAATCATACATCCTGAAGATCTATCTGTAGCCAAGGAAATGTTTAACGATTCCCTAACCGAAAAAGATGCACACACCCATGAACTGAGGTGTCTATCCAAATCAGGCGAATATCTCACTATTGAGATCATAGGAGTTCCCCAGATTGAAAACGGAAAGATTGTGGGAGAGCTTGGATTTGCTCGAAACATCACCGAGCGCAAGCAGGCGGAAGAGGAATTACAGAGGGCTAAAGATGCTGCGGAGGCATCAACCAAAGCCAAGTCTGAATTCCTGGCTAATATGAGCCATGAGATACGCACGCCCATGAATGCCGTTATCGGCATGACAGGCCTGCTTCTGGAGACTGATTTAGGGCAGGAACAGCGAGATTATTTGGAGACCATTCGCAGCAGCGGAAATACGTTGCTGGCCCTCATCAATGACATACTGGACTTCTCCAAGATCGAAGGCGGCAAACTGGAGCTGGAATGCCAGCCTTTCGACCTGAGGGACTGCGTGGAAGACTCTTTGGACCTGATGGCTGCCACAGCCGCGGAGAAAGGGCTGGAAGTCATATACATTTATGAGAATGACGTGCCGGATAAGGTAATCGGAGATGTTACCAGGCTGTGCCAGATCCTGGCCAATCTCTTGGGTAATGCAATTAAGTTTACCGAAAAGGGTGAGGTAGTGTTAGCAATTAGTTCTTTGCCCCTGGAGCCGGGAAAGATCGAGCTCAATTTCGCCGTTAGGGACACAGGTATAGGGATATCCAAGGATCGAATGGACAGGCTCTTCCGGTCCTTCAGTCAGGTCGACTCTTCTACGACCAGGCATTATGGGGGAACCGGGCTAGGCCTGGCTATAAGCAAGCGTCTCGTAGAAATGATGGGCGGAAGAATCTGGGCAAAGAGCGAACCGGGAAAGGGCAGCACATTCCAGTTCACCATAGTCGCGAAATCATCTGCCCCAGAATCATCTGCATATAAAGAGGCAGTCTCCAGGAATCCCAGCCTGACCGGAAAACGAATTCTCGTGATCTATAAAAATGACCTTGCCCGAAGCATGCTGGCAAAAGCCGCGCGGTCTTGGGGGATGATTCCGGCATTGGCGGCCAGTGGTAAAGCAGCTTTGCAAATGCTAGCTTTAGAGACATTTGATTTTGTTATTCTGGATGCAGTATTGCCTGATATCGATGGCCAGTACCTTTCCAGAGAGATCAAGAGAGGAAAGAATGCAAAAGCTATAACCGTGATATTCACACCCATCGGCCGCAGCCTCTTGCGGGAGACACAGGTCGACGGTTGGCTGACCAAGCCCATCAAGCCCATCCAGCTTCGAAGCCTGCTGATGGAGCTTCTCCTGCCGGAAA
This sequence comes from Methanotrichaceae archaeon, assembly GCA_016927055.1. Taxonomy (GTDB): domain Archaea; phylum Halobacteriota; class Methanosarcinia; order Methanotrichales; family Methanotrichaceae; genus Methanothrix. The sequence continues at coordinate 8,786 of JAFGNK010000159.1, read as the reverse complement.
AAGATTTAATGCCTGGCTCTGCTTGCCCTAAGCCCTCTCCTGGCGAGGTTAGGGTGCATAGTCTGCGTATCCTTATGGCAGAAGATAATCCCGTTAACCAGAAGGTGGCTCTTAGCATGTTAAAGCGTATCGGATATCAGGCTGATGTAGCTGCTAATGGCTTCGAAGTTTTACAGGCCCTGGAGCAGCAGCCCTACGATGTTGTGCTTATGGATGTTCAGATGCCGGAGATGGATGGCTTTGAAGCAACGCACCGCATTCGAAGCTCCGGATCAAAGATCTGCATAATAGCCATGACTGCTCACGCGCTTAATGGCGATAAAGAAGCTTGTCTAGATGCCGGCATGGACGAGTACATCAGCAAGCCGATCAGGATGGCGGAGCTGCAAAAGGCCCTGGAAAAATGCATCCCAATCAAGGAGTATGGTAGCTCATAGTAGTCTGTCCTCGGCATGCTGATGCACCAGCTAATACCTTTTTCGGAATCGTCTGCCAGTTCAGCTCTTCATTAGGCCTAAAGAAAGGGATCAACACCCTACTCGCGGGCGATCTGAGTGGGAGGCTTGCCACCTCCAAGCTCGGCCATTACACCGAATCGTGGATTCTTGATCGCAGCGCCGCCTCATTTTCTGCATCTACCCAGTCTTTGGCCGCGCAAGTGTCCGAAAAAGTATATAGGCATGAATAGCCAGGGTTGTAGTCGATGCAGCCACCAAGAAAAGGGGGACATGCCCTCTGAACGACGATCTCTGGGTCATCTCATTTATAGGCAGGGACAGGCCGGGACTGATTCGCGATATCCTGGAGGAGCCTGCCCAGCAGAACGTGAATATCGTGGATATGGATCAGCGGGTGATGCAGGGCATATTTGTCATGTCTGTGGTTGCTGATTTTGCCAATGCCAGTATCACAGCCAGCGAGCTTTCAGCATGGCTGTCAAAGAAAGCCGGGGACCTGGGCATTCAGTTCAGCCTCCTGCCCCTCGGGCAGTATCGGGGCAGGCGCCGATCAAAAAAGAGCCTGCACGTGGTTACCATTCTGGCCAAAGACCGGGAGGGCATCATCCGCGATGTGGCGGACGTGGCTGCAAGAAATGAGATCAACATCGAGCGGGCATCGGTCACGGCGCGCGGAGACCTTATCTCCATCGAGTTTCTCATGGACTTTGCCGATTGCAATGAGGATGATTGCAAAGCCAGGCTCAAGAAAGATTGCGAGCATTTGGCCCTGGACGTGGTGATTCAGGATCTGAGCCGCTCCCGCAAAGAGAAACGGCTCATAGTCTTCGACATGGACATGACGATTGTCGATTTCGAGATCATCAACAAGCTAGCCGGATTTGCCGGAGTGGACGAGCAGGTAAAGGCGATAACTGAGAGGGCCATGAACGGAGATATGGACTTCAAGGAGTCGCTGCGCCAGAGGGTGCGCCTCCTCAAGGGAATGCCAGAGAGTTCCTTGCAGGAGATTGCATCCGACCTGCAGCTTACCCCCGGATCGGAGGAGCTGCTACATCACTTAAAGCACGTGGGCTACAAGATCGCGCTCATCAGCGGCGGCTTTACATATTTCACCAATGTACTAAAAGAGCGGCTGGGCTTTGACTACACCTTTGCCAATGAGCTGGAGATCAAAGACGGAGTTCTTACCGGCGAAATCAAAGGAGAGATCATCGATGCCGAGGCTAAGGGGGGCATCATCTACCGGTTGGCGGAATTAGAGAAGATCAGCCCGGACAGCATCGTGGCCGTGGGTGACGGAGCCAACGACTGCCTCATGATCAAGAACGCGGGACTTGGGGTAGCCTTCAATGCCAAAGAGGTCCTAAAGAAGGTATCCGATGGGTCATTATCGCGGGAGAACCTGCTGGGACTGCTCAATGTGCTGGGACTGGCGGAGAAGGAGACGGAGAGTTGATTTAACGACGAATTGCATGCATGGGATTTTGCGGCTGAGGTTCAAAAGGCTGAAAAAATGCTGGAAGAGCAAAAATTTCACCTGCAGGCCCTTCGATTTAATGTAAAGACCCGAGTCGAGGCAATATTGGAGGGCGACATAGCTAGAATCATACAGAAAGTGGCGGATGAAGAAAGGATGATGAACCTCTGGTGAGGCCTTCAAGATCTGTCCGTCATTTACATGCAGGACCAGACCGCACCCACATCAGCCAAAAAACGCATGTTGTATGAATGTCTCTCGTTGTTCCCATCAGATCTGTATTCTGAAGAACTCGATGATATGATTTTTGGTGAAAATTTCAGCGGATCTTCAGGGATTCTCCTTGAGCTTTACCTGGAACTCAAGCTCCCTCCTGCTTGGATTGTGTTTATACTGCACTTCGACCTTAAGGGGCTCCCTGGGACTTACACCAAGAGCCCAGTTCTCTGCGGATGCCTCTACCACACCTCTGCCTTCGATTTCATCAGCCAGGCTTCGTAGCATGCTCGCCATCTCAACCGCAGTCGTGTAGAACTCCTGTTCGAACTTATCTCCACCAGTTGGACTTCCTTTTGATTTGCCAGGTCTGCCGTTCATCTTAACCATTCAAATCACCAAATAATTGTTTTGGATTATAGCTTATAAATTTTTGGATCTTTGTTTTTTACCTCGAAAATATCAAAATCCAAGAACGGCAAGCATGTAGAGCAGGGCGATGATAAGAATCATCATGACAACGACTACAATACCCGGCTTCATGCCGACCAGCTCCGGTATAGTCTCGGCCGGAAAAGGTTCCCGCTTGAGGATTGATCCTGTGCTTTTCCAGGAAAGAGGTCGGGCCATCTCTGTGGGACTGAAATAAGGTTTTAATATTTTATGCACATATTGCATTTATAACTATCATGACAAAAATTCCGACAAAAACCAAAGGAACACTTCCTCTATGACAGGCATCTTGAAGAAAAAGAAGATCGCTTACTTCTCCATGGAGATCGGTCTGTTGAGCGATATTCCCTCCTATGCAGGAGGGCTTGGGACATTAGCCGGCGATACCATAAAGTCGAGTGCAGACCTGAATCTTCCTCTGGTTGCTGTCACACTCATTAGCAGACGCGGGTATTTCCGCCAGGAACTTGACTATGAAGGAGGACAGATTGAGCATTCAATGGAATGGAATCCTTCGGACTTGCTGGTGAGATTGCAGGCGGAGGTAAGGGTGCAGATACAAAATAGGGAAGTCAAGGTCGGGGCGTGGCAATACAGTTTGCAAAGCCCTACTGGCGGAGAAGTTCCTGTTCTGTTTCTGGACACCGACCTGGAAGGAAACAGCCTGGATGATAGAACAATTACCCATCATCTCTATGGAGGTGATGAGAGTTACAGGCTAAAGCAGGAGATAATCCTGGGAATCGGCGGTGTTAGGATTCTCGACGCGCTGAGCTATGAGATCAGGAAGTACCACCTGAACGAAGGGCAATCCGGCCTGCTCACCCTGGAACTATTGAAGAGACATGCAATGGACACTGAGGCCGTCAAAGAGCTATGCGTTTTCACCACTCATACGCCGGTAAAGGCAGGCCACGATAAGTTCAGTTATGAGCTGGTATCTGATTTGCTGGGAGATTTTATAGATGCCGATTTACTGAAGAGATTTGGAGGTGCCGACAGCCTGAATATGACTCACCTGGCACTGAATCTCTCCAATTACGTAAACGGCGTTGCCAAGAGGCACAGGGCGACATCTATGGAGATGTTCCCCGGCTATGAGATTCACTCCATTACCAACGGCGTTCATTCCTTCACCTGGACCTGCCCATGCCTGCAAGAGATCTTCGATAAATACATGCCCGGTTGGGCCAATGAGCCAGAGATGCTTCTTCGAGTCAACAACAGCCCGGATAGCGAAATCTGGAAGGCGCATATGGGCGCAAAAAGAAATCTGATCGACTATGTAAACAAAGAGACTAATGTGAATATGGACTATGAAACCCTGACCCTTGGATTTGCCAGAAGAGCTACAGAATATAAGAGGACTGCATTTATCTTCACGGATCTGGAGCGACTGGTCAGGGCCAATCGCAAAGGCCGTATCCAGGTGGTTCTGGCGGGAAAAGCCCATCCCAGTGATGAAAGAGGCAAAGAGGCCATAAAGAACGTCTTTGAGATCAAAAATAATTTAAAAGATGACATCAAGATAGCATATCTTCAAAACTACGATATGAATCTAGCTGCCAAAATGGTCTCGGGGGTTGATGTCTGGCTCAATACGCCATTGCCTCCCCAGGAGGCATCCGGCACAAGCGGCATGAAAGCGGCGCACAACGGTGTGATCAACTTCAGCGTCCTGGACGGCTGGTGGATTGAAGGCTGGATAGAGGGAGTAACGGGCTGGTCCATTGGGCCTGAGCCGGGAGAGAACGTGCCTTATGAAGAGGCCAGGAAGAGAGAACTGGAGGATTTCTACGGCAAGCTGGAGCATGTAATTATCCCTATGTTCTATCACAGAAGAGACGACTGGATCAAAATGATGAACAACTCCATAGGTATGGTGGCCTCCTTCTTTAACAGTCACAGAATGATGCGCAGATATGTAACTGAAGCGTATCTATAGATGCCACCATCCTGACTGGCCTCCTTGGGCACAAGCAACATAAATTATATTCTCAAAATATGGAGTAACATACATGGCGTCTGAGTCTGAAAGCAAGTGGCATGCCCTGAGCGCTGACCAGGTTCTGCAAAAATTGGATAGCAGTTCGAGGGGCTTGAGTTCGGATGAGGCTGTCAGACGCTACAAGGCTTTCGGCCCCAATGAGCTGGAGGAAGGCAAGAAGCTGAGCAAGCTCGCTCTGGCAATCGAGCAGGTGAAAAATCCTCTCATCGCCGTCCTCGGCCTGGCTGCCGTCATCTCCTTCCTGGCAGACAAGATGGTAGATGCAGCAGTCATAATTGCCGTAATTTGCATCAACACCACCTTAGGTTTTTTTAAGGAGTATAAAGCGGAAGAGGCCATTTTGGCGCTGAGATCCCAGGCATCGGCCGAAGCCAGGGTCCTGCGTGATTGCCCGGTGGCGGGAATCTGCCAGGAGACGCGCATCAAATCCCAGGAGGTCGTTCCTGGCGACATCATTCTTCTGGAGGCAGGTGCAAAGGTCCCGGCTGACTCACGCATCATCGAGCAAGCCAATTTAGAGGTGGATGAATCCATGCTCACCGGCGAATCGGTACCTGCGAGAAAAACGGCCGACACTCTGGGAGGAGAGCTGGTCATTGCGGAAAGGGACAATTTAATTTTTGCAGGGACGGTGGTCACTTCCGGAAGGTGTAAAGCAGCTGTTTTTGCCACGGGAATGAAGAGCGAGATGGGAAAGATTGCCAGGCAGATAACCAAAACGGAAAAGGCCAAGACCCCCCTTAAGAGGCGCACTCTGGATCTCTCCAAGAAACTGATGATTCTGGCTCTCTTCGCCAGCAGCCTGACATTGGTCGTGGGTTTTTGGCGAGGATTTGAACTCATCGAGCTGTCTCTCTTTACCCTGGCAATGGCCGTCTCAGCCATTCCCGAAGGCCTTCCCGCAGCCATAACCGTAACTCTGGCGGTGGGCGTCAGCCGCATGGCCGACCGCCACGCCATCATACGCAGACTCGATGCTGTGGAGACGCTAGGGTCGGTCACTGCGGTCTGCACTGATAAGACCGGAACTCTGACTACCAACCAGATGACAGTTCAAAAGATTTTCCTGGCGGGCCGCATGGTTGATGTCTCAGGGATAGGATTTCATCCCGAGGGCGGCTTTGAGCAGGATAAAGTGCCGCTGAAGGCATCGGAGGACGAGAGCCTGGCCATGTTTCTTAGGATCGCGGCCCTCTGCAATGATGCCTCTCTTAAAACCCATAAAGAAGAGAAAGATAGATGGGAAATACTGGGAGACCCGACTGAGGGCGCTTTGGTGGTGGCTTCGGCCAAAGCCGGTCTGCAAAAAAGCGAGCTTGATGAAAGCTATCCCCGCATCGACGAGATACCCTTTGATCCCAAGAACAGATACATGTCAACCATTCACCGCACTGCTTCGGGAGAGGTGCTGGCATTGCTCAAAGGAGCGCCGGAGACGATTCTTGATATGTGCTCCCGGGTTTTGGAGGACGGAAAACTTGCGGACCTCACCAGGGAGAAAAAGGAGGATTATCTTGCGGCCGGCTCCCAGATGGCTGGAGAGGCCCTGAGGGTCCTGGCCATGGCTTATGCCACTATTGCCCCGGAAGAGATTGAAATTTTAAAAAATAACGGCCCTGGCAATCTGATTTTTTCCGGTTTTTCAGGTATGATCGATCCGCCCAGGCCCGAGGCCATCAGGTCTGTAGAGCTGTGCAAGAGGGCGGGAATCAAGGTGACCATGGCCACGGGAGATCATAAGGTAACCGCACAGGCCATAGCCAGAGAGATTGGAATCTATGGGGAAGGGTCAAAGGTTCTGACCGGCCAGGACCTGGACGGCCTGAGCGATGAAGAGCTGGACGGCTTGATTCAGAATGCCTCAGTCTTTGCGCGCGTATCTCCCAAACATAAGCACCGCATAGTCCAATCGCTACAGAGAAGAGGGCACATCGTGGCCATGACCGGGGACGGAGTAAATGACGCTCCTGCCCTGAAGGCGGCTGAGATCGGCATCGCCATGGGGATAACCGGAACCGATGTCACCAAAGAGACTGCGGACATGATTCTGACGGACGACAATTTCCAGAGCATAGTGAATGCGGTGGAAGAGGGCAGGGTCATCTTCGAGAATATCAGAAAGGTGGTAAAATATCTGATCAGCACAAATGCAGGTGAGATCCTCACCATCCTGGTGGCTCTGATATTCCTGGCCATAAATGTGCTGATCTTCACTCCGGTGCAGATCCTGTGGGTTAACCTGGTGACCGACGGGCTGCTGGTAATAAATCTGGCCATGGAGCCCAAAGAAGAGGATGTGATGGACCAGCCGCCCAGAGATCCCAGAGCAAACATCATCAATATGGACATAATAAAAAATGTTTTGTTTGTCGCTGCATTCATGGCCGCAGGAACGCTCTTTGTGTTCAACAGGGAGCTGAATGGCGGAGACATTTACAGGGCTCAGACTTTAGGCTTTACCACCATGGCAATGTTCCAGATATTCAACGCGCTCAACTGCAGGTCCAGAGACAAGTCCGTCTTTCAGATCGGACTGTTCAGCAATAGGTATCTGATAGCAGCCATAGCCGTATCCATAACCCTGCAGATGCTAGCGACGACATTGCCGTTCTTTCAGATGGCACTGGGAACGGTTGCGCTCTCGTTCTATGATTGGGCTACGATCTTTGCCGTCTCAAGTACGGTTTTCCTGGCCGATGAGCTGAGGAAGCTGGTTAAAAGAAAAAGGATAAGAGTTAATGAAAATCACTGATGTCGGCGGTTGTCTATGCTGGCTGTGTCGCAAGGCCGGCTCTGGCCCGTGCCGGCCGGAGCCGACCGGCATGGGCAAGATTTAAGAAACCGGCTCATCTGGGGGGACAACTGCGGGCACAGTTCCTGGATCGCGCCCCGGATGGGGTGGCTTTCTGCAAAAATGCCGGTCCCGAGGCGGTGCGAATCGACTATCAGACCCATGTTTCTCGCCTGGCCCACTACATCCCGGATTTCCCGATTCTTCGTATTACGGAAAATATGTCATGCTGGAGACCAAAGGTCGCGTGGACATCTATGTGCATCTCAAGATCCGGGCGGCTGATGCCTGGGTAGCCTGCGTCTTGCACAGCAGCCTGGAGTGGAGCTTTGTTTACGTCCCCCAGGTGGTTTTTGCCAATATTGATGAAAGCCGTCTGGAGACGCTCGAATCGCTCTGCGAGCCCTCCAAGCAGAGGCTGATTCAAGAGAAGATCGAGGCCCCCCTGAGCCTGGAAAAGGGCAATTTGGAGAAACTCACCACGGACGAATTTATCGCAGAAAAAGAACTCAATAGGTTTTCACCCAAATGCAAGAAAAGAATACAGGAAGCCATCCCCTCTTCACATTCCTGGAAAACAAGAGCGTTGTCTTACGCCGCCGTCTTCACCCCTCTGCTCGGCTCCATTGATGAAGCTGCCAAGGCCTTCATCATCTCTGAAGAGGACTCTTATAGAGAATGACGGAGTCATGCCCATGGGGCTCTTGAAGTGGTGCCTGGATTATGCCAAAAATCCCAAAACGCCTCCCGGCGGGATTTTCTCGGCAGTAAAGGCGGCGTTTGTGGAAGCGGCAAAAACGGATTTGCCGGATACGGTTGACAGGATCTATTCCTTCCGAAACGAGTACATCGCCCATCAGGAAAAGGAGCTTGTAGATAGAGAGATGGCCAGGCAAGCAATGGTGGACTGGATCTTGGGCTTGAGGAGGATCTGGCGAGCGGAATGATTAATCCAAAGCAGATATAGAAATTAATTTGTGTCTCACTGTGCGACACAAAACGCTTTCATCTCATACATGCGACACAGATCATTGTTCTGATTCCGGAAGGCTTCTGCCTAAAAAAGCAAGGGCTGGCAAGAATTGCAGCATGCAGCGAATTTGCGCGTCATCCATGACGCACAAATTTGTTTGTGCTCAAAGAGAAGTGATCGATCGGCCTGCAATTGATAGAGCTTGACTCCAAGAAGTGTTATCTCTTGAACATCATCACCGATGAGAAAGTCATCTTCCCGAAGAGCCAAGTTCTTAAGCTAAGAGAACAGATGAGGCACTCCAAAATTCGTATCGCTCGGAAAAAGCATTTATACTTGTTTCTGCGTAAGGGTTGTGGTTTGTTCCTTATCATTTGGAGGATTGAAGGATTTGACAACTGTTTACG
>JAFGNK010000158.1 GCA_016927055.1 Methanotrichaceae archaeon | reverse complement strand
CATCGATCTTCCCGAATTTACCAGGTCGGTTTGCGTGGTGTTGCCGTCACCCCAGTCAAAGGTATAGAAGATCTGATCTCGATCGGGATCGCTGGCATATCCCAGGTAGGAATAGCTCTTGCCCACAAAGCCAATTCCAACACCGGAGGGAGTGCCGGGCGTTCGAGGAGGACGGTTGGAAGTATCAGAGATCTTAACCTGGCAATATGAAGACGAGGAGGACTGCCCGCCCTTGCTGTCAATGGCCTTGGCCCTGACATAGTAAGTTCCAGATCGCGGCCAGGTGTGAGATGCGCTGATAACTTCCGAGGATTGTGCGAAATTTGTCACGGATTGGCTTGCATCTCCCCAGTCGAAGGTAAGCTGGACATCATCGCCGTCCGGATCAATCGCTGATGAGGTATAGCTGTAAGAACTCCCCAAATTGCCGGTCGTGGGACCCTGAGGAGTAGAAGGCCGCAAAGGCGGCTGGTTGGCCGCCGCGATGGTGACCTCAAGATCATCTGACCAATCGGAAGAGTCTCCTCTGCTGTCTATGGCTTTGGCCGCCACGAGATATGTTCCAGACTGGCTCCAGATATGAGAGGCGGTCCCCCGACCGGAGCTGACAAGACCAGTCTGCGAGGATGAGCCGTCTCCCCAGTCGAATGTGAAACTGACAGGATCTCCATCGGGATCGACTGTTGATGTGGTGTAGATCAAGGAATTACGAACAGACCCCTGCTCGGGGCCCTGGGGCAAAGAAGGAGTTTCCGGGGGATTGTTTTCGCTCTCCTGGTAACTCATATCCAGCGTCATCCAGTAGAAGGCATATCCCAGACTGCGGTAGGCACAATCGTAATTCATGTCCATGTTCATGCGGAAGAGGCCTGTCGGTCGCCCTGTCGTCGTTCCCCAGCTATTGAGCATTATCCAGTAGCGGTTATTGGGATCAGTATCATCATAGCCCACGCAGAGAACGGCATGCCCGCCTCCGCTATTATAGCTATACGTACTTCCTGCAGCAAAGTCCGGCTGCCATACAGTGCTCTCCGGCTGATAACCCCAGAATCTATAGAAGCTATCCCAGGCACCGCTGTCCGGCAAAAAGAAGGCAAACCAGATGGCTTTGCCCTGTCCCAGGACATTCTTGATGTTGGAGATGGCCACCTCTTTGGCCAGCCCGCGAGAGGAAATGGTGCTGGTGGAGATGGCCTCCAGATCATAATGAGGGCTCGTTGATATGGAAGAGGCAGAAACAGCCGAGCATCCGCCGCAGCCCCGCCCGCCATCTCGATAATGGGCGTTGGCGTTGGACCAGGGAATGATCATGCCCTTCCCTCTGTAAAAGCTGGCAAGATTCTCCAGCCAGCCGCCGCAGCAGGCCCCTGAGGTGCCGCAGCCGCCATTGTAATTGGAATCGAGGTACTGCACAGAGAAGCGGTCGGAGACGCCCATCTGCCGGGCATAATCAATCTCCATCACGCCTGTTCCCGCCCAGGCCCAGCAGTTGCCGCAGTAGCCCTGGTCACGCTCGGAGGGCGTGTATTCGAGCAGGTCCAGCAGGCTGTAGGATATGCCGGGCGCAGCTTCCATCTGTGCTGCTATCTCGGGGCTGAGGTAGGCCTGAGCGGAAGCATTGTACTGCCCGGCCCATTGGCTTGCCTCTTCCAGCGTTGGGCGCATGAGAGGATACTCCCTGGCCAGAAGGGGGGCAGCCGTTAGATCGGTTGGAGCGAAGAAGCCGAAGTCCAGACCGAAGCCGGGCTTGTCAGAAAGAGTCACTTCATGGTAGCCGGCGCCGGGTGCGGTCAGATTGCCGCCCGGAAGGGGATCTGCATATAGCTCGTATCGATCGGGAGAGAGATTGGCGAAGAAGTACTGCCCCGATTCATCAGTTATGGCATTTGAAATCTCTCCGGCGTCTTCCATCAGCCGAACGGTCACATTCGCGAAGCCATTTTCGCCCGGCGAGAGGAAGCCGTCGCCATCCGTATCCAGAAAGGCGGTGCCGTTCAGGTATAAGCTCACAGATTCCGATGAGGCAGAGGGATCGTCTGCGCCTGCAGCCGGCAGCGAAGTTGATAATAATAATAAAAACAAAGCTGCCAAATAAAAGAAGTGCTTTCGAGATAGTCGGACCATTTTAATACACCAAATATATTTAGACTGAGTTAGAATATAAAGTTTTGCTAAATGTTGTAGCACAATAGAGATCAATGCCAGCAGCTATTAAGCCTCAGGCATTGCAAGAGTGGATAAGTGATTTTCGTGAAAAAGCAATCGAAGAGAGGAAACGGGAGCCAGAAGGCGATGAGGAAAAGACTGGAGAATAGCCTGCCCTGGAGCCTATCCCGATGGTTGAAGGAGATGTGGCGAAAAAGAAAGTAAAAAGGTCAAACCGAGATGGTATTTCTTTATTATTTGCACACCGTTTTGGCAAAGCAGATTAGCCGTTCACAAAAGCACATCATCCTCTCACAATCATGGCTTTAATCAGGCTCAGCTGTACTAGCGACTTTCCAATGCACCCAAATATCTCGTCACAGCCCCGGTCACATCTGCCGTCTTAGAGCTTCCACCCAAATCCGGCGTCCGCGCTCCGCCCTCCAGCGCCTTTTGCACCGCTGCTTCTATGCGCCGCGCCTTCTCCGGCCCCTCCAGCCACTCCATCATCATGGCCGCGCTTCTCATGGCCCCCACGGGATTAGCGATGCCTTTTCCCGCAATGTCCGGCGCACTGCCGTGAATGGGCTCGAAAAGGGCATAATCAGAGCCGATATTGGCGCTGGCACACAGACCGAGGCTGCCGATTACTCCCGCCGCCTCATCGCTCAAGATGTCCCCAAAGAGATTGGTGGTGACCAGCACGTCGAACCTCTTGGGATTTACCACCAGATTGTAGGCTGCAGCATCCACCAGCATGTCCTCGCAGGGCACGCCCCGTCGCGCGGCTACAGCCCGGCAGGTCTCCAGAAAGAGGCGGTCGCTCCTCAGTACATTGGACTTGTGGATGATGGTCAGCTTTCGCCTGGTGATCGCCAGGTCGCAGGCTTTCTCGGCAATCCTCTCCGAGCCGACCCTCGTTATCACCCGCAAGGTGCGCGACTCCTCCACCCCCACCTCCTCGAGACCGGAATAGAGCCCCTCCGTGTTCTCCCGCACGATGATGAAATCGAGATCCTGGGACTGGAAAGGCCGGATATTTGCAAACAGATCCAGCTCCTTTCTAATCGACAGGAGCACGCTTCGATAATTGGGATCGGGTGGCGTGCTGATCGCCCCTAAAAGAACGCAGTCGCACTCTTTGATAGTCGCCAGGTCCTCCTCGGACATGGCCAGGCCCGTCCTCTTCCAGCGAGCCAGGCCAATCTCCAGAGGGATGCTCTCAAATTGCGCGCCAGCTGCATCCAGCACCGCCAGGGCGCTCCCTATTACCTCAGGCCCAATGCCGTCGCCTGCAACAACAGCTACTTTCTTAGATCCTGCACCAGACATCTCACCGCCTCCGCTATTCTATCCGGCCCGTCTCCCCAATGCACCACCATGCCCGGCTGCCCGTTCTTGCTTTTTATGCCCCTTTGCTCACTACGGCAGCAGCGGGTGATGAAAGGCCCCTTCGGTTCAAAGACCGCCTGCGGACTGTGCAGGGGGCAGATATTGACAAACTCGAAATCCTTGCCGGGATTATTGGCCAGAAAGATCTCTCGCGATACATCGCAGCCCACAATCCTGGGATGCTCATGCACCACATAGTCCGTGTCCAAAGAGCGCCCCAGGCCCGAGGCCCGGCAAGGGTAATAAACACAGTCGCAATCGAATCGACGCAGATCCAGAATGCGTGGCACAAAACGTACCGTCAGATCCCCCAGGATGCCGCAGCTCTCCAAATTCCTCAGAACGTGGACCAGCCAGGGAGGATCGGGAGGCGAGACATCCAAAATCTCAATGGTGAGGATCTGGGTCGGGTCCGGGTCTTTGACAAAGGTGATGTGCTCATCCGGCCCCTGAAAGACGACTGTGTTGGCCCTTGTGCTCCGGCATACGCCTTGCGCCAGCTCTATGAGTTGGGCCCGGTTCCTGGTATCTACAATATCAGGATAAAATATGATCTCCTGGCCTGAGGCAATCGGCTCCAGCTCTGTCACCTCTCTCATGAAGCCCGAGCCGCGACTCTTGACATGGTAGAGACTGGGCCCTTCCCGGCTGAGGAGATATTCGGTGGAAAAGTAGACGGGATCCCCCCGCCGCTCCTGGTCCTTAATCCCTACGAACTTGTAGTCTTTGGGAAAGATCATGCCAATCCTTTCTGCCGCCTTCGGTGCGCCACCAGGCCCCCGTCTTCCAGGATCTCCATCAGAAAATCGGGCAGCCTGGTGCCAAGATAGACTTTATCCCCTACCCGCACCGTTCCCTCAGCCAGATCCACCTCCACGGTGTCGCCCTTCTGGCAGGACACATCCGCTTCTATCAGAGCCAGCCCTACATTGATAGCATTTCTGTAGAATATGCGGGCAAAGGACCGGGCTACCACCACGGCCACGCCCGCCCCCTTCAATGCCCAGGGTGCCTGCTCGCGGGAGGAGCCGCTGCCGAAGTTTCCGCCCGCCACAATCACATCCCCCTTCTGCACCTGGGAGGCAAATTGCGGATCTAAGCCCTCCATAGCATGCTCCGCCCAGAGCCTTGCATCTTTTGTGCGCAGGTACTTGCCAGGGATGATCACATCTGTATCCACATCGTCTCCAAAGACCCAAGCCTTACCCCTGATCATGATTATCACATAGGCGATTCCGGCATAATACTTTTTGCATCACTTTCACCCCGCTCGGCCAGCCTTCATATCCTCAAGACAATAACCTCCCAGATAATCACCTCCCGGATAATCATCCTCTTTATGGGTGGCTAATTATGGTGGCATTATTAGCAGATCATTTGTATCCTATACATACCTTTATTAATTCATAAAATGATTTGCCGACATCATTCAATTAGGAAATGTATTTATTCTTACACACACTAGATAGCTACTATGGCAGGAGTTTTCGAACAGCTAGGGTGGCCCCTGCACAGGAGGCCGAGAATAGAGCGGCAGGTCTTTCCCAGTTTCAGGTTGGACAGAAAAGCCCTGGAGCTGCAAACCGCCAAAGAAATCCTGCAGGAGGTCTTTGGCACCACCTCCGGCGAGGTGGAGGAGATGATCCGGCTGCGCCTGGCGGAACAGGAGGCACTTTAAGCTCTTTTTTTGAGATAATTTTTGAGGATTTTATTTTAGAGCACCGGCCCTTCCGGCAAATCTGAAATATCTTTAGATCCTATAGACATTCATGATACTCGGCATATCCGGCAGTCCCAGGAAGATGGCCACGGAGCATATCCTTGGCGAGGCCCTCAAGATGCTGAATGAGAAGGGCCTGGAGACAGAGCAATTCACCGTGAGAGGCAAGCAGATCAGCCCCTGCCGGCACTGCGACTATTGCCTCAAAAACAAGGAATGCATGGTCAAAGACGATATGTATCAGCTCTATCCCCTAATCCGAGAGGCACAGGGATTTGTTATCGCCACGCCGGTATATAACGGCAGCATGGGTGCTCAGACCAAGATCGTAATTGACAGAACGCGAGCTACACTGGCAGCCGACCCCAAGGCTCTGCGACTCAAGCCGGGCATGGCCATAGCTGTCGGCGGCGACCGCATGGGCGGTCAGGAACTGGCCGTGCAGCAGATCCATACCTTTTACATTCTCAACGGCATGATCCCGGTTAGCGGGGGATTTTTTGGCGCCAACCTGGGAGCAACCTTCTGGTCTCGCGATACACTGGAGGGAGCAATGAAGGACGAAGAAGGCTTCCGATCACTCAGAAAGACGACAAAGAGGTTCGCAGAGAGCGTAGAACGGCTGGAGAAGATGAAGGGACTGGAAAAATAATTATCCTGAAAAGAGCTAGGTTACAGTAAGGACAAAGTGGTTATTATGGCAAAGGAAAGCAGCAAGAGAAAGATCGCCTGGGGGATCACAGGCAGCGGTGATCGCATTGAGGAGACGGTTGACGCCATGATAGAATTGCAAAAGCAGTATGAAGATGTGGTTGATGTGCGCGTCTTCGTATCCAGGGCAGGCGAGCAGGTCATCAAATATTACAAGCTCTTCAACACCCTGGAGAAGCACTTCGACAAGGTTTGGGTAGAGATCAACGCTAACTCTCCCTTCCTGGCCGGTCAGTTGCAGGTTAAGCGCTACGAGTTTTTGCTGCTTGCCCCCACGACATCAAATACAGTGGCCAAGATCGCACTGGGTCTGGCCGACTCGCTGCTCTCCAACGCCGCCATCATGTCCCAAAAGGCATTCGTTTCCACATACATCATGCCCTGCGACTACAAGCCGGGAATCATAACCACCATCCTACCTGACGGCAGCGAGATGCGGCTTCGCATCAGAAAAGAGGATGCTGAGCATGTAGAGAGGCTGCGCCAGATGGAAGATGTAATTGTCATCGAGCAGCCCTCCGAGATTGCAGGCATCTTTGAAAAGCATTTCTCAGCCTGAAACGCTTCTTTTCGAATTTCAGGGCAATCATGCCCGCGGCTCTTGGCCCAGGGCATCTTGCTTTGTGCCATTGATCTTTAGGCAGACAAGATCGGCGCTCTCTCCGGCGTAAATTCTCGTCACCATGGCCGTCAGCTTGCCACAGCTTAATGTATCATTTATGCCCAGTACCATTGATAAAGGCGGATCTTGCCCATCCAGTATTAACAGCCAGACTTTTGCCGCCTGGGAATCTATATCCTCGACCTGCAATGTGCAGTTTCTCATGGTGTAATTCTCATGCATAGAGAGGACGACCTCTTCGACGACCTCCTGGGAAAAAGCAGGGTAAATCAAGATTGTTAGAAAGAGAATGCAGGCAGAGAATATAGAAAGCCCATTTGCCCATTTCATGCAGATGCTTATCATCTCCCTGGCGTCACCTTGCAAGCAGCTCAGCCTCGAAAGGATTTAGTACTTATGAATCTATCGCCTATTAACACGGGATTTGTGAAAAGTAATACTGGTGTTTTCCATGAAGGACGTAGGTATACTTGTGCTAGGGCATGGTTCCAGCCTGCCTTACAATAAAGAGCTGGTGGAGTCGCTCGCCCAAATGATCAGCAAGAATCACTCAGGACCGGTCAGGACCGCTTATCTAAATATGGACCATCCCAGCATCCCGGAGGGGCTGAATAGCTTTGCCGGAACCAATGTTTCAAAGATCGTGGCTCTGCCGCTCTTTTTAGCCCACGGGGTCCATACCCGTCAGGACATCCCCCAGGAGATGGGCATAGATCCGAACAAGCGTAGAGGCACTTTGAAGATAGGGGATAGTGAGGTGGAAGTCATCTGTGCCGAGCCTCTGGGCGTGGACGAATGCATTGCGACACTGGCATACAAGCGGACGGAAGAGGCTCTAAAGTAGCCGTACTCGACACCATCCACGGCGGCGCGACAATCGCCCGCAAGATGGTAGAATCGGGCCTGCAAGCAGAGGCTTTTGAGGTGTATCACCACACCCCAAATCTGGAGGGCTTCGACCTGGTGGTTGCCCCCGTACACCTCGCCCCCGATAATCCGGCCATAGCTTCGGCTAAAAAAGGGAAAAAGAAGATAATCACCCACCATCAGGCGGTGGGCGAGCTATTGAGGGAAAGAGTTGATTCTTCACTGGAGGTCTTTGAGGTGACAGGTACACATAGCAAGACCTCCACGGCCCTGCTGCTCGCCCTGATGCTCTCCCGACAAAAGAAGGTATTATCCCACACAACCCGCGGCCTGGAGGTCTGGCAGGATGGCAAAGCCCGCCTCATAGAAAAGGGGCTTTCCATCACCCCCGGAAATGTGATCCATGCTACACAAGTCGCCCAGGCCCAGGGAGTGCAGGCCCTGATCTGCGAGATCTCTTTGGGCGGCACGGGCCTGGCCGACCATGGGATATTGACCAGCCTTTCCGGAGACTACCTCATCGCCCATGCCACGAAGTGGGCCAGTACTGCCAAGCTGCAGATGCTCTCCCTGGCCAAAAAGGGCGCGAAGCTCCTGGCCAACAGCGATGCCGGGCTCTCCCCAGATGTCTCTTTTGCCCGAGGCGGGAGGATTTATGCCAGCCCGAATAGATTGATCTTTGCAAAAGAAGAGTGGCATCTGGATCTGGGTGAAGATCTGGACTTTTTGGGTTATGAGACGGCAATAGCAGGTGCCTGCGCGGCCGCAGACGCAGCAGGTATTGAGAGGAGCGAGATCGTTTCAGCTCTTTTTGGCTTTGACGGCTTTTCCGGGCGCATGAAGATCAAGCGTCAGGACGGTCAGATCACATTCGACAGCTCCAACTCAGGGCTCAAAGTCAAGGACGTGGCACGGGCACTGGACGCGGCCACTGGACGTGACCTGGTCGTTGTGGTGGGAGAGGACTCGGAAACTGTATGTGAAGGCATGGACATCCCTGCTCTGGCCAACCTTCTCCGGCTAAGGAAAAGCGAGATTGCAGCGCTGATAATAGTTGGAGAAAGACTTGTGCCCCTGGCAGAAGAGCTGGGGGCAGCTACCGCTAAAAATCTGCAAGATGGACTGGAAAAAGCCCAACGTTGCAGCCCGGAAAGGCTGCTTTCATGCGTGAAATGCTTTAGGTGATATGAATGGCAAGCGAAGTGCAAAACTTAACAATACTTCATCCCAGACCAAGCTCCATTGTGGCAGCGCTCTATACTCTGCGCGACCTTGGCGCCGAGGTGGTCATACTGCACGGCCCAAGTGGATGCTGCTTCAAGCATGCCCGTCTCTTAGAGGAGGACGGTGTGCGGGTCCTCACCACCGCACTGGACGAAGCGGGATTCGTCTTCGGAGGTCAGCAGCCGCTCACCGCCCTTCTCAAGAAAGCCAATGAATTGTTCCACCCGAAGCTCATGGCCATCTCAGGGACATGCAGCAGCATGATCATCGGCGACGATCTGCATCAGGCCGTCTTAAACGCAGAACTGGACATCCCCGTCTTGGAGGTGGAAGTTCATGCCGGCTATAGGGACAATACCAAAGGCGTGATCCTCACTTTGGAGGCAGCAAGAGACAAGGGAATCATAGACGAGACAGAGCTTGAGAGGCAAAAGAACTTGCTCGAGAAAGCAACCTTGGTAGAAAAGCTCTATGGAGCAGCGAGCAGTGAGTACCTGGCTCCGGAGCGAGGAGATCTCAAATATGAGGCTGCCGCCAGGCTTCTCCATCTCATCCGGCAAGGCAAGAAGGGCCTGAATATCCTCAATGCCAAGAAGGAGACGGCCTATATGTTTGCAGATATTACCGCCGCGGTAGCCGAAGTTGCCGGTGATCAGGTAGATACCCTGGCTAATCTGGATGAACAGGTAGGACTGCCCAAGGTAAGAAGGGACGCGGCCAATGTTGCAAGAGATCTTAAAGAACGGAAGGTTCAGTTCAAGCTCATCGGCGGACTGGACGAGTACCCGGTGACAGGTGTTGCTGTGGAAAAGCTGGCCTCTGAAAAGCATTACGACTTTGCCGTAATCTCGGGAGTGCCCCATGCCCTGCCGGTATCAGCCCTGCAAGGCATGGAGATATTCTCGATCACCAACGGACCCCGCCAGGTTAAGCCCCTGCGCGACCTGGGCCACCAGCACGTCACTGTAGAGCTTGATCTGCATCCCAAGACCATGGGCGTGACAACTCTGGTTGAATCGGAGTTTGGGGCCACATTGCGGGCGCTAAATAAGGCCAAAGCTAATTAAAGCCGAAAAAGAGATGCGCGTTGTGCTCGAAAAGAGCAATAAATTTTTTTTAGAAGGCTTTGGGCAGTTCCGTAAGCAGCGCATATATGACAAAGCCCAAGGTACCAATGATGCCTATGCCGGCCATGGAGATCTTGGCGATCATATTGAATTCCTCACGACTGGGCTTTCGGGCCAGCCTTAAAACCCGCATGTACTCTTGTACATTCGTGGAAGGCATGGTGACGCCCAGATCCACATCGTCTAGCTTGCTCTTAAGATCCAGCTTATTCTTGAGATCGAGCTTCTGCTTAACAGAGCCCTTCTTCTCAGTCTCGTTAGTTCCCTCGCTCATTCCCCGAGTGGAAGGAATTGGAGAATAAAAAACCTTTCGATCAGGAGAAGGCCTTACGAGAAATGCCTGGCCACCGGATGACAACAAGTAACATAATAATACAAAAGCGCATGGAATGGTGGCCAAAGCGAACGCACGAGTGAAACACGGATTTGGCCAGAGATGTTATGGAGGAGCGGCCCAGATTTCCAGTGCCGGGGAGACTCGTATCTTTGCTATAATCGCCCACTTCCAAAACGAGACCTTAAATGAGCACCTGGTGAGGACGGCGATAATCGAGCATTGCCACTGATGCAGCCCTCCGAGGATCGAATCGATTCATACCCGTTTAAATATAAAATTTATTGGAGCATCACCTTGCTCCGCCGCCATCCCCGCCTCCGCCGCCAAAGCCACCGCCCCCAGAACCGCCTGATTTGGGACTGCTGGCTAAATAAGCGTGGCTGAAGTGGGTAATGGCGTGTGGTCTTTTTGAGACAGTCTCGCATATCTGCATTATAAGCCAAGCAGCATCTGCTTTCCCAACCCTCTGCCGGCCATGCCTCACCGCGGCTTTTTTGCCTCCACCTGCAGGCGCATCATCTGCACGTGAGCCTGACCTTTCTCATCCAGAGGGAACCTCTCCAGGTACCGTCCCACTATCTCTTTCACGAACTCATCCCGCAAATGGACAGGCAGCCGCTCCAAGTAGGGCAGCCAGGTATTTCTGATGATACCCTCCAGGCCCGCCTGGCCCTGATGAATCATGTCCTTGGCAATCAGCTCCACTCGACAAGGCAAAAGGCCCGCCTCTGCCAGCCATACCCTGTACTCTTCCGGCCCGTAGAAGTGGTAGGGAAAGGAAAAGCCCGAGAAGTACTCCTTCCAGGACGGGCTTGTGGCCAGATCGCCGGTAAGATCCAGGATCCGGGCGGCGTTTCCCCTGCCTCCGCACTGCATGAGAAAGTGGCCGCCCGGCACCAGGCTTTGCCGGACGCCATTTAGGACGGGCAGATGATCCTTTACCCAGTGCAGGCAGGCAAAGGACACCACCAGATCAAATTCCCCGACAAAGTGCAGCTGTGAGGCATCCCCAACTTGAAAGGAGAGATTGGAATGGTCTGCAAAAAGATACTTGCCGGCAGCAAAGCCGATCATCTCCGGCGAGAGATCGATTCCCAGAACGCTGCCATCGGGCACCAGGCCGGCCAGGTGAGCAGTGATCCTGCCATCGCCACACCCAATATCAAGGATGCGTTCATCGCCTTCAAGCTTCAGTTCGGCTATTAGGGCCATGGCCCAATTGTACTGGGCTGAGGAGCTCTTCTGGTAATCGGCGGGGTCCCATTTGTGCATTGACATCCAGTACTCAATGGTCCATCATTTATTTGGCTTTGATTCTTTTGGGCTTGATTCGCCACTCGATCAGGACTGATCTTCCTCTCCCTTTATCGCCACATGCGTCTCTTTCTTGTGGGAGATGCCCTCCAGAAGCTTTGGCACGGCCTCTACCACATGCTCCACTAAAGTGTGTTGATTCTCCTTCAGCCGCTCCACTCTGACGCCGTGTTGATCGATTATTATCACCGCAACCGGCTTCATGCCCAGGCCCCCCCCACCTCCGCCTCCGCCCGGTTTGGTTTCCGTTCCAGAACCGGACCCTGCACCAAAGCCCATGCCCACGCTCATCAGTGGAATGACGGTCTTGCCATCGACGGTGACAGGATCACCCACGACAGTTTTAGCGGAGAGTGCCTTTTGCATCTCTCCGGTTATGGTTTTCAATATCTCGGACAGTTCTTGCGTATTCTCACTCTCGGCCAATGGTTTCACACTCCCAGTAATTATGGTCACTGATCGATGAAAAAGCTTTCCTCGCTGAGTACATGGATACTATACTAGCAAAACTGAAATGAATTCAGGAAGATGAATTAAAGAGAAGAGTTGAGAAGGATGGATCAAGATGAACGGGCTGGAGATATCTCCTAAATGCGGACCCTGCCATGACCCTGGTTTTCCGGCTTCTCCTTGAATTTAATCAGGGCTGTGAGAAGGTCATTGTAGGGTGAAGAGATGCCATATTCTCGGGCATACTGGGAGATGGCCCCGTTCAAGGCATCGATCTCGGTTTTTCTTCCTTTCAAAATGTCCTGCAGCATGCTGGCGCGGTGATCTACCGTGGGAGGAAGCTGCCTCTCCAGCAGATAATGGTAATACTCATCTGCATCCTTGTAAGGAACCTTTACCCCTTTGGCCCTTATTACGAGAAAGGCCTCCTCTATTATGACCTTAATAATCCCCCTCGTCTCCGCATTTTCCCCCAGCTTTCCGTAAGGTACCTCAAGCAGTGCGCCCAGGGGATTTAAGGAGCAGTTGTAGAGCACCTTTCCCCATATGGCCGACCAGATGTCACCCTTGCCCACGATTCTGGT
>JAFGNK010000157.1 GCA_016927055.1 Methanotrichaceae archaeon | reverse complement strand
TAGTAGCGATCATTTAATAGGCAAAGAAAGAGATAGGTCGTCACGAAAGATGTCATAAAAGAATGACTCTGAATAAATGCCAAGCCAATTCCAACAAGTTGAAGACACAAGGTGAAATTAAGATATGAGAAGATGGAAGTCTGATCGAGGGCTTGAAGCCAGAATGCTCCTTACTATGAGCCTGCTGACCGTGCTCTATCTGGGATTTTTGGCCTTTTTGCTGACCATGGGTGTCAGTAATATAATGATAATACTGTTCATGGGCGGATTCATGTTCCTGCAGTATTTTTACTCAGACAAGATGATCCTGTCATCCATGGGCGCGAAGATCGTCACGGAGAGCCAAGAGCCCCAGCTTCATGACATCGTGAGGAGGCTTTGCCAAAACGCAGATCTGCCCATGCCCAGGATCGCGGTAGTGAAGACCAGTATGCCCAATGCGTTTGCGACCGGCAGAAATCAGAAGAATGCCGTGGTGGCAGTGACAACGGGCCTGAGGGCGCGGCTCAACGACAGTGAGCTTGAGGCGGTTCTGGCCCATGAGCTGACTCACGTCAAGAACAGGGACATGATGGTCATGACCATAGCCACATTCCTTTCGTCTATTGCCCAGATCATGGTGCAGTGGCTGCCTTTCCTTGGCGGAGGCAGTCGCGATCGCGATTCTGGCAGCAACTTCATATTGCTGTTCCTGGTCTCCCTGGTGGTCTGGATAGTGAGCTTCATTCTCATCCGCACCCTCTCTCGGTACCGGGAGTTCGCAGCTGACAGAGGAGCGGCGATAATCACTGGCCAGCCGTCTCATCTCGTCTCAGCTTTGAAGAAGATAAGCGGCTTTAGGGTTCCCACGGAAGACCTGAGAAAGGTAGAGGGACCGGTGAGTGCACTCTTCATCACGCCTGCCATCTCCGGCTCTTCCTTCATGAAGCTCTTCTCCACTCACCCCAGCCTGGAGGCCAGGATTGATGCTCTGCAGAAGATAGAGATGGAATTGGAGGCCTGAGATGGGGTTTTTGGACTCCATCCTGGGAAAAACCAAGCTGCCTGAGGCGAAGACGGATAAGCTCTTTGCCATCTCCACTGCTGCCATCACCTTAGAAGCCAGTCTGGACTACAAGCCGGACGGCGCAGCCGGGGTTTGCATCAAGCCTATGGAGTCGTCCCGCTACGAGGCAGCGCGAGCGGAGATAGAGGAGCTGCTCAAATTAAGCATCAAGGAGACGGGCACGGAGTACAAAATCCAGAAGGATGAGTACAATTACGTCTGGGTGGTTTTGTCAGATCCGGACTTCGAAGATCTGGTGACGGGCATCCAGATGATAAGCCAGATCCTGATAGAGCAGGGCTTTGGAACGCAGCTCCTGGCCGCGGTCTATCGCTTCCGGGGCGAGGCTGTCATCTACTGGATCTATAACTTCAAGCAGGGAGCATACTATCCCTTCGTTCCGGCAAGCGGCCGGCAGCGCGACACATCACGGGAGTTTCGGCTGAAGTCTCTGATGGCAAAGGAGATGCCTATTGAGAAGGACGAGAGCCGGTGGTATCCCATGTGGGGGATGCCGCTTTAATCTTTAGCATGGCAAACGGCACAGCTATCGGTGGCATCATTTAGAAACTGGAAGACCAGGTTTGGAAGATCAGGAATTCATCCATAATCCGGTTGAACTCCTCGGGCCTGTCCAGTTGCAGCCAATGCCCGGTTCCAGACATGCTGATATGAGGCAGATCAGGCAGGAGGCTATGCAGGCTTATGGGCGTATCGTTGAGACTGGTTATGACTGACAGCTTTTTGCCTGGATAGTGCTGCAGCGGCGTTAAAGGATCAAAGATGAGAGTAGATCTGAAGACCTCGATTAAGACCTCTTTTCTGGTGTTGTGCAGGTCTGCCAGGACCCTTTCCCGGATGGCTGGATTTGAGCCGACAAGCATCGCTTTCCAGTACTCTTCCACCGTCCGGGCATATGAATCCGACTGCAAAGCCGCCAGGAATGGTTGCACTTGCTCGGTGGGCAGCTTCCTGGCATCTCCTGATGGATCGGCTAAAAGCAGCCCGGCGACCATTTCCGGATGACGTCCGGCATACTCAATCGACGCCGATGCGCCCATGCTGTGGCCCACCAGGAAAAATTGCTTGAGTTCCAGGGCCATTGCCACGGATTCGATGTCATTGGCCATGGCCTCGATGGAGTAGTCGCCATCACTGGGCAAGTCGGAGTGGCCGTGGCCGCGCAGATCAATGGCAATAGCCCGCCGATCTCTTCGCAAATGCTCGAGCTGGTAAGACCAGTGCCTGCAATTGCCGGCCAGGGAATGAACGAATAAAACGGGAATGCCGCCAAAGCCGCCATCGTCAACGCAAAGGGCGGGGGAGCTTGCATAACTCTCAACACGGATTAATGTCATTTTCCAAATCCCTCCAGGCAAAAAGCGAAATGCAAGAAAAGCTTTATGAACCTCTGCATTTTCCTGCTTATGCTTTACATCTTGCGATTTAGCCAATCGCTCGATGCACTTCGTTCCAAGAGCGGAATCTATTTACCTCTTTTCCAAACGATCTGATACCAGACAGCTGCTGCTGCCAAGAAACCTCCTCTCCACCTGGCATTTCAAATTGCGAGATCAAATGCTCATTTTGGGATAACCTTAAAAATGTTTACCTGCAACAGTCTCATGGCAGAGGTTAGTAAAATGAGATTAGCGAGCTTACTGTTATTCGCAATATTGCTAACATGTTTATCCTTTCAAGCTCATGCTATTGAACCAGGTGAAATCGCAGCACCTAGCATTAGTGCCCCCAACATGGACATGCCTAAGCCCCTTATCACAAGGCCAAGCATGGATACGCCAGAGCCAAAACCCAAGCCACAAGCTATTCTGGGCAGCGGTCCTAACCAAACCCTCAACCAAACCGGCAGCTTGAGTGCTGATCAGACTCAAATGACAGAAGGCCTGGCAAATGATGTAAGCGGCAAATGGTCGATAAAATTCGATGATAGGCCAGAGAGATCACTCGATCTGACCCTGTGGTCCTCCGGCAAAGCCAAAATCATGGGTTATGGCACTCTGACAAAGGGTGGCGCAGAGAATTCTGTGACTGCCAGCGGATCTTTTGCCGAGAAGGAGCTCACATTGACCGTAAAATCGGCCGAACCGGAATACGCCAGCCAGAAATATGACGAGTACTATCTCGACCTTTTTATGGCAAATAATACCTCAACTATTTCCCTGTCGGGCACTTACACACTGATGTGCGGAGGCGAATTCTTGGGAGAAGGAAATGCCAGGGCATTAAAACGCTAGTACATCTGGGCTTAAATAAGCCTAATTTTAGGCAG
>JAFGNK010000156.1 GCA_016927055.1 Methanotrichaceae archaeon | reverse complement strand
CTTCTGCAATTGGAGAAATTGAGAAAAATTGTTCTTGCAGACGGACAGATAATAGACACCGAAATGACAAAAAAACAGAGAGAAATTTTTCAGGCGCTAGACTTGTGCGCCTGAACTTTTCGGGAGGTTAGGCTAGAAAAAGCCATGCCCCTGAAGGGGGCATTATTAAATCCATTTCATGACCGGCCTTTCTTCATGGACCTGATCACAAAGCTCTGGCGCATTCTGGGCACAAATGATTGCGCTGAAGCCATGAGGGCGTGGTTCTTTGCCTGATCAGCCTTAGGCTCGATTACACACCGCATCCCGAAGTTACCCTTATCATCCGTCTCTATCCCATGAATCTCCCTCTCGAATCCCGGGAAGGTGCGGTTAAACTCCTCCAGGGCCTTCAGGAACTGGACCTGGGGGTTGCCTTCCTCCAGCACTTCGCCCGGCATCAGTATGGGTATCCCCGGTGGGTAAGGCACGAGCATATGGCCTGCTATCCACTGCCCATGCTCCATCTCAGAAATTCTGAACTTACCGGTCTGGTAACGGATCAGCTTCTGGAAGGTCTCTGCCGAGGAGTACTTGGCCTTGGGTATCTCGTCGCAGGCTCTGTTGAGTAGTCCTGGAAGATTGCTATCTGGGTGTTCTGGATTATTCGGCTTCTGCATGAAATTGTGCATCTCATCGCATAGCTTCTTCAGGCTCATCAGAGGCTGGCCGTTTTTATCCCTGCCATATTTCTCGGGGTAATTTTCGGCGAGCTCCGGCAGCACCTCTGCGACGCTTGCGCCGCCATCGTACAGGCGCTTGAACTCCAGCAAGGCCTCCAGGAGAGTACCCCACTTGCCCTTGCAGGTACCCACAGAAAAGAGCACTAGAACGGTGTAATCGCCTGTCCTGGCGATCTCAATGCGTCGGGAATCCAAGAAGCGAGTGAGTATGGTGCCTGGTATGCCTGGGTCTGTTCTATTGCCCTGAGAGTCCATGCCCGGACAGAGTATGGTCACCTTTGTCGGGTCAAGCATGCAGTAGTTCGGAGTAAGGTCCTCATCCTTGAAGCCGTGCCAGGAATCTCCGGGATTCAGCATCCAGCACGAGGGCTCTATAGCCAGAAGCTCGTCAGGGGCATTGGCGAAGTCGTAATCCCTCCCGGGATGCCCAGGATCAGTGACCCTCTCAGGCTGATAGCAGCCGAAGAACCATTTGTGCTTCTCGCCGCTGGCCATGATACGCTTGGATACCGAGACGATGGCCTTTCTCAGGCCTATGGCCTCCTTGATGGTCTCATTCATCATCGTTCTCCCTGCTGGATCATCCATCATGGATGTGGCCACATCTATGGAAGCAATCATGGGATAGAAGGGCGAGGTGGTGCCGTGCATCATGAAAGCTTCATTGAACTGGTCGTGCTCGAGCTTGGCTTTTTCATTTTTCTCATTGACCCTAACATGGATCATGGAGGCCATGGAGAAGGCAGGAAGCATCTTGTGTGTTGATTGCACTGCAAATAGAGTCGGTGTGTTCTTATCCGACTTGCCTTTCAGGCCCATGGCATAGCGCCCCTCATAGATAGGGTGGAACTTGGCATAGGCATACCAGGCCTCATCGAAGTGAACCCTGGGTACGCTTGCGGAGAGCTTATTCAACACAGCATCCACATCATAGCAGAAGCCGTCATAGGTGCAGTTGGTCACTACCGCATATGTGGGCTCAACCGAGACCGCACCATCTTTTAGCGAGCTATCATTGATCAGCTGCTGGATATAGTCTTGCTCGAAATATCTGAGCGGGATGAGGCCTATCATGCCATAGCTGTTGCGAGTGGGCTTAAGATATACTGCCCTGGCCCTGCTGAGGGTTAGGCCGTGGTTGAGCGACTTGTGGCAGTTTCGGTCGGCCACAACCATCTCCTCTGCTCCTATAACGCCCTGGCAGACTATCCTGTTGGAAGCCGACGATCCACCTAGGACGTAGAACGTCCACTGGGCGCCGAAGATGCGGGCGGCATTGCACTCAGACTCGTTGGGGAGGCCTATGTGCTCCAGCCAGTCGCCCATCTGGGATGTGGAGATGCCTATATCGGCACGCATTAAGTTCTCGCCGAAAAACCTGTGGAACTCCATGCCTACAGGATGCTTGAGATAGGCCACGCCGCCCATATGGCCGGGCGCATCCCAGCTGTAAGCGGCATCCTCGGTGAACTCCTTGAGACCAGCGAAGTATGGGGGCAGGAGCTCATCGTAGTAACGCCTGGTGGCAAAGTCAACTCTACCGGCTATGAAGTCCGATGTGTCTTGGACCAGATAGATGTATTCATGCACCTCCCTGATTACCTCTAGAGGTATATTCGTTAGGCTGGTCTTATCAGCGATGAGGAATATGGGTAGCTTTCTGTCCATCGCCCTGATGGTGCAGATAATCTCTTCCGCTGCCCGCTTGACGTCTCTTGCAGGCTGGTGGCCCTCTGCAGCATGCAGGCAGAAGTATCCATCGCCTGGCAGGTCCCAATCCAATATGACGCACCCAAAGCCGTGATAGGTGCTTACCATGCTCATACCGTCCTCCAGGGTGCTGGCCTGGACAGTCTGATACCCAAGGCTTGTGAGTGCCCCATTCAGACGATCCATGGCCAGAAGGGCAGCCGAATCAGTGCCCTTGCCTCTGCTGGAGATTAAAAGAATTGATAGCTTATGCGACATGATCCTCACCGCCCTTCAAGAGAGTCCCCTTCAGATCTCATTTTACCTGGCTTTTTCCGGCAGGTCTGGTGCTGCCTTATGTATTCCAGCTCGGCGCCAGGCTGGGTCGTCGCCTTCTTTCCGACATAGAGGACGCACCCGGTGTCCTGGAGTTCCTTATACTGATAGATCCTGGGGCCGTACTGGTATCCCACCTTGCCCAGCCATTCATCGGGGTATCCTTCCCTGGTGCTATTAACCTCCCCGTTGATCACCTCATTGACCTGGCCGTTGCAGTATTTCACTATGAGGCGGTCGGATAGCCTCCACCAGTCGCTAATGACCGATAGGGCGTTTCTGCTACAGTATTGGGTCAGGAAGATGGAACAGGCCTTGTCGCCTTTGGTATCGTAAAGATTCTTGGCAGACTTATCTATCTCGGCCTGCCTGGATAGCTCCTCATCCTCGATCCTGTGCTGTTCTGCCCTTATATCCTCGATAATTTGGCAGTAGCGCAGGGTTGCCCAGTTGGTCATGAAGTTGAACGCCCACCAGCCTGAGCTGCGGTTAAAATAGTTTCTATTTCCACAGTTGAACTCCACTGGAACCGAGTTCACGCCAGCATAGACGGGCATATAGCAGGTCTCAGAGGGCTGGGCGAATCCCAGCCAGCACACTCCGCCCACGGGTGACGGAAGCAAGCTTCTTGCCTGGGCCACATAGCTGTAGGTGCAGTTGAAAACTGATATAGGCCTTGGCCACGATCCGGGCTTGATCTCGCCGCGCTGGAGGAGGTCATGTGCATCGAAGGGGCCGTCGTCGCGGTATGGATTGGCGTATGGTCCGGCAGCCAGGCCAGTGGTCAGGTCGAAGACTGTGCCCTCATAGTGGTCCCTGAAGATCTGGAAGGCGTCTCTTGTCGTGAGTTTATTATCAGGCGTTAGCGAGAACGGGTACTCGTCCGACCAGCTGTCCAGGACATAGGGGCTGAAGTTTCGGGAGGGGGCCAGGCGGTTATAGATGCTCCAGATGCGGGCAAGAGAATAGTAGGGATGAGAATATTCTCCCGTAGAGGTGGCAGTCAGCCAGTCGAGCGTGTACAATCCATCCCACCACCCCTTTTCTCGCGCCACATCATGAAGCTTGTTCGAGTAGAGCATTTCGCCGGGAAGCACATCTCTTATCCTGAAAATGTTCGATGCAACGAAGACATCGCCATCTGGCACTTTTTTGGCCACCCACAGCCCTACACAATCTTCGGTATCACAGCCGCACATCTCCAATACCCAGGCCTCATTGGCATCGGCGAACAGGAGGGTCTCACCTGTTCCATATACCCCATATTGGTCTATCAGGCTTCCCACCAGCTCGACTGCCTGCCTGGCCTGTGTGCACCTCTCCAGAGCTATGTTAGAAAGCTCAGAGCTGTAGAATATGCGCTTGCCGGGCTCGTAGTTGGGCTCGATCTTGGCAAAGTCGGTGCATTCTGAGCAAAGAAGTTGGTGCTCATTCATTATGCCGTAGCTTCCTGTCAGGTAGCCGTAGGTGTGAGGCAACTCGTCGATGTATGAGACCACTGCCGGATCGGTCTTATCGATGGTGCCCTCGCCATCCGAGCCAGAATCCGGATCGAACAGAATCGGTCTCTTGGTGCCCTTCGGGTGGTCAGCGGCGGGAACGTAGACGACTTTATTTCCATCAGTCACTAAATCATGGCCTGCAATACAGGAGCCAAATCCATCGTTTGTATGACCTACCAACATAGATCCATCGGCACTCGCACCGGGAGTAACAATGAATATGGTGCATCCGTGGCCCTTTTTCTTAAAGGGCTGATTCTCTTTAGGCATAACACAAGACTATATATTAATATAGATTAAGTTTTCGGATTATCATATACATAAAATGCAGTAACTTCCAATAATACGCACAGATATTAATCGTCATATATAGATGCGAAAACTATTTGTTTTACCAGTCATTTACCGATTCTACAGGCAAATAAATCGATTTTTTTGTGAAAATTAGAAAATAATGATTTTTAAACAATTATCAAATTGAATATGTTGTTTTCTGGATATGCCGCGGGCCGGATGCCAGCCCCTCCCCAGAGGAAGGGCCTGCATCGGCGCAGAAGCTCACTTCAGGCAATAGATGTGATATCTGCCGTCTATATTCTGCACTCCATGAATATCATGTTCGAAGCCTTTGAAAGTATCATCCCATGTCTGGAGGGCCCGCAGGTATTCCAGGTGAGGGCCGTCGTAGGCTCCGATATTCTCGCCTGAGAGGAGCATCGGTATGCCTGGTGGATAGGTGATGATTCCTGTGGCGACAGTTCTGCCCTCGATCCTTTTCATTTCGTCTTCAACGGGCAGAAGCTCAGCCTTGCCATGGACCAGCTGCTGGTAAGATTGGTTAGGCGTACAATCCTGCTTTGGTATCGCTGAATAGAGTTCTTCCTGAATCTTCATAAGTCCCAGGTGTTTCACCTTCTCGAACATCTTCTTGGCTAGTTTTTTCAATCCCATCCCGCTGTAGTGCTTCGGATCATTCTTGACCTTATCCGGCAGCACCTCTGTAAGGGGCGCATCTTTATCATAGTCCTCTTTGAACCTCAAGAGGGCATTGACCAGTGTGCCCCATTTACCCTTGGTGATCCCCATGGAGAAGAGGAAGAGTATAGTGAAGTCGGTGGTCTTCTCCACCACTATGCCGCGGTTATCCAGGTAGGCGGTGACCAGAGTCGCCGGTATACCGAAATCCTTTCCAAATCCGTCGGGCTCGTCGGGATCGATGCCAGGAGTGACCACTGACACCTTGACGGGATCGAGCATGACATAGCCGTCCTCCTTAAGATCCTTAAAGCCGTGCCAGCTATAGTCAGGATGCAAGCTATTGTAAGGATGCAACACCCAGTAGCTCGTATCTGTAGCCAGCTTAACGGGGTCGGCATTCTCAAAGTGCATTTTCTTTACCTTATCGGCCTTCCTGACGTCAACTTTATCGGCATTCCAGACGTCGAAGAACCATTCCTTCTTGCCTTGGTAATCCCTGTAGATCTTTTTCATGCTTTGGCGGAAGGCTATAGCCTCATCTATCGACTCTCTGGTCAGGATCTTTCCACTGGCGCCTGACATCATCGCAGCCGAAACCTCATTGGAAGCGATTATGGCGTATTGAGGGGAGGTCGAGGAGTGCATCATGAAGGATTCGTTGAACCTTTCAGGGGGGATGGAATTTGCGCCGTTACGGACATGGATGAATGATGCCTGGGAAAGGGCTGCGAGCAGCTTATGGGTCGAGGTGGTGGTGATGACCGTGGGTCCAGCCCTAGACCTTTGATCATCAAACATGCCATACCGCTTCTCATACAGGGGATTGAAGCGGGCATATCCGTACCAGGCCTCATCGAAGTGAATGCGGTCAACGCTATCGCCCAGGATCTCAAGGACGCGCTCGACATTATAACAGAGGCCGTCATATGTGGAGTTGGTGATGACTGCATGCACGGCCAGCTTATGTTTCTGGGCTTTTTTAGATGAGACTGTGGATGAGGCGGCTTTGGTTGGGGCGGGCCTTGTGTCGGGCTCTATTGATAGGCCGTGGGCAGAGATCGATCTTGAGATGGCATCGTACTTTATATGCTCTGGATATATGGGACCAATCAGGCCCAGGTAGTTGCGGGAAGTCTTCATATATGCTGGAATGGCTCCGGTCATTATCAGAGCCTGCTCCAGCGACTTGTGGCAGTTTCTGTCAACCAAGATGTGATCGCCGCGGGTGACGCTGGCCATCAATATGATCCGGTTAGAGGCCGAGGTGCCATTTGTCACCGTATAGGAGCGGTCGGCGCCAAAGATGCGGGCTGCATATCTTTCGCTTTCGCCGATCGGGCCGGAGTGATCGAGGAGGGAGCCCAGTTCACCCACGGATATGGACAGGTCTGATCTTAGCAGGTTCTCTCCGAAGTACTGGAAGAAGGCACGGCCCACTGGCGACTTGAGGAAGGCCTTACCGCCTGCATGCCCTGGTGTGTGCCAGGAGTACTCGCAGACCTGGGCGAAGTCCATGAGGGCCTTGTTGAAGGGAGGAGCTATCTGATCGACGTATCGGCGCATGGCTGCCATGGCCCGACCTGCTATGAATGTGGGCGTGTCCTCCACGATCCAGACCAGTTCATCCGTCAGGGACATGATCTCTGCATCCATCTGAGAAGCATTGCCGCGGTCTGCCATGAGAAAAACTGGCAAGTGTATGTTCCTGGAGCGTATCAGCCTGAGTAGCTCTTTGGCCTTGTCGTGAGTCTCAGGGTCGTCATCGCCAAGCGACCAGTCCATCAGGATGCATTGAATGGAGGGGTCTGAGAGCACTATCGACTTTCCATCTTCAGCTGAACTCGATTTTATCACAGCCACACCGCAACTTTGAAGCTCATCCACAAGAGCGCGAATTGCACGACCCTCTGCGGTGGGCGATTCCATCTCGTCATCAACAATTAGCGTTTTCATTTCCAGCGCACTGCCATTAATGTCCATAAAGTTTTACCTCAGATTAGCCTTTTTTCCGAAAAAAGATAGAATAAATTTGGCTTTAAGCCGGGCTACCAATCAACAGAGTGGGTATGCTTTCTCCTCAGGTACAGCATGTCTTCTTTCCACTGTCTTTCCACCATTATCAAAAAAATTGCATGCATCTTCGATGTCATTGACCAGAAGCTCGGCCATTTCCGCAGTGAAGTTTTCTCTCACCACTATGCGCATTATCTCGGTCTCATCTGCATTCGCAGGCAAATTATAAGCAGGGACAATCCATCCCTTCTCCCGTATCTTATGAGAAAGATCCACTAGCTTATAATTTTCATGCTTCATTTGCTTAAAGGCTATTATCGGAAGCCTCTCTCCCCGGTTTAGAATAACAAAACGATTCGATTTTTTGGGGTCATTTGCACGCAAATCTTCGAGTTGTTGTGCAAGGCCCCGAGCCACATTCAAGACATTCTCCATAATTCTGGTATACCCATCCTTACCAAAGCGCAATATGTTATAATACTGCGCCACAACCATCGCAGTGCCCCTGGAAAAGTTCAAGGTAAAGGTATCTTCAAACTCGCCAAGGTAGTTTACACTGAATATCAGATCCTTGGGCAGATCTTTTGCATCTCTGAAGATCAGCCACCCGAGCCCTGCATAAGTCAATCCATACTTATGCCCTGAAACATTGATGGATTTCACCCTGTCCAGCCTGAAATCCCACTTGAAATAGGGTTCTGTGAAAGGCAGGATAAAACCGCCGCTTGCGGCATCGACGTGAATCGGTATATCCCAGCCTTTATCTTTCTTAATTTTGACAAGCAGGTCATTGATATCCTCTATGGGATCTATCGCCCCTGTGAAGGTCGTCCCCATTATACAACCCACACAGATGGTATTTTCATCTATTTTTTTCTCCACGTCCTTGACATTAATGCTCAGAGTTTTCTTATCGATGGGCACTTTTCTGGGCTCGACGTCGAAATACCTGGCGAATTTGTCCCAGCACACGTGTGCATCGGTTCCAAAAACCATATTGGGCTTGCCATTGCCTCGACCGGAATTTTTCCATGTCCACTTGTGAGCCAGGAGGCCAAGCATTATGGCCTCAGAGGAACCAACCGTCGAAGTTCCTACGAAATCGGTATGATGGCCATGGAAGAGTCGGCCGAGCATGTTTACGAGCTTCTTATGAATTACCTTATCGGTTTGAGGATATTCGAAAATATCTATGAGGTTTTTATTGATATTTTCCATGACCAGCTTGTCGGCTTCCGGCTCCATCCACGTATGGACGAAACTTGCCAGGTTGAGGAAGGGATTCCCGTCGAGGCTCTGCTCATCGTGAATGAGCTGATAGGCAATCCTGGGATCCATCTCCGTTTCCGGAAACTCGTAATTAGAGATTTTTATATTATATCTGGCGCTATATGTGCTGAACTGACTATCCTTTTCGGCTCCTGATTCCCCGCCATTTAATTCATCCAGATTAACCTTTCTTGAGATCATTTTTTCCCTCCTTAGCGGTTTAGATCATGGTGGTTCTCGTAACTTCTTGCACCGCTTTCGCTCAATATCGGTTCTGCTGACACTTGTTCTGTTGAGCAAGTAGTTCGTAGAACCACTATAAACTTCACATTCACATCGAGGTCATGGGAGCTAGCTACTGGAAACAGCTAGCACCCACAACACCTTATCGAATAAAACTTGGAATTAGATACAACACCCGTGACATATATTTTTTGGATTTAATTCTTGACTATCAATAATTCCAAGCTCCTGGCGCAATATATATAGCAATATTTTGCCGCTGTTTTCCAGATCCGGGAGTGGTGCTCCCTCATCGATTCCATGATAGTTCACTGGCGGGCCGAAATTCTCGCTAAGCAGCGCCCCCGCTGTGACCAGGTTAAGGCGGCCGTGGGCGTCGGTTGCTCCGCCGGTGGCCCGCATGGGGCAGTTCTCGCCCATGATCGAACGGTAGGCGTTGTTGATCTGGAACAAATGAGCGTTACGTGGGGAGCGGATGTCAGGGCCAAAGGCTGTTCTGGTGGTAACGGTAACCTTTGCTCCGCCCATATCTGTCCTGTAGCGGCTCGTTAGTTCCTCAAAGACCTCTTTGAATATACTATCCCCTTCGATCGTTCCTTCTTTGCCGTTCCATCCCTTACTGTGATGGCCGATGGCGTAGCGGACATCTATTCCCAAATTGATTTGGTCATAACCATTTTCCGACATTGTGGAAAAGAGCTGGGTCAGACCATAGCTAGTGCCATTCCCTTCATTATATACCGGGTCGAAACGGTAGAGCAGTTCGGGGTGGTTCTCACCGAAGGGCCGGGTCCCGAAGGCCCAACGAATGAACTTGCACATCTCACCAAAGTAATTATTGGCAAGAATATCACGGTCCACCAGGAATGCCAGGAAATTGGTGAGAGATACTATGGGATTAGCGCCATTGGCCCGGTTTTGATGTGGTGCCGATCCATGCTGAGCGCCAGCCACTTTGGCCGTGATCTTTATCATTGAGCTCGGTTCGATGGTCACTTGAATGTCCGCGGGATGATAATCCATGTCGTCAAAAGGACAGGCTCGATACCAGTCATAAATATTGGCGGCAAATTGATTCATCTCTTCCACGCTCCGCTTTTTTCCTGTGATAAGAGCTTCGGCGTTAACAGGAATCATATTAGCGGAACCTTCCGACGATTTCAATTCGACAATATCCCAGGAATTCTCTGGGTGCGTTGGAGTAACCTCGTTCGAACTAATGGTAAATATCGGCCGTTCAATGCCTTTTTCGGCGCGCACGCTCCAATAAGCGTCGAACACTATCCCCAGATCCGGCTCTTGATCTGGATTTGCGTTCAAATAATGGGGCGTGGACATATCTGTCTCCTCCGAAGTATCGAACAGCACCTCCAGAATCAGTTCTTTTTCCAATTTCTTGAGCGCGTATTCATCCGCGGCGGCCTGCTGCAATGCCCGAGTAAACGCCTCAAAAGCCACCACCGCCGGTCCTTTATCGTCGATTGCGCCCCGGCCTATGAGGAAGGGAGTCGATACGCCATTGTATACGCGCTCCTCCTCGCGTGCCTCGAACGGATTCCAGTTCAGGTTGCCGGGCGGTACTGTATCCAAGTGGCATATCAGTGAAACCTTTCTGGGTTTTACCGCTTTAATAGCGCCGGCTCTATAGAAAAATACACAGGCTTCTTTCTCATAGTCTTTTTCGTCTTTAAATGGGCCCGTCCACTCGCCGTATGTTATCCGGGCGTTTCCATATGGGCATTTAGCATTATGAGCATCCGCTTTCTTGTCAAAAATTTTTTTGATATCTCTCAAATTTTTCATCACATCTTCTTCTTTTTTGTCAGCCCCGCGCCATGTTTCAATCTTGACCAATTCTTTCGTATCGTCAATAATGACCTTATTCCAGGTCCGAGTTGCTTCTTGCTCCGTCACAATTGTAACCTCCTCATACTATGGTTTTCAAGGTTCCCAAATGGTTGACAAGTAAGCGCAGTTAAGGGCGCTCTGTTGGCAATCATCCTTGTGGTTTCACATCGATCTCAACCTCCTTTGTTTCTACTTTCGATAATTTATTACCTTGGTTAGCTTACCTCATCTCTGGCGGCGAAGACCAGCTTGATTAGCGTTTGTATAGAATCAGGATTGATATTGACATTCATTGGGAACGACTTCAGGGCGTATATTACCGCATCCGGATCTTTTTTCGCCGGGTTATACTTAGTGGGGCGAAAGCCGCTGGTATAGCTGATATAGGGCGCGAAACAATCCTGGTGCTTGTCGCCGGTTCGGAACCAATTCCATAGCTTATCGGCCACTTTCTGTTGCAATTCGTTGTTGCGTTTCAGTTCGTCCTTCGCCCGGGGATCGCTCAGTTCCTTCTCGTATTGTTCCCGGGTGTTGGTCCCTTTCGGGTAAACTCTAAACAGAGTTACCAGACCGTAATCATCGGGATTTACACAGACGATTTCATGATAATCAGTGAACATTTGGCGCAAATAATTTTGCATTTCCAAAATTCCGCCCAAAATGGCCTGAAATCCTTCATACCCAAAATACTTCAATGTCGCCCATCCTGCCATGGCGTAGGACCCGGAGCGTGAGACATCCAAGGTGTATAGACCAGGATTGTAGGAGGTCCGTTCTTGCAGGTATTGGGAACCTGGCCGTCGCATTAGATATTCAAATTCGACCCGATCCTTATAGACAAAAAGGCTGCAGTTGTAAGGCGACCAGCCAACCTTATGAAAATCGCAACCGATGGCGTCCGCGTATACCATGTCCTTGACCGCCTCATAGTTTCTATGAATCTCCTGCAGGATCTTCTTGGAAAAGTCCAGCGGATTATTGATGAAATCATATTTGGCGAACATCAGCCAGGACCACCCAATGACCGAATCGCAATAGAGAAAGGTTTTGCCTGCTTTTGGCGTTATAGCTAAAACTTTTTTCACTTTTTAGCCATCCTTCAATTATTGTATTAGAAATTCTTAACTATGATACTGATATAAAAACATATCTCAATTTTTAACTGTTGAGGAAACCTATAAACCGCCGCCCTATTTGATATTGAAATATTTAAAGGCTATAAATACTATTATTTTATATAGATTCATATACTGTCTGGGCTCTGCGAAGGCTCATCGAGCAGCAAGGAGCATCCGATTATCAAGTGTCCCAAACAAAATTCCCGACCTGCACTGCCCATACCATGAACTTCTTCGCGTCCAAACTGCCTTCATGTTTCGGGTGCTAATCGCAGATTCATGGATGGTTTCTTCGGAAGGGCAAAAGTATCATGGCGAGGGGAGATTCATTGGAAAGGCGTTCTTCTTTAGGAAGGAGATTATGAAGCTCTAATGCTTTTTACTAGTAACGACGTGGGGAAGCCCCGTCCCATGCATATGAGCTATTGAGCGAGGAAGTCCGAGTGCACCTAAACCCGCAGCTTGTCCAGCCCTATATTTCTTCTCGGTAAAATGCCAGCCTCCGGGCATGGGGCCGGAACGCCTCCACCAGATTCTTCTCCTCCGCTTCCGCCAGAGGCTGGAAATTCCGGCCCACGGCAGCCAGCGCCTGCACCTCTCTTGGGCTGGAGCAACCCACGATGGCCGTGCTGATCTCTTGGGAGAGGGCAAACCGGAGGAGCATCTCTGCTGTCACTCCTCCCTCCGGGGAGATGTAGTGCGAGCCGCCCAGCACCTTCATGGCAATAACAGCCAGCCCACGGTCCTTTGCAGCGGCCATCACCCTATCCAGAAATCCTCCCAAAACAGCCTCGGCAGGGTTGACGGGCATGAGCACCGCATCCACCGGCCATTTTTTTACGGCGTATTCCAGGATACGGGGGGAGTGGTGGCCGGTGACGCCCAAAAAGCGCACCATCCCAGCCTCTTTAGCTTCCACGAATGCCCTCAGGGCTCCGCCCGGCCCTTCGATCTCCTCGATATCCTGGCGGGTCCGGACATCGTGAATCTGCCAGAGGTCCAGGCTCTCCAGGCTCATGGTCTCCAGAGACTGAACCAGATCGATCTTTGCACCGGAAAAGTTCCGGGCGGCGGACTTGCTGGTCTGAAAGATGCCGGAGCGAAGCTCTGCGTGGCTGCGCCAGAAATTGCCGAAGTAGCCCTGGCTGCCTGCATAGGCCTGGGCCGAGTCGAAGTAGGTTATGCCTTGAGATGCGGCCTGCTCGATCACGGCCTTGGCCTCAGGGCTTCGTCCGTAAGTTCGCAGCACGCCCTCTCCGCCCAGGCCCACCTGGGTGACGGCCGGGCCGCTCTTTCCGAAGAGCCTCGTAGTGATAGTCACAATAATCCCAGCAAGTATATTTGGCTGACAGAGTATAAAGCTTCAATGGGGCCACGACTTTTCAGCCGTGGAAATATGATTGAGCACTTTGCCGGGCGGGTCATGCATCGCGTTTTTCTGTTTGTCAAGCTGTCTTTTTTTGGCTAGCATATCTTGCTTTCTGAGGTGTGCTTCGGAGACGTTTGGATGAGTTCTTGCGAGCTGTTCTTCCGGGGTGCCGCGCGCGGGTGTTACGCGCGCAAGGGAGCGGGGGCCTCTCAACGCCGGGGAGGCTTGGAAACTTGGCGGTGGAGCAGTTGATGGGTTGGACGGGAATTTGATCTACAAGCCAAAAAGGCACAAAGCCACAAAGGATTAGCAAAGAAATAGCTATAACCTAAGGCCACCCATGAGGATTTTATTGTCTTACCCCAATTGGAGATGCTGATATGGATGCTATTTCCTGGGCGGAAAAAGCCGATGAACTATACCAGGATGGCCAATTCGAGGAAGCCATCTCATTTTATGATAAAGCCATCGAGCAGGATCAGGAGAATACAGAATTGTACAACCGCAGAGGTCTGGCCTTCTGCCGTCTGGACAGGCATGAACAGGCCCTTGAATCCTTTGATGCTGCCCTGCAGATAGACCCGCAGTACACAGATGCCCGGAATAATAAAGGCGTTGTCTTCTATAGACAGAAGAGATATGATGAGGCCATAGCCTTCTTCGACGAGATCATACTCACGAATCCCAGCTATGTGAGGGCCTGGTACAACAAGGGCGTGGTTCTGGACCGGCTGGGAAAGTACCGTGAGGCCGTCGATTATTACGACAAAGCCCTTGAGCTGAATCCTGGTGGGGCCAGGGTGTGGAGCAATCGGGGTGCAGCTCTGGGAAATATGGGCGACTTTGAGGCGGCACTGGATTCTTTTGGCCGGTCCATTGCCCTGCAGCCGGAAAGGGGCGAGGCCTGGAACAACAAGGGAGCCGCTTTGGCCAAGCTACGCAGATATGATGAAGCGGTGGCCCACTTTGACCGGGCAGTGCAGATCGATCCATTAAACGCGGACGCCTGGTACAACCGGGGCGAGGCTTTGCGCCGTTTGGATCAATATGAAGAAGCGATCGAGAATTTTGAGAGAGCTATCGAGATCGATGCAGAGCATGCCAGGGCCTGGAACAGCAAGGGTCTGGCCCTCAAGGTGCTGGGCAGAGAGGAAGAGGCCGAGGCTGCCTTTGCCGCCGGAGCACAGCTTTTGCTGAGCGGGGAACGGGGAACGAAAAACGCAGGCGAAGGAGATCGGATGAAATCATGAATTAGGAGGGAGGCAAAAGTCTTAGTGTAGGAGGGAATAAAAGAGGTGCTTCGACTTTTGCCGATTAGATTGTAAGCATTTGCCGATATTTAAGGATTTCGATCAGGTTGAACTTTTCATCGAGAGCGATACCCTTTTCCTCGCCAAATCCACATCCAGCACCTTGACGGTGACCTTCTGCCTGGCCTTGACCACGTCGGCTGGATTCTTCACATAGCCCTTACGCAGTTGGCTGATGTGCACCAGCCCATCCTGATGCACGCCTATGTCCACGAAGGCCCCGAAGGCGGTGACATTGGTGACAATGCCGGGTAGCTTCATTCCCGTCTTCAGGTCTTCCATCTTCTCGATTCCCGGTGCAAAGCAAAAGGCCTCAAACTCTGCTCTGGGATCCCGGCCCGGCCGGGAGAG
>JAFGNK010000155.1 GCA_016927055.1 Methanotrichaceae archaeon | reverse complement strand
CCGGGCAGAGGCGATCCTGCGCAAGCTGAGCCTGCTCCGCTCCAACATCGAAGGCAACAGAGACGCCCTGACCTGGCTGCGGGGCGAGCAGTCCGTCTTCGTCCCTGAGGAGAACCGGGAGAGAAATGTGCGCCTCATCGACTTTGATCATCCCGAGAACAACATCTTCCAGGTGACCGAGGAATGGACCCAGCGGGGCGCAGCCTTCACCAACCGTGCTGATGCCGTCTTCCTCATCAATGGCTTGCCCGTGGCTGTGGTCGAGACCAAGAGCGCCGAGAAGAAGGACTGCCTGGCCGAGGGCGTATCCCAGATCCGGCGCTACCATATCGAGACCCCGGAGATGCTTATATCTCCCCAGCTCTTCGAGGTCACCCAGCTCATCAAATTCTTCTACGGTGCCACCTGGTCTCTCAGCAGAAAAAACATCTTCAACTGGAAAGATGTGGTGCAGGGCGACTTCGAGCATACCGTCAAGACCTTCTTTGACCGGGGCCGGTTCCTCAAGGTTCTGCAAGACTACATCATCTTTTTGACCAGAGACGACGACCTGGTCAAGATAATCCTGCGCCAGCACCAGACCCGCGCTGTGGAAAAAGTCATCGAGCGCTCTCGCGACCCTGAAAAGAGGAGAGGTCTGATCTGGCACACCCAGGGAAGCGGCAAGACGCTCACCATGATCACCATCGCCTCCCGGCTTCTCCGCCAGTCGCACAGCGAAGACGTAGAAAAGCCCACCGTGCTCATGCTGGTGGACCGCACTGAACTGGAGAGCCAGCTCTTCAAAAACATCGTGGGCTACGGTCTTGGCTCGGCCAAGGTTGCTAACTCCAAACGTGAGCTACAAAAGATTCTCTCCTCCGACTTCCGGGGCCTGGTGGTCTCCATGATCCACAAGTTCGATGACATCCCCGCCGACATGACCACCCGCGAGAACGTGATCGTGCTGGTGGACGAGGCGCATCGAACTACAGGCGGAGACCTGGGCAACTATCTGCTGGCAGCTCTGCCCAACGCCACCTACATCGGTTTTACCGGCACACCCATCGACCGGCTCTCCAAGGGCAAAGGCACCTTCAAGGTCTTCGGAGTAGATGACCCCCAGGGCTACCTGGACAAATACTCCATAGCCGAATCCATCGATGACGGAACCACTGTCCGCCTCAACTACGCCCTCGCCCCCTCCGACCTGCTGGTGGACCGGGAGACCCTGGAACGGGAATTTCTGGACCTGGCCGCAGCCCAGGGCGTGAGCGATATCGATGAGCTGAACGCCATACTTGACCGGGCCATTGAGCTGAAGGAGATGCTCAAATCTCCAGATCGCGTGGCCAAGGTGGCCGGCTACGTGGCCCGCCATTTTCGTGAGAACGTGGAGCCTCTTGGCTTCAAGGCCTTCCTGGTAGCCGTGGACCGCCCCGCCTGTGCTGCCTACAAGGAGGAGCTGGACAAACACCTTCCCCCGGAATACTCTCAGGTGGTCTACTCGCCTCTGCACAACGACAGCCCGGAGCTGAAGAAATTCTATATCAGCGATGAAGGCGAGAAGAAGGTCAGAAAGGATTTCCTGAAGAAGGGCTCGCTTCCCAAGATCCTAATAGTAACCCAGAAGCTTCTCACCGGCTTTGATGCGCCCATCCTCTACTGCATGTACCTGGACAAGCCCATGCGTGACCATGTCCTCTTGCAGGCCATCGCCAGGGTCAACCGCCCCTACGAGGATGAGGAGGGCCTGATCAAACCCTGCGGCTTTGTTCTGGACTTTGTTGGCATATTCGAGAAGCTGGAAAAAGCGCTCGCTTTTGACTCAGATGTGGTCACCTCGGTGATAAAGAACATCGAGGTCTTAAAGACTCTATTCAATACCTACATGAGCGACGTGGCCAGCAAATACCTGGAGCTATCGAGGGGATGGGATGACAAATCCAAGGAAAAGGCCATTTTGTATTTCCAGGACAAAGATGCCCGGGAGAGCTTCTTCTGGTTCTTCAAGCAGGTGCAAAACATCTACGATATACTCTCCCCTGATGCCTTTCTCAGGCCATACATGCAGGATTATCAGAGCCTGGCCAGGCTCTATGCCCTGATTCTCAACGCCTATACCGATATCTACGTTGACCGGGAGATCACCGCCAAGACCCGCGAGCTGCTACAGAAATTCACTAGCAGCGGTGCTCTGCAGCCGCCAGGCGCAATTCACGAGCTGGGACCCAGAGAGCTGAAGGCCCTCAAGGCCTCCGGCACATCCGATACCAGTAAGGTGCTGAACCTGAGAAAGCTCATTGCACTCTCTTCGAAGGAAAGCAGCAATCCGGTTTTAAGGCTGATCGGAGAGCGAGCCGAAGCCCTTCGCCAGGCCTATGAAGACCGCCAGATCACCACCCAGGAAGCTCTGGTTCGCTTTGAAGGCCTGGCTGAAGATTTCCTGAACTCAGACAGGCAGCGAATTTCCCTGGGACTGGATGAGAATTCTTTTGCTATTTTTTCACTTCTGAGGCCGGAAACAAAGCAGATAGTTCCCGATCAGGCCAAAGAGATAAATGCGCTCTTTGAGAGCTATCCAAACTATCGATGGGATGAAAAACAAGAGCAAAGGCTCAGGGCAAAACTGTATAAATTTATACTGCCACTAGTGGGCAAGGAGAAGCTCACGGACACAGCCGATGACCTCCTGAGGTTGCGACGAGAATGATTGATCAATGGCATGATGCCGAGGAGATGAAATGGACGGCCCGGCAGTGGGCGGCAAGGGTGGGTGTCAAGGTGGCGCAGATCCAGATTCGAAAGATGTCGCAAAAATGGGCGTCCATGTCCACCTCGGGCCGTCTCACCCTCAATGATGAGCTGCTACAATTGCCCCGAGATATCGGTGAGTTTGTGATAGTTCACGAGGTACTTCACCTAATTGCGCCCAGCCACGGTCCGGTGTTCAAGAGCTTCCTTTTTGCCTATTTACCCAACTGGCAGGAGAGAGAGAAGCGGCTGAGAGAAACTGAAGCTTTATTTTCTCAGGACGCGAAAAGAAAGCCTGACAAGAATCCTCAAAAAATAAGGTAAGGATTTCATCTTCTTACTTTTATGCCTTTTGTCTCAAGATAGTCCTTCACCTGGCCCACAGTGTACTCGCCCCGGTGAAACATCCCTGCCGCCAGAGCCGAGTCGGCCTTGGCCACTGTGAAGGCTTCCAGGATATGCTCCGGTGTGGAAGCTCCGCCGCTGGCGATGACCGGGATATTCACCGCATCGCAGATGGCCCGGGTGAGGGGAAGATCGTACCCGATATTGGTCCCGTCCCGGTCCATGCTGGTGGGCAAAAGCTCTCCTGCGCCATAGTTCTCCATCTTGCGGCACCAATCTATGGCATCGATTCCCACGGGCTTTCTCCCGCCGTAGATGACCAGCTCAAACCAGGCTTTGCTGCCGTCCTCCATCTCGTAGACGTTGACGCCGGGGATGATGTCGGCATTGCGCCGGGCATCCACGGCCAGCGTGATGCATTTTGAGCCCAAGGCTGCCGCGGCCTCCTTCACAAAATCGGGATTCTTGACGGCAGCGGTGTTGATGCCCACTTTGTCGGTCCCGGCATCCAGTATCTGCTTTGCCTCCTCCAGGCTGGCGATGCCCCCGCCCACGGCAAAGGGTATGTCCACCGCATCGGCGACCTTCCTGGCCACCTCCACCATGGTCTTTCTGCCCTCATGGGAAGCAGTGATGTCCAGAAAGACCAGCTCATCTGCACCCTGCTCTTGATAGCGTTTTGCAAACTCTACCGGATCGCCCTGACGCTTCAGGTCTACGAACTTGACGCCCTTGACCACAGATGGCTGGCCCTCCACGACCTTGACATCCAAACAGGGAACTATCTTGGCATAATCACTCATGGTGGCTTAAATGATATTATGATGTAAAAAAGTTTTCCAATGCCCTTTTGATCGTCTTTGTGCGTCCTTTGTGAGCTTTGTGCGCTTTGTGGTGGGCAAGGAGGTTTATTTTCGTACTCTGTGTCTCTGTGGTTTTGTTTAATTTGTTCGCGACAAATGAAAAATGAACAGGGAAGGTCGGAAATGTCCGGCCTTCTCGCTTATGCCGCCTTGGCCGATCCAAACCTCTTGTAGATATCCATCTCCGAAGCGGTGGGCTTGACCTTCTTCAAGGCCTCCTCGAAGTGCTTGGCCTCCAGCTTGTACTCGCAGACCTGCGCCTCTTCCTTGGCCTTGCCGCCCAGCACGCACTCCCGGATGGCCAGCATTACCGCCTCGCTCACCAGTGCGCCCAGATCGGCTCCGGAGTACTGGTCTGTCCTTTTGGCCAGATCCTCAATATTGACATCCTCGGCCAGGGGCTTTTTAGCGGTGTGGATCTTGAGGATCTCCTGGCGAGCTATCTCATCCGGCAGACCAATCTCGATGAGCCGGTCAAAGCGGCCCGGCCTGAGCAGAGCCGAATCGATGATATCCGGCCGGTTGGTCGCTGCGATTACTATGACGCTGTTGAGCGACTCCAGGCCGTCCAGCTCGGTTAAGATCTGCGATATGACCCTCTCGGTGACATGCGAGTCGCTGGTCGATCCGCCCCGGGCAGGGACTATGGAGTCTATCTCATCCAGGAAGATCACAGAGGGGGCCGCCTGACGGGCTTTCCTGAAGGTCTCGCGCACGGCCTTCTCCGACTCGCCCACCCACTTGCTGAGAAACTCCGGGCCTTTGATGCTGATGAAGTTGGCCTGGCTCTCCGTGGCCACTGCCTTGGCCAGCATAGTCTTGCCGGTGCCGGGCGGGCCGTAGAGCAGTATGCCCTTGGGAGCCCTGGCATCCATGTGAGTGAAGAGCTTGGCATAGGTCAGGGGCCACTCCACAGATTCGACGAGCTGTTGCTTGACATCGGCAAGGCCGCCGATCTCATCCCAGTGCACATTGGGCGACTCCACCATGACCTCACGCATGGCAGATGGCTCCATCTCGCGCAAGGCCTCCAGGAAGTCGTCGTTGTTGACCTCGATCTTGTTCAGGGTCTCGGCTGGAATGGATTCAACCTCCAGGTCGATTTCAGGCAAAACCCGCCGGATGGCGCGCATGCCTGCCTCGCGAGCGAGAGCAGCCAGATCGGCACCCACGAAGCCGTGCGTCACATCGGCCAGCTTCTCCTGGTTCACATCTTTGGAGAGAGGCATGCCTCGGGTGTGGATCTGCAGGACCTCCAGACGCGACTGGCGGTTGGGAACGCCGATTTCAATCTCCCGGTCGAAGCGGCCGGGGCGCCGCAAGGCAGGGTCCAGAGAATCGGGCCGGTTGGTGGCGCCGATGACCACCACTTTGCCGCGCGACTCCATGCCATCCATGAGGGCCAGCATCTGAGCCACTACGCGCCGCTCCACCTCGCCCGTCACCTCTTCTCTCTTGGGAGCGATGGAGTCAATCTCATCGATGAGAATGATGGATGGCGCCTGCTCCTCCGCTGTCTTGAAGAGGCTTCGCAGCTTCTCCTCAGACTCGCCGTAGTACTTGG
Source organism: Methanotrichaceae archaeon (assembly GCA_016927055.1). Taxonomy (GTDB): domain Archaea; phylum Halobacteriota; class Methanosarcinia; order Methanotrichales; family Methanotrichaceae; genus Methanothrix. The sequence goes on along the minus strand of JAFGNK010000155.1, from coordinate 3,824 downwards.
ACATGATCTCCGGGCCGCTTAAAGTCTCGAAGTGAGCATTGGTCTCGGAGGCCAGAGCCTTAGCGAGCAATGTCTTGCCAGTACCCGGCGGGCCGTAGAGTAGCACGCCCTTGGGAGCTTCTACACCCAGGCGCTCGAAGAGCTCCGGGTGCTTCATGGGCAGCTCAATCATCTCCCGCACCTTCTTGATCTCGGCAGACAGGCCGCCGATGTCCTCGTAGGTGACGCGGGGTCCCGCTTTCTCTTCCTTGGCAGGCTTCTCAGACATCTCGATCCTGGTCTTGTCCCCGATAACTGCCGCTTCCTTAGCAGGGGAGACACGCGTGGCCATGAGCTCGATCTTCCTGCCCATGACAGGGATCTCAATGATGTCTCCTCTGGTGATGACCCGCCCTTCCATGTATCTTTGCAAATAGGCCTCGGCGCCGGTAATGCGCAGGGGCACTGTAGGGGCAAATACCACTGATTCAGCAGCTGCGGCCTGGGTGATCCTCACAGGCACTCTGTCGTCTATGCTTACGCCCGCGTTTCGGCGGGTGTTGCCGTCCAGGCGCACGATGCCCGTTCCCGTGTCTTCAGGGTAGCCGGGCCAGAGCAGTGCCGCAGTCTTCTTCTTTCCCTGAATGCTGACCACATCTCCAGCCTGCCAGCCCATTTCGCTAAATACAGCCGGATCTATGCGAGCGATGCCTCGTCCGACATCTGTGGGACGCGCTTCAATGACTTTGAGTGTAATTTCTCCTGCCATCAAAATCCTCCAAGGTATATGTTCATGTAAAGCTTAAGTAATTTTTTAGTCTGTTCTTCTGGGTGGATTTGTGGAATTAATACCTTTGCCAAAACCTTTTTCCAGAATTTCGGCATCCATCCTGCTATTGATATCTGCTGACACCCTTTGCGGTTGCTATTTGAGCATTATCTACGTAACATTACTAACCTGTAGTTAGTGATAGGTCGAATATTTAAGCCTTTCGAATGAAAGAGTAAGAATATTAAAAATCACCAGTTTTATAATCATGATAAGGTATTCAGTTATCTCTGCCCTTCTATATTCTTCATCACCTGCTCGTGCCTGGCCTGTGTAGTTTGGAAAAGCTGGTCGAACATGCCCGGAGCCTCGCGTTCGATGACCTTCACCCCTGCCTCTGTGATGCCGCCCTTTGTGGCCACGCTCTTGATCAGCCCGGCAAAGCTCTCCTCCTCCAATAGCATAGCCGTGCCGAGCAATGTCTGCTTAACGAGCCGTTCTGCCAGTTCAGCCGATATCTCTCTTCTCTCCGCCGCCAGCACGAACTCACGCATGAGGGCTGCAAAGTAGCCGGGAGCGCAGCTGGTCAGATCGGCCAGAGTGCCGAAATCCTTCTCCTCCACCACCTCAGCCTTGCCGATGGCTTGAAATAGACCGACAATGAGCCCCCGATCTTCCCTGGTAGCATTGTCCCCGAAAGCGAGCAGAGTGGCACCCTGCAGCTTCTCAGAGGCCATGCTGGGAAAGGCGCGAGCCAGGCGGGCCGGGCAGAGCGCACCCATATTTTCTAAAGAGACATCTGCAGCTACAGAGACGACCAGCTTTTGGAAATCGAGCAGGTAGGCCAGTTCGCTGAGCACGTCTCTAACCTCCAGGGGCCGAACGCAGATGAAGATAACATCGGATAGTTCCGCCACCACACGGCTACTCGCCGGGCGGATGCCCGTGGCCTTCGCCAGACGCTGCACCTTCTCTTGCGTTCGATTGCTGGCCAGGATTTCCTCTGCCTCAATGGCCCCCGTCTCTACGAACTTCTTGACCAGCATGCTTCCCAGATGGCCAGTGCCGATAAATCCAAAAGCTGTCACTTGGTATTCCCCCAGGCCTTTCCATGACTTACCTTTGCATCTTCGCGCCTTGATCTATCGCCCTCCAGCAAAGATCCTTTTGGTATGCAGCACCTCTGCAAAAGGCGCCGTGGACCTGCGCCGAGCCCACCTGAGAATCAATTAGGTTAATAGTAAAATTTTTCTCGCAAAGTTATTTATATGTTTATGCCGTCTAAACTTATCACTTAAGGAAAATATGGTGATTGATTATGAATAGGGGATTGGAAATTAAAGGGCCATGGGGCATATTCAAAATCTTCTTACTCATGGCTCTATTCCTGACCATTGCATCTGGCAATGAAACGTCATGTAGCGATGGTAATAGGATATGCGATCAACAGTGGAATTTGCTGGCAAAAGAAGAGAGCGTATCAACGCTGGTAACTGACATCGGCCAGAATATCCCAGTCTATCCGAGTACCCAAAACATCGCTGAGATTGCCTTTGATCTCCAGGACAAGGCTGCTTCTTCAGAGGTTCAGAATATCATAACCGGCAATGATACACCAAGCATCATTAGACTGGCGGCAAAAAACATAGATAGCGACCTGCTAAACTACAGGATCGTAAGCCCTCCCAGCCACGGAAATGTCAGTGGAGTAGGCCCTAGTTTAATTTATGTGCCGGAAAAGGATTATGCCGGCAACGACTCAATAATCATTTCCGTTAACGATGGAATAGGAGGGGAACAGAATATTACTGTCGCAATTGATGTACTTCGGCTTTATCATCCCCCTTCCGTCAGGATCCGCAGCCCCCATAATGGAGAAATATTCACGGCCGATCCCCTTGAAGGAATAGCGGAGATAGCTATTCATGCCACTGCTTCGGGGGAAGGTTTAACGGAAATTCAGTTTTTTGATGGCCTGGTTCCATTAGAATCATTTGATTTTCCTGACGGCTTGGTGGAATGCAATGAAGCCGATGCTAATTGTGGTGCAACGTTTATCGGGCAGTTCTTTCCAGGCACCTACACCTTATCTGCCAAAGCCACAGATGACTATTTAAAAACCTGCACGTCGCTCCCAGTTGTAATAACAGTCAATCCATCAGAGCCTGCTGTGGATATCACTAGCCCCGCCGATGGTGAAATATTTACGTCTCCCGCAAATATCATAATAACGGCAGATGTAATCGACAGCACTCCTGTAAGTTTTGTGGAATTCTTTGCGAATTCAAAGAGCATCGGTAGAATTGAAAATGTTTCTCCCTATACCTTTGAATGGAATGATGTAAAGCCTGGTGTTTACAACCTGGTGGCAAAGGCCACGGATGAATTTGATTCATCAGCCATTTCAAAACCGGTCCTGGTAATAGTAGTACCCGTTAAGCCGCTCGCCAAATCGGACCTGGTACTGACCATGAGCTCCTCGCCAAATCCTGCACCTTCGGGTGGATTGATGAACTATCTGCTGACGGTAACCAATAGAGGACCAGATAGTGCAACCGATGTGACGGTAGAGGATTTCCTGCCGCCTGAACTCGCCTATATATCCTCAAAGGCCAACCAGGGGGATTTCGACTCGGAAATCTGGAATGTGGGCGGTCTGGCCAAATATCGCAGCGCCAAGCTTGTCATCACTGTGCAAACGCCCTCGGAGGTAGGGGCAGCCCAATTATCCAATACAGCATATGTTTACGGTGGAGAGTATGATCCCGACAACTCCAACAACCATGCTACAACGTATGCAAAACTGAGAGTCGGCAATGCTTCGCTCGAATAAATGGCTCTATCTGGCAGGAGGCTTGCACCCTCCTGCAAGCTCTCTCTTTTGGACTTGGATCTTTCTCTATCTCTCCGCTCTGCAATTGACAAAGATCTCGAAAAAGGAGTATCTAAAAGGAGATTCAATGAAACCGATAAAACACTTATCAATTGGTATATCTATGACGAAATGGCAAAATAAAAAAAATAATAATAAAAAATTTACTTTATTCCTTTGAAGCATTTCTCCAGATGTTTATCT
>JAFGNK010000154.1 GCA_016927055.1 Methanotrichaceae archaeon | reverse complement strand
CATACTGGGACCAGCTGGAAGAGCTCTGTATCCATAAGGAGTTTCCTCCTGTGTAGCTGGCATAGCTCTGATATTGAGAGTATGGCAGGGCTTTCATCTGGTGGCTGAAATAAACCGTGGTAGGTGTGCTGTCCACTGCCACATGCTTCTTGGGGGTCTCAATATGCTTCTTGGGTGCTGGTCCCTTGGAAATCCAATAGTATTGAGAATAGATGGAATCGGATGCGCTCGGTGATGGTGGATTGCCGCCTACCCATGGCTGGCCAAGGCCAAGCTCAAATAGCTTCTCAGCTCTCGCTTCTCCCCGTTGCTTCTCTAAACCGTTTCCATCCAATGCAAATACACACCCCATCAAAGATATGATGAGGACAATAGATATCAGGACTTTACTCATTTTTTCACCTGGATTGGTAATAGCGATTTTTATGGGTTTTTTAGTCGCAACTGTTGTCGGAGAATAAATGCATCCCAAAGAGATAAAGCTTTATTTTTCATATAGGGCCGATATCAATATGATCTCATCACAAGTTCAATATCCCAGAGATAATGGTAGAAAGTAGAGAGCTGCGATGCGAGCAATACTGCATGTCGATCTAGATGCCTTCTTTCCGGCAGTGGAAGTTCGAGAACATCCGGAATTGAAGGGAAAACCTTTGATTGTGGGGGCCGACCCCAAAGGAGGCAAAGGAAGGGGTGTTGTGAGCAGCGCCTCTTATGAAGCCAGAAAGTACGGCATAAGATCTGCTATGCCCATATCCCGAGCCTGGAAGCTATGCCCGAAGGGAATTTATCTCCGTCCCCATTTTGATCTTTATATCAAGGCATCAAATAGTATAATGAATATTTTAAAAATCCATGCGGATAAGTTTGAGCAAGGAGGCATCGACGAAGCTTATCTTGATGTATCAAGCCAGGTGGAAGATTTTGACCAGGCTGTGCAACTGGCCAGGAACCTGATGCAAGAGGTTCTTGATAAAGAGAATTTAACCTGTTCAATAGGTGTTGCGCCCAGCAAAATGTTGGCTAAGATTGGCTCCGATTACAGGAAACCCTATGGTTTGACCGCAGTCAAAGAAGAAGATGTAAAAGAATTTTTATTTCCTTTAAAAATCAGGAAGATGCCGGGTGTCGGGCCCAAGACCGAAGGCAGGCTAAAGGAGCTGAAGATTGAGACGATAGGAGATTTAGCCTGTGCCAGTCCTCAGATGCTAACCCGACTTTTTGGAGTATGGGGGGCCAGGCTGCATGAATTCGCCAATGGTTTCGATCATAGTGAAGTGATTGAGGAATACGAAACAAAGTCGGTAGGGAGAGACACCACCTTTGAGAGGGATGTTGACGACGCAGAGCTGATGCAACGCATCCTGGATGGGTTAGCAGAAGAGGTGCATGAGGATGTAATTGCCAATGGTTTCAAATTTAAAACGATCACCGTAAAGGTCAGGTATCAGCACTTCGACACGCACACTCGCGCCAAATCCTTATCTTTTCCGACAAATGACTTAGCGATTCTAAAAAACAGTGCCCTGCGATTGATTTCGCCATTATTGAGAGGAAACCGGAAGGTCAGATTGATTGGGATCAGAGTATCAAATCTAATCCTGAGCAATCAGCAATCGGATACCAGGTAGCTATTGCTCGCAAGTTAAGCTCTGTTTGCCTTACCGGATATTGTATATGCCCGGGACCAGTGCCGGCCGGGCGTCGTAGATGTCTGTCGAACTTCTGGGCGAATAGTCCATTCCTTCTATCCTAATTATCGCCCATTTCCGGACAACGAAATGTGCTGCATTCTGCTCCTTAGGCCCGGCCTGGCAAAAAACAACACAACTAAAAGAAAATAATCCATACGCAGTGGTGCATAGAGGTCGATCAGCTTTATCGCGGAAAAAGACGGCAACGGAAAAGCCTTTTCATGCCTATTTCCGTTACCATTTCTGCTACTTCTTTTCTCAGCTACGACATCATGTTTATTCGGGTGGCAGAACCTGGCCGCCAGCTGCAGAGGCAGCTGCCTCGCCCTTCACTATTTGCAGGCTGGAAAGCAAGCTGTTTGTTACATCTTGCGGGAATGTAGAGGTAACAATGACACTTGTCTTGCCTACAGATACCGGTCCACATTCGCAATCCTGGCTGTCCAGCCAGTACATTGCTCTATAGACCATGCTCGGAGCTCCAGCTACCGCTTCGAAAGGCATACTAGTAACTACAAACCCTTTCTTTCCATCAATTGTCATATCCTCAACGTTAGTAGCGTTGAGGCCCTCTCTGATAATCATATTCATTGGCATCAAGCTTTTGTGAACCGCCAAAGTAGCATCTGTTAGATCAGCGTACTCAGTTATGCCGATTACGGCAAAGGTTGAATTGTCGACAAATAAATTCATTTGATAGGCATTGCCCATTTCATTTTCAATCGGCTGGAAGATCTGAGGCTGATAATTGGCATTTATGTCAAACGATACAGTGTAAGGGCCAAGCTGCTGGCTATCCGGTACTGCAATAGCCATGACTGACAGCATGAGCACTAAGGTTGCTGCTAGTAATAATTTCACTTAATTTTCACCCCAACTTACTTTGATCCTTCATACTAGAAAAATCTTGCTTTAATATGTCTCTCGTATAGTTCCTCCACGATTCCTCAGCAAAGCATCAAGCTCAAATAGCCGCGATCCGAAGCGTTCTAACATGCCGCCGCAGAGCAATGAGCCGGGAATTTATACCCTTATCCTTTCATTACCCCAGGCCGGGCAGATAATGATCGGATCCCTGGGCGTCATGGACTTTGCTCAGGGGTACTATTCTTACACCGGCTCGGCGCGAGGTGCAGGCGGCCTAAAGCGCGTGGATCGCCACATGCAGGTATGGAAAGGCATTAATAAAACACGACGGTGGCACATAGACTATCTCTTGCCCCATGCCTGCTTCCTTGATGTGTTCATCACCAAAACCACTTTAAATCTGGAGTGCGACATCGCGGAGGCTATCGCAAAGCGGCTCGCGCCCGTGCCGGGCTTCGGCTGCACCGATTGCCGGTGCATGAGCCACCTGCATTATTCCGAAGACTTAAAAGATATGCGAGAGGCGGTCGCCTCCGCTCATGCAGCGGCTGTGATCTAAAAGCGTTCTTTCTGGCCCTTTTCGCTTTAGCGAGAATGATTTTAAAAATTGTTTAAAATCATAATAAACGTTATATTCACATCTAAATTATATTGGGTCGAAATCGGCCCAATTGTCCTCTTCACGGGCAAGGTAAGGTCAAAACAGAGGTATTTCCCACAACCGTTTCCGACCTTATCTGTGCATATCCCATATACGTTCCGCCCATTATAAGGGATGGCACAGTCTTGGCATTCTTCTGCACCCGTTGGCCGATTCTGGCCGTCCCCTGGATCTCGGAACTTATCTCATAAACGGAGAAGCTGTCGTTCTGGTAGATCTTAGTATCCTTTATGAGATCTTTGTCGATGTTGTAGGTCTCTGATATGACCGAGCCCACCTCGTAATTCTTGGCGCACAGAGCATTTCGAAGGTCGCTTTGTGTGAGTGGTGGTGTGTAGGGCCGATAATCATAATTGGCAGAGATGGTGAGGGATGCTTCATCTCTATTCGAGTCCCTGTAGACCTCCGAATCTATGGTTCTGGTGGCCATTCCACTTCCACTCGTGCCCAGGACGATCTTCTGGCCATTAAAGCCCGCCCTGGTCTGCAGGATTCTCGACTCTTCCAGGTAGCCGTTGACAAATATCCAGGAATGCTCAGCAAAGTTCTGAGCCAATCTATCATTTGTCGATGTGTCCTGGGCAGCAGCCTCACTTGTGCCAGTAGCAGCCACATTGGCGGCAATGCAAGCTGTAACCATCAGCATCGCATAAAGCATCCATCTCATCTTTGCGCCTCACTCACTTGCACTCACTCACTTGCAATAGAGTCAAATGGTTCATTGAAATATAAATGTGATCCTGCACTTAGCCGGTTTTGAATAGGTAAGTCGCATTTATCGCTATGTATCTCAAAAGAGGCAGGTGGGCTTCCATGATTTGACTAAAGGCAATTTGGCCGTCTGCATAATTATCTCGAGCATAAATTGGATAGGAATAGCTTTAAAGAAAAGCTTATATCGATCATTTGGCTAATAATAGGTGAGGAATAATTATTATCAATCCCGTCGAGATATCATTGATCGTTTTTATATTCGCCTTTCTTTCAATTCTGTCTGTAAATACTATGGTGAGTGGATCGAATGCCGCCTATTCATTTAATGACTTAAACGGCAATTATGTGGATACAATATCCAAACCACACAAAGATCCTAAATTGGATTATTATCTTACCTCGATATGCAGAAAAGAAAATCCCAGTCCCTCCGAAGATATATCACTAATAAATGATGGCACAAATACACTACTAATCGATATCTACCTCAAAGAAGGTTGCACAAAAATCGAGGATCTTTATCCACTTATTGAGGATATTAGAGCATCCCGGGAGGGCGTCATTGAGGCTAAAATCTATAAAAATAGACTGATTTCCATCCGTGATCTTCCTTATGTAAGTTATATCAGCTTGCCAAGACGACATTATAGGGATGGCATTGAGGTCATTTCTGAGGCCGCCAATTGTACCAGTGACCTCATGGGAATCTGCACATATCGAAATCAGGGCTTTGATGGTGATGGTATCGTCGTGGCTGTTCTGGATTCAGAATTTTATCGAGATTTTTCAATTAATAGAGAATTGCCGGAAAAACTAGTGATAACTTCAGGTTCTGCCTATACTCCTGCCGAGAGACATGGTACAGCATGTGCGGAATTGGTCAAAGATGTGGCACCAAATGTAACGATGTATTTAATAGACATAGGTGAGACTGAGCAAGATTTCATAATAGCTATGGAAAATATTATGAAGCTTGGCCAAAAAATAGATGTAATCTCATGTTCTCTGGATTTTCGTCTTGGTTTGTTCAATGAAGAAGATGATGTCAACAAAGCTGTAAGGAATGTTACCTCAAGCGGAACCATCTGGGTCAACTCAGCAGGCAACTTTGCAGAAAGACACTGGTCGGGTACATTTAAAGATCGCGACCTAGATAACTATTGCGACTTTGCCGAGAATGATGAGTCTATTAACCTCAGCGCCAAGAGGGGGGAGCTAGTCCGGATTTGGCTGAACTGGGATGAAGACTGGCACCGTGCGCAATATGATTACGACTTATATCTTTATGCCCCGGACAATACATATTCGTCTTCGAACAACCCTCAACAGGGCTATTTCGGACATAAACCAGCTGAATTCATTTCCATGATAGCTCCCACAGACGGCATCTACCAGATAGCCATAAAAAAATATAAAGCAGATAACGACATTACATCCTTTCAACTCTTTTCATCCCATCGTCTAAATGAGTACAATGTGCAAAACGGAAGCCTGGGGATTATCTCCTGCTCAGAAGACGTGATAACGACGGGAGCAGTAGATATATTCACTTTGAAGATAGAAAATTCCAGCTCTCGAGGACCAACCAGGAATGGAAAGCTAAAACCGGATCTCGTGGCTCCAGACAATGTAAGTACGATGTCGTACTGGCCGGAGAGGTTCATAGGTACCTCTTCTTCAGCACCCTACATTGCTGGTTGTACGGCGCTGGTTTTGGAGAAGTACGGCAGCGCCAGCTTTTCGGAAATCAAGGCTGCTCTTATGGCCAGTTGCATAGATTTGGGTCCGAAAGGGCCGGATTATGCCTATGGGTATGGATTGGTGAATGTAGACTCTATAAAAGAGCCATATGGGGGTATATAATGAAAATATTCGCGTTGATCGTAATACTGGGACCTCTTATATTCTTTGTTCCTGTCAATGCCCAGGATGAAAGGTTTTCAAATCTTGAATATGGATTCTCAGTGCAGTACCCACGGGAATTGACTGTCAAAACCGAATATATTGATACTAATGGCATAGAAAATCCAGTGGTTGTGTTTTCAGGACAATTTATCGGAATAACCGTCAGCGTCTCAGAGAGCCATGGACTTCCCTCTGAGGACATAGCATCAAGAGCTGAGGGAGTATATAGCGTAGATGCAGATAGATTTGAAATCTTGAATAGCGATAAAAAAGAAATCGATGGGAAGGAAGCATTAGTCAAGGAGTACCTTCTGGAAAAGGAAAATGATACGGTAAAGATAAGAGATATTTTTGTTAAGCAGGATGATCTCAATTACAGAATTACATGCGCTGCAGCTGAATCGGACTTCAAGAAAGCTAATGTAATCTACTTCGAAGAGTTTGCCAAAAATTTTAAAATAATTCCCATTAACGATACTATGGATCAGTGCATCAAAGGCTTTCCCCAAAGGACCAGCAAAGAGATCTGGTCCTCCGCAGCTTTAGGCGATATAGACCGAGACGGATCTCTGGAAATAGTAATAGGTTCAAATGAAGGCAAAATCTATGTCTGGGGGAAGAATGCTACAGAGCTACCTGGATTTCCAGTGAAAGCTAAAGACTACATCAGATCCTCACCGGCTCTTGGCGATCTGAATGGCGACGGAGTTCTAGAGATCGTGGCGGGATCTGATGATGGGATGCTATATGCCTGGAACAGCACCGGGTCGATGCTGGCTGGATTTCCCCGGATGACTGCCGATTGGATAGCATCCTCTCCCGCTTTGGGCGATATCGATGGTGACGGAAATCTGGAAATCGTTGTCGGTTCCACAGATACGGGTATCTATGCCTTTGAAGGAAATGGAGCTTCTGTCTGCGGCTTTCCCATAATTACCGGCGGAAATATTTGGTCGTCTCCAGCTCTTGCCGATCTGAACGGAGATGGCAAGCTCGATGTCGTTATAGGATCTACTAAAGAAGAGAACGAAGTTGAGCGGTTATTGTATGAGGCTTATGGGAGTGAATATAATCTGTATACAGGCCTGGTTTATGCAATTGATGGGAAGGGATCGAATATTCCTGGCTTCCCGGTGCGTCTCAAGGTGCCATCTCTTAATGATCTGCAAGGCAGCTATATTGGATATTCTTCTCCGGCCATTGGCGACTTAAACAGTGATGGAGTTTTGGAGATTGTGATAGCAGCGGGCAATGAAGTTTACGTTCTAACCGCGGAAGGCAAAGATATGCCAGGATTTCCCGTCAAAGCCGGTGGCTGGCTTGGAGACAGCTTTATCACGATCGGGGACATCAATGGGGACGGAAGATTGGAAATAGCAGTCGGCTCGCATGATGGAAGGCTATATGTCTGGCAGTGCAATGGTTCCGATCTTCCTGGTTTTCCTATTCAGACCGGCGGGTATATAAGGCACATCACATTGGGCGATATTAATGGCGATGGAATGCAGGAGATCCTGGGTGGTTCGACCGATAACAGGATTCACGCTTGGAAGCTGGATGGAAGTGAAGTGGTAAATTTCCCTAAAGTCACTATGGATGATGTTCATACGGCACCAACCCTCGGCGATTTGGAAGGGGACGGATCCCTGGAGATGATCGTGGGATCTGATGACGGGGGCATATATGTCTGGAGAATCTCTCAGAATTATGGGGAACTTGAATGGCCCATGATAAGGCAGAGCGCAAATCATACGGGAGTTATTTCAAAACTCTCCGTGTGAAAGATGT
>JAFGNK010000153.1 GCA_016927055.1 Methanotrichaceae archaeon | reverse complement strand
TTGGCGTTGATGTCGTCCACAATCTTGGCCGCCGTCTTGCTTCCGTTCAAGGCAAACTCAGGCGCAAAGAAATTGATAACTTTCATGCCCAGCCAGTTTTGCACTGGGTCTTTTTGCCAGAGCATAACCACAACCTGTGTCTCGTTGAGCTGCTTCTTCTCCGCCTCAGTAGGCTCAGCAGCATCAAAGCTCAACACATAGTCATTATACCGCTGCTCGTAGTATGTTTTATTGGCCGGGTCTTTGTCTGCCAGCCAGCCCCTTACCTCAGCAGCCAGCTGCTTTGAGTTGGTCGGCGTGTTCCATTCTCGAGATGGATTGGAAACGGTACTCCAAACAAAAGGCCCGTAGTTGTTGGCGTTCATAAAATCATTAACAGCAGGCATATTATATCTTTGGTCATTGCTATCGTTATATGCCATGAACATGTCGGCGTTCTTGATGAAATCCATGTTGAGCTGAATGCGATTTGGAATGATGTCTGCCTGCAGATGCGGGCATAGGGTCGGGTCAGCGATGGTGATCGCCTCGACCCTATCACCACCAATGTACGTTGCCGGGTCCATTAACACACTGGTAGTGCACACGACTTTGAGCGTTAACGGTGCTGTTTCTGCACAGGCGACAGGGATTAGGAAGATCGCCAGCATTAATATAGCTAGGCTAGAAGATTGAATTCCTTTCATAAATTGCAATTAGTAATACTAAATATTTAAATCTTACTACTATTAACTGAATTATCTTTAAGATTTCATATTTAATTGAACGAGAACATGAATAAGCATCCGGAAAAAATCCAGCCGGATTATGAAACATTACTACACGCGAGAAATTCAATATCTCTTTTTACTTATCCTTCTTTTAAAAGACAGCATCACAGATAATGCAAATACTCCAGTGAGCAGCAAAGCCACCAGGGGCACGATAGGCAGCGTAAACTCAAAACCGGCCCAGACACCAATAGCGCTCACAGACAGAGCTACCAGCGGCGCTGCAATGAACATGCTCTTTAAGTTAAAGCAGAATTGATTGGCGATGGATGCAGGCGTCACGAGCAGTACGAATATCAGCAGACCTCCCACGATGTTGAGGCTGAGCGCCACCGAGAGGGCAACTATGAATAAAAGCATGTAATAAACGAGCTTGACGCGAACGCCGGCCGCCTCGGCTATCTTCATGTTGAACATGATGGCGGAGACCTCCTTGTAAAATGCCAGAACAAATACTATGGTAAGGCAGCAGACCGCCGCCAGCGCATAGATCTCCTCCCTGTAAAGCGAGATGACGTCACCAAAGAGCAGAGCGCTCGCAGAGAGGCCTTTGCCCATGTACTCCATGTAAGAGATTAAAAAAATAGCAACCGCCATGGACATGGCAAAAAGCACGCCTAAAGTCGCATCTGCCGCCATCTTGGCTTTGTCACTCACCGGCCCTATCAGAGCCGCCACAGCCATGCTGAAAACAACTGCTGCCACTTGCGCATTTCTCTCCAGGAACATGCCGATGGCAGCTCCGGCAAAAGCGGCATGTGACATGGTAAAGCCGATGGAAGAGAGGTTCATGCGGGAAATTATGACGCCAAGAATACTGCAAGCGATGGAGGCAAATATCATGGCCTCAAGGGCATGGCAGACTACGTTATTTTGTATCAACGGCTCTAGCACTTTCCGTTCACCTTGCACTCTTTCCTGATGATGCCATCTACCTCTCCTGCCGTGCAATCCCGATCATAGGTAATCTTTCCCCCGTTCATGACCACCAGGCGAATACGTATGTCAGGAAGCCCGTCGAAAGCATGTGCTACCATGAGAATGGGAATTCCGGTCCTCACTAACTCTTTCAGTACGCCCTGCAGATATTCTCGAGCATGGAAATCTAGATTGCTGAACGGCTCGTCCAGCATCATAACCTCCGGTTCCTTGGCGATGTTGTGGGCGATCATGGCTTTTTGCTGCTGGCCACCGCTAAGCGTGCCGATGCTCTTATGGGCCAGATCCTCAATGCCCACCAGAGCAATGGCTCTTTGGACGGCATCGTAATCGGCTCTTGCAGGACGGTTCATCAGCCCCAAACGGCCAAAGCGCCCCATCATCACCACCTGCTCCACCGTGAAGGGTGTGAAAGGATCAAAATAGAAATTCTGTATAACGTAGCCCACCCTCGTTCTCACTGTATCGGCAAAGCGAGCCACATCCAGGCCGCAGACTGTTGCGCTGCCGTGCGTGATCTTGACCAGGCCGTTTATCGACTCCAGAAGTGTCGTCTTGCCGGCGCTGTTTGGGCCGCCTATGACTACATATTCACCCCTATCCACACTAAGCGACAGGTCCTTAATAACAGGCTTATCGCCACCCTCGTATGCCGTGTAGATGCCTAACAGATCGATGACGCTCAATGCCGCACACCCTGGCGACTAGCCTGTGCCGGTGGTGAAGAGCTCTGAATCGGGCATGCCGTACATATCCTCAGCCAGCTTCTCGATGAGCAGGCTGTAATTGTCGCTGCCCTGGGGCGGGAAACTGATTTGCCTGGGCTTTAGGACCATTTTTCTCTCGCCACACGCAAACTCGCACAGAATCTCACCGCTGGCAATGATCTCTATGTTCCTCTTGCCAAGCGTGCAGCCGCTGCCGATCTGTATACCGTCGGCCAGACACGATTGGGGGGGTACACCTTTGCAGAATACAGTGCCCTTCATCTGGAAAGGGTCGCTGCAGAAATGCTGCCGGACGTATCTGCCTATCCTGTAGCCCATGACTATGTAAGGACCGAGGTGGCCGTGAAATGCCGCCAGATCCTCAATGGAATAATCCCTGTTTATGCCAGTGTATCTGCATCCGCCTGCTGCGTGGTTCATGATAAAATAGCTCCCAATTAGCCTAAATCCTATTTAGCAGGTAGGATATTACGTATTAAATTGTTGCGCATGGAAGTTAACACCAGAAAACAGAGAGATATGAAATTTTATTTAATTAGATCCAGTTCTTCTTTTGCCATGAATCGTAGCCGCTGACCTCTCTTGGACGATATATCTCCTGCTTAGTACTACTAAAAACAAAAAGCTTATTAACTAATAAGATTATAAGCTGAAGAATGGCGACATGAAGTGGTTGACCTCCTTTACCGTCGTCTACCAGTCGTTCGGGCTCCGGCCAACTGCCAGGCCGGACTCCTCTTCTGAAAAAAACAATAGAGATCATACAGATTGGAGCTGCAATGATATGACCTCGCTGATGATCACAGATATCAGAGAAAGCTCTTGCGTTAGAGGGTTTGACCTCGTCACCGCCATACTTCTCAGCAAAGATGACTATGATACCAACAGCCTCACTTCTCAGAATAATAAGAGCCTACTGGTGCTGGAGAGTGCCACCGCAGAGGAAGAGATTCCTGCAATTGGCGTGCGAGGTGGGGATCAGTATATCCGCATGCTAGCGAAGCCGGATCATGGACTGATAGTGGGAGAAGAGATACAATTTGGTAAAGATCGAGATTAAAAGCCTGTCATTCAACTATAGCAGCCATAAAATTCTCGATGATGTCAATCTGGCTATTGGGACTTCCGAGATTGTAAGCCTGGTGGGGCCCAACGGTTCGGGAAAGACAACGCTCATCAAGTGCATCGACCGTATTTTAAAGCCCAAAGGCAGCATCTTTCTGGACGGAAGGAACATCGCGAGCTTGAGCCGGCTGGAGATCGCCAGGACTATCGGCTACGTTCCCCAGAGCAACTCCAGCACCCTGTCCACAACGGTCTTCGATACGGTGCTCATGGGCAGAAAGCCCCATATAAGCTGGCAGGTCTCTGACGCCGACCTGGAGAAGGTGGCCGGGATCCTGGAGCTCTTGCACCTAGAAGACCTGGCCATGAGAGACTTTTCCCAGCTTTCCGGGGGCAGAAGCAAAAAGTGCTCATTGCTCGCGCACTAGCGCAAGAGCCCGCCGTGCTCCTCCTGGACGAGCCGACTTCCAATCTGGACATGAGGCCCCAACTGGAGGTGATGGAGACAGGCTGGCCATGCTTGTCAAGGGAAAGATCTATGCCCAAGGCGCCCCCGGTTTGTTGCTCAACGCCGAAAACATGGCTAATGTCTTTGCAATTGAGGCTGCCGTGATAAACGTCTCGGGCAGACCTTATGTAGTGCCCATCCGGTCTTTTAGTGGAGCTTCTGATAACAATAGAATTGAATAAGACCGGAGCGTACAAATAGATTTGCATGAATTGATCCAATGTTTTAGAATTTCGTATTACCAAAAAGCTTATAATTATGAAATATTAACTACAATTTACGTCGGGTCGATCCGATCCACTCCATCTTTGCATTTCAGGTATGCTTTGAAAAATTAGGCAAACCGTCCTTATTGGTAAGACGCATGCCTGCCATAAAAGCTCTTGAGAGGATCGACCTGGCATTTAATTCTAGGATGCAACATAGATCGATCCCAATGAAATTTGCAGCTGAATGAGCATCAATGATCAATTTTTATCAGAGTGCTTTCCTCAAAAAGTCCTCAAGCGCCCGGAAGTAGGCATCGCAAAAGGGCCTGCGAAAGCTCTCCAGTGACATGCGCTCTTTGTAGCGTTGATCCTCACTGCCAGCAGCCTCCTGAAAGCTGTGATCCGCACCGGGTATTATAACCAGACCCACCTGTTTGTTGCCGTTTTTGATAAGTTCATTTCGGATGGATGCAGCATCCTGCACGGGCACATTGAGGTCGCATTCACCATGTATGATGAAAGCAGGCTTATCGATATACTTGAACTGCCTGGATGGGGCATTCTCAGGAAGATAGCAAGTGGGATCATGATAGAATTTCCAGATTCTGCCTTTGTAAACCAGATCGTGCTCCCTTTTTCCTTCTTTGGCCTCCCTTTTGATTTGATCCAAGTTCAGGCCGATCAGCAGGCTGCACAGATCATTCTCCTCAACCCAGGCCAGGTTACCTGGGCTGCTTGCTGCGTATCTTGCCACCCTCACATAGTTGAAGGCCATCATCTCCCCGTAATCCCGGTACAGCCCGCCCTGTAAAATGTAGGCTTTAGGCCCGCTCTCCTCCTGGGCCAGCAGACAGGCGGTGTAGACTCCAGCACTCTGGCCAAGAACCGCTATTCTTTGCGAATCTATCTCCTCCTGGCCTTGCAAAGCATGCAGGGCTGCAATTGCATCCCTGGCCTGAGCAAAGACATCCCCCGCCTGCCCCTCGCTCTTGCCGCAGCCGCGCCGGTCCCAAGAGAAGGCGGCATAGCCCGCTGCACATAGCCTTCTTGCAATCTCTAAGAAGAAGTTCTTCTTGTAGGCCGGCTTTCCGTCTCTCTTGGCCAGAAGGTTTCCGTCCCGGTCCTGCTCCATGGAGCCATGCACAAGAAGAACGGCGGGAAATGCCAGCCCTTGCTCAGGGATTCTGAGCACGCCTGCCAGCCTCAGACCATCGCTATCAAAGATTATCTCTTGTTCTTTCATTTTCGACTCATCCCCTATGCCCAATGCGTGTCCCTGGTCATCATCAGATAGAGAAACATGGGCACACCTACGAAAGATATCACTATGCCGATGGGCAGGATGATGGGGTCCATGGCAGTTCGGCCCACGATATCAGCACCCACCATAAGAATGGCACCCACAAGACAGGAACCTGGCAGCAAAAAGCGATGGTCTTCGCCGATGGCCATGCGAGCCAGGTGAGGCGCGACCAGGCCCACGAATCCGATTATTCCCGTAAAGCAGATGATGCTGGCCGAAATTAGAGACGAGATTAAGAGAGCCAGCGTCCTAACCCTTGAGGTATTGATTCCCAGGCTCCTTGCGGTCTCTTCGCCTCCGGAGAACATGGCATTTAGATCCCAGGAGATGCGGATCAAGAAGGGCACGCAAAGAAGCAACACGGCGAAGACAATTGCCACCTTATCCCAATCTGCCCCAGAGAGAGTGCCGAAGGTCCAGTTGACCATAGCATTGAGCTGCTGCTCATTGGCAAAGAACTGTAAAATAGCCGTAAGGCTGCCGAAGAAGTAGGTAAGAGCGATACCCGCCAGGACGAGAGTCTCGGGGGAGGGCCTCTTCAACCGGGTCAGGCCGAAGACGAGCAGAGCGCAGCCCAAAGCCGCGGCAAAGGCGCTCAATATGATTATGTATGTCCCGGTGCCTGCATATCCCACGCCGAACATTATGGCCATTGACGCCCCGAAGGCTGCCGCAGAAGAGATTCCAACCGTGAAAGGACTGACCAGAGGATTTCTGGTCACGCCCTGCATGGCTGCGCCAGATATGGCAAGGCCTATGCCAGCTGCTATGCCTAAAAAGACGCGAGGCAGGCGAAGATGCCAGACAATGCTCATGACGAAGGGATCGCTCTCCACAGGGAGAAAGCGGGCGGCTACTGCCTGCAAAACCTCAGAAGGGCCTTTGGTAGTTCCGCCAATAGAAGCAGAGAGCAGTATGAGAAAGAAAAGAATGGCCAGACAGACGCCCAGGAAGAGCATCTTTCGGGCGATGAAATGCTGGTAAGCTCCCTTGCAATCATTTTTTGATTTGTCAGTTGAGACCTCCTTCACAGAGAAGCCCTTTTTGTTTTGTTCGCCATGTAAGATCATGCCCCCTCCGCCCCAAGACCACGTGCAAAGACCCTTGCCGGATGTTCAGGAGAGAGTTCGCTCAGCTTAAAGGGCGTGCCCTCTTCATGGTCCCTCTCTAAACGCACCTTCAAGCCGCACAGGTATTCGAGAAAGCCCTCATCGTCCTTCTCGTCTCGGTCGCCCTTAAAGATGAGAATGAAGGCCGGCTCGGGGAAAGGCACCTCGTAACCGGTAGGCGTTCCTGCCTTAAACCAGAAGAGAGACCCGGGCCGCATGAGCTGGCGGCGGCAGGAGCTGCACAGCACCCAGTTCCCCTTTACGGTGAAGATTATGCTCTCTGTGGGATGAGGATGCTCCTGACAGTAGAGATAGCCAGGCATCTCGATGAAATGGGCCTGGGAGCCGTCGCCTTTCAGCAATGGCCCGATTCTGCCTTCCAGAGTATCCACACTTGAATTTCTTCCAGGATCTGCGGCATTTTCTATAATCCTGATACCTGTCCATGAGATCCTTCCAGACCCTATGTTTTCGGAGTATGTCATAGTAGCCCCGCAATGAGAATCGCTTTCATTCTCTGGTGCCCGGCCTTCCCATCAGCCTTTCTCGAAATTCCTGGGCCGAATTCCAGGCAGGAGGCGGTGCATGGATAATAAGAGCCTTGACTGTCTTATTTGTCCTGTTTATCCAGCCACTATCGTCGGGATCCACCATGATGCACATTCCAGGGTCTGTTGTTATTCTTTCCAATCCGGCAACGACCTCAAGCTGCCCTTCCACGATGCAGAGGATAACCTCAAAGTAGGGAAGTCCTTGATGCTTATGAGGAATTACCTCCTCACCGGGAGCAATCTCCAGCAAGGCCAGGGATACATAGGACGAGGCAAGAAGCGGCCTTATGAATCCCTCGGAGGTGGATGCTCCCTCTGCCGAACTCCAGTCGGATAGAGTGTAATTAGTGTCCATAAAATCATCCCCATAATTAATAAATTAAATTGGAGGGTAAATATAATGTCCCTGCGGTGGCAGGCCCAGATATTCCTCTAGATATTCCAGCAAGAAAGCCTCAGGATTGAGTTCCGGAAACTCTTCCGGGTAAAGCGCCTTGGCAATAAACAACGGACCGAACTTCTTTCTAAGTCCGGCTGTGCCATCAAAACTTATGGCGTAGACATTGCCGTCTCTAACAGCATTGGTATTGGCCAGCTCAACACGGCGGGATACATTATTAGAGAGATCCTTCAGGATGCTGTTGTTCTCCATGAAGTATCCCCGCGGCTCTTCGATGCCCTTGAAGATGAAATCGGGATTTCTCTTCGAAACATCCTCCGGGTTAACAGTGAAAACTTGGGCCTCCTGATCGTAATAAAGGTCTTTGCCACCTCCGGCGCGGATCATTCCCGGTATTCCAGCACCGTAACCAGCACCTCCATAGGTCGTATAGTATTTGACGCCCTCGAAGTAGACCGACTTTCTTTCTGATTCAGGTATTTGCGCAAGCGTCTCGTTTAATGCATTATATTGATCTTGAATGAAGGAGATGTACTCATAGGCCTTCTCCTCACAGCCTAGCATTCTTCCCAGGAGCTCAACCTCGGATGTGTATATTTCCATTCTATAGAGGTCGAGGGCGACTACAGAAATGCCGAAGGGCTCAAGCTTTTTCGCCACTTCATCGGGATGAGGTGGCCAGCTAGCCCACTGGATGACCACATCGGGCTTCAGTTGAGCTATGAGCTCGTAGTTAGGATCATCGTAGGATCCCACTGCGGGAACGTCTTTAAGATTGGGATAAAGACCCTCTTCCACCTTTTTCTTGGCACTGATGTCGATTCCAGCGATCTTATCCCATGCTCCCAGGGCTATCATCTCCTCTGGGACGTTTCCATTCAGAGCGACTATGCTCTTAACCGGATAAGGTATCTCCACATTCCTCCCGGCAGAGTCGGTTATAGTGATTGTAGAACTGGATGCGTGGTCTCCAGATGATGCCTGTCCCCAGGCAATGCCGGTTATGGCCAAAATGAAAAAGACTGAGAGTAGGCAAATCTTCTTTTGTGGAATTTTTAAGTTCATCGTTTTCACCTCAATTCTAAAAATCTAAGGGTAGAAGTACAATCCCTGATACTTCAGCCCCTGATATTTCTCCAAATACTCCCGGAAAAATGCCAGCGGATCGAAGTCCTGGAAACTCTCCGGATACAGTGCCTTGGCCAGGAAGACCGGCCCAAACTTCTTGCTGGCACCACCAATTACATCGAAGCTGATCACATAGACCTGATTGTTCTTGACGGCATTGGTCGAGGCAAGCTCCGGGCGGCTCATGATCTCGTCTCTCAAGCCTTTGAATGCGGTTTCATTCTGCTCCGCCCAGCCCAGTGTCGTTCCTTTGAAGATCACATCCGGATTTCTCTCGGCTACGTCCTCAGCATTCACCTCGAAAGCCAGCTCGGCCCTTTCCGGATAGAGGTCTTTGCCCCCTGCAAAGCGAATGACATTGGGAACGCCACTGCCATAGCCAGCCCCTCCATAGGTCTGGTACTTCTTGGCTCCTTCAAAGTAGACCGTCTTTCTCTCAGCATCGGGGATAGTGGCCAGAGTTTCATCGATCTGTTCATAGTAGCCAGAAAAAAAGTCCATGTACTCCCGGGCTTCTGCCTCCTTGTCCAGCATTCGGCCCAGCGTCTCCATCTCCTGGAACCAGACCTCAGTTCTGTAAAAGTCCAGCCCCACTATGGGGATGCCGAAAGGCTCCAGCTTGGCGGAGATCTCATCCGGTTCGGGCGGGTAGCCAGCTGAGAGGGCGATGACCACATCCGGCTTTTTCTCGGCGATCTTCTCGTAGTTGGGCTCTTCCTGAGTTCCCACTACAGTCACACCAGCCAGCTCGGGGAGCTTTCCTTTATCAACCTCATCTTGGGTGGACTGATCCATGCCCACAATCCTGTCCGCCACTCCTAAAGCGCGCATCTCCTTGGCAGGATTGCTCCACAAGACGACCACGTTTTGCACTGGATAGGGCAGATCTACCGACCGGCCTGCGGAATCTACCACGGTGATGGTTTCAGAGCTATTTCCTGATTCTGACGCCAGAGCGCTAGCGTGCAAGGCAATCAGAATCAGGCTTGCAAAAAAAAAATCACACTAAATAATCTCTTAATAATAGTTTTATACCGCATTTTTGACACCTTTTTTAGAATTCTTCTTAATTCATGACAACATATAAGGATAAGGTATAAAGATTACGCCCCTTATAAAAAACATAATAAAAATAATTCATATCAAAGAGGCATCAAGAGTTTGCGACCCTTCACATCCACGATCTCTACCTCCACCCCATAAGCAGCCATGATATTTTGAGGTGTCATCACCTCCTGAGGAAGCCCGCAAGCGATCATATTTCCCACCCGATTGCCATTAAGCTTTCTTAAAAGGACCACCTCGTCCGAGAACATCAGGGCGTGATTGGGATCATGAAGCGTCATGATTACCGTCACCCCTTTGCTCCTGGAGATCTCCGTGATCATCTTCAAGGTCAAAATCTGATTCTTGAAGTCCAGGTACGAGGTGGGCTCATCCAGGAGAAGCACGGAAGGCTGCTGGGCCATGGCCCGGGCAATCATCACCAGTTGCCTCTCTCCGCCGCTGATCTGAGAGTAAGGATGGTCTGCAAGGCCGCTTATTCCCGTGAGAGATAGGGCCTGCTCGGTTCTCTCCATATCCTCTCTCTTGGGAGAAGAGAAAGCAGGGATGTAGGGCATCCTGCCCGTTATCACCACATCACGAACCTTGAAGGGAAAGGAGATTTTATGCCCTTGCGGCACGTAGCCCATAATCCTGGCCAGACGGTGAGCCGGCAGCAAGTTCACATCTGTTCCTTCCACGAAAACTCTGCCCTGATCGGGCTTCAGCAGGTTATTGATGATCTTGAGAAGCGTGGTCTTGCCGCAGCCGTTGGGCCCGACTATTGTGACAACCGATCCTTTACGAATGGATAAAGAGATTTCATTCAGAATTCTAGAGCTGCCATAGGCCATGCTGACCTCTTCAACCCTTATGCCTTCGGCAGCGTTCATTCCCAACCCCCGGCCCGAGTTACCCTAAGAAGGTAGATGAAAACGGGAGCGCCCAAGAGAGTGGTGATAATCCCCACCGGCACCTCGAAGCTGAAGGCAGACCGGGCTACATCGTCCACCAGCACCAGAAAAGATGCCCCCACCGTCGCCGAGAGGGGGATCAGTATGCGATGATCCGGCCCGAAGACCATGCGCACCATGTGGGGAACAATCAGGCCCACGAGGCCAATGATTCCCGCCACGGCGACCACGGCTGAAGCTACCAGAGTGGCTGTGACTATGAAGACGAACTTGTACACCTCCAGGTTCATTCCCACGGATCTCGCTTCCTCCTCACCCAGAGCCAGCACGTTAAGCCTCCAACGCAAAGTGATGAGTATCAAACAGCCCACCAAAACCCAGGGTGCCGCCATATCCACCTTTGACCAGGAGGCCGTGGAGAGGGTGCCCATATTCCAGTAGACTATGCTCTGCAGCGAGCGAGCATCTACAGCAAACTGGATAATAGCCAAAAGGGCTCCGAAGACCGACGATACCACCACTCCTGCCAAAACCAGCGAGATGACCGGCACCTCTCCCTTGCGCCGGGCCATCAAGTAGGCTGATCCCACCGCCAGGAGACTGAAGGCAAAAGCTCCTATTTGCAGCGGCATCCAGGGGAAGACAGCTATAGCCAGAGCTGCCCCGAAAGCAGCGCCAGACGACAGACCCAGCACGAAGGGACTGACCAGCGGATTTCGAAAAATTCCCTGCAACGTCGCGCCTGATATGGATAAAGCAGCACCTACCAGCATTGCCAGCAGGACCCTGGGCAGTCGGATGTTGAATACCACGGTATCGTATACAGCAGGTAGCCCCAGATCGTGGCCCATGAGCCGGGAAAAGATGATCTCTGCCAGCTCCAACCCCGAGACAGGATAGGTGCCCATATTCATGGAGATCAATAAGGCAGGCAGAGGCAGCAGCAGAGCAAAAATCGTCAGACTGCTCCTTTTGGTTAAAAAATGCAGTGATTGGCGAAGCCCTCCCTGAAGCTTCACCCATCTGCCTAGACCGGTGTACATCTGGCTCAACCAATCCAGCGTTACACTCAGGCCGCCGCGAAACCGGGATAATGCACAGAGTACAGATCCACGAACATATTGTCTATCTCTGCGTCCAGGTCCAGATCCTGGAACTTATCCGGGTTGACGTCTTTGGCCATGATCATCAGGGCCAGGGGATACCTCGGTGTATGGAAGTCGAAGATCAGGGGATTTTGAACCTCGAATACTTTGCCGTTCTTGACGGCATTGATATCCTTCCAGCCCTCGAAGTCCTTGCCGCTGATCACATCATCCGGATCTAAATTGGTGTTGTACCACATATAGATCACATCAGGATTCAGTTGCACCAAGGACTCTAAGTTCAGCTTGGGATGCTCCATGGCCCTAGTCTCATTGCTCCAGTATTGCATGACGTTTACACCACCGGCCTTTTCGATCAGCTCGTTCGCAGTGCTGTTTAGGCCGGCTGTGCCCAGGATGTCTCCCCACATCCAGTAGACTGTGGGCTTGTCCGTCTCAAGCATGCTGGTGGTTACATCGGTGACCTTCTTTTCGTAAGCGGTCATGATGTCGATGACCTCTGCGGCGCGACTCTCATTTCCAATGATCTGACCGAAGACCTCGGCCTGTCTATGCAGGTCGCTGGTGCTGTCGATAAAAACGCCGTAGGTGGGAACTTTCAAGTTCTCCTCAATGGACCTTGTCACATCATCGTCCCAGTCCACCGACCACAAGACCACAAGCTGGGGATTGGCCTTGGCCAGAGTCTCCAGGTTGACCATGCCTCCCTCCTTGGAGATCCTGACCTTCTGGTCGAAGCCGGGATCTATGGCCCGGAAGAGCGGCTCGCGCTGCTCTGGCATCCAGATGTCGCCAATGCCTGCTATGTTTTCCGCTCCGCCCACAGCGTACATGGTGTTCATAGCGTTCTCAACCAAAAAGACGATCCTCTCGCAAGGATAGGGAACCTCTATCGTTCTTCCCCGGTCGTCTGTGATCTGAATGGTCTTGTTCCCATTGCTGTCCTCAGCTAGGGCGGGACCGAAAGCCAAAGGCAAGATCAGCCCTAACAACATTAACAGTTGAGCAATTTTTTTCATACAATCATCTCCCGGAAAAAATATTTTGGTCCCTCGCTCACGGCTGGTTCCTGTACTTGTCCGTGGGGAACTGGGCCATGCTGGTGTTCCATTTGGGCTTCATGGTGGATATGGAGGTGTTGCGGCAAGAGCAGTCGAAGATGCCCTTCTGGCCAGCATACTGCTTATCGAAATTCCAGGATGGAAGGTCGAAAAAGCCACCACTACAACAGGGAAGCCAGTCCTCACCCCATGTTTTCTTGTATTTGGTCAGATCCAATTTCATGGTCTTTTGCACCTGGAAATTCCCTATGTAGTCGTTGTCGACCTCAATAACGGGATTCTTCCAGCCCAATTGATCATTCACTTTGGGAGTTACCTTACATCCGCCTGCTTTCATGGGTTGGGCCAATAGCTCGCCGATGTGGAGAGTACCCTGGGTAACATCATCATCAATACTCATGCTGAGTGTGCCTTTGCCGTTCGCTGTATCCGTAGGCCCGGTGCAGTTTATGTCCACCGCGATGTCACCCTTCAAGGCTCGCGCATACTCCACCTGTCGGTGCATTGAAGCAGACTCCTGGTAGCTCTTGGCCACAGTCTTATCCTTAAGAAGCGAATTGTAGCCAACCGGATGAGAGGCATACCATCCCGTTCCATAGGCAAATGCTGTAGGAGACTGGATATTGTCATACTGCCTGGTATAGGAGATGACGCTGTTTGCGTTTTTACAGCTCTTCTGCCATTGTCCATCATAATCCAGGTAATAGTAAGTGCTTGAATGTGTTGATTTTTGTTCGGAATTCAATATATCAGCCAAGTCCATACTGCCGCTGCCATGGAAATACTCCAACAGGGAAAGGTTGTTGGTGTTGACTTTCTTATATTCCATTACATATCCCTGTCCAGTTACATCGTCAGTCATCTCATGCTTGTGCTGTACAGCTTCCTGGCCCGGGTTGAAGTCGTAGGTATTAGCCCAGGAAAGGCCTGTGACCATTAAGAGCAGAATTAGCCCGGATCCAACTATCGCTTTCACATTTTTCATTATCAATCCCTCATACGTATTCGCAGAAATATGCATTGGAATTGCAATTGGTTATATTTAGTTCTTTTCTAGTATGATTTAATGAGATTAATTACAAGAATAAGAGCAAAAATAATTAAATTTTTTAGATCTTGAATTAATTAGTCATATCAAACAATAGATATAGTAACTCATAGTAACAAAGAAAAATGCACTCCATCAAGCGAAGAAGGCGGATGCGATGAGAGTGGCGCATCTGCCTTTCAATTGAAATAAAGGCTCCTGACTGCTAGCCTGCAATTAAAGGGCTGAGAAAAGGTTTTTTTTAGCTAAAAATATGTTTTAATATTATAATAATAGAAGTTCAGGGAAAAAACGTGAGGGGCTGCAAGGAGCCCGGACGTCTCACTCCACCGTCACGCACTTGGCCAGGTTTCTGGGCTTATCAATGGGCAGGCCGAGCTTGTTTGCCGTATAATAAGAGAGAAGCTGTACGGCCACTGTACAGAGCACCGCAGAGTAGATAGGGCTTGTTTCGGGCAGCTCAATCACACTGCTCGCCACCTTGGCGATATCTGGGTCTCCTTCCGTGGCCAGAGCTACCACCTCTGCCCCGCGTGCTCTGACCTCTTTGATATTGGACTGAATCTTCTTGCCGCAGGTGGCCAGCGCTACAACGGGCGTCTTTTCTGTAATCAATGCCAGCGGCCCGTGCTTGAGTTCGCCTCCCGCATAGCCCTCGGATGGGATGTAGGCGATCTCCTTCATCTTCAAAGCGCCTTCCAGCGAGATGGGATAGAGATAGTCCCTACCGATAAAGAAGTAGCAACTTGCATTCGCGTACCTATCTGCGATCTTTTTGATCTCCCCTCTCTTCTCCAAAACCCTCTGCACCAGGCCAGGAAGTTTGGTCAGCTCGATGAGCATCTTTCTGGCCTGATCGGGAGTCAGATGGGCTCGCGCTCGGCCCAGACGTATGGCCAGCAGGATGATGGCCACAAGCTGTGAGGTGAAAGTCTTGGTAGCGGCCACACCGATCTCCGGGCCGCAGCGAGTGTAGATCGTGCCGTCCACCAGCTCGGCCACAGTTGAGCCCACCACATTAGTTATGGCCAGGCTCCTTCCCCCACAGATCTTGGCCTTCTTCAGGGCCAGAAGAGTATCTGCAGTCTCTCCAGACTGGGTGATGCCCAGAAGGAGTGTCCTGGGCCGCACCTGAAGATTCAAAAACTCGGATGCCACCTCTACGTCCACCGGCAGGCCGGCGGCGCGGGCAAAAAGGTTCTTGGCCAGCATGCCGGCATGGTAGGATGTGCCGCAGGCGATGACGGTCACCCTTTCCAGGCCTTTTAGCTCTTCGTCGCTAATGCCCAATTTGAGCCGCACATCCCCGTCTATCTCTGAGATGCGTCCGGCGATGGTCTCCCGAATGGCCCGTGGCTGCTCATGAATCTCTTTGAGCATGAAATGGGGATAGCCACCCTTCTCTGCAGCATCGGCATCCCAGGTGATGCGCTCGACCTCCACTTGGCGAGGTTGGCCCTCCCTATCTACTATCTCAACCCTGTCCGCATAAAGACGAGCGATCTCGCCGTCCTTCATGCGAATAACTTCTTTTGTATAGGGAAGAAGCGCAGGAACATCGGATGCCACATAGATAGAACCCTCGCCTTTGCCCAGCACCAGAGGACTGTCCTTTCTGGCACAAACAAGGTATGGCGAGCTGGCTGCCAGCACGGCCACGGCATAAGAGCCTTCCACACGCTCTAAAGCCTTGCAGACAGCTGCGAAAAGATCGCCTTTAAAGTAAAAGTGAATGAGATGCGCTAGAACCTCGCTGTCCGTCTCGGAAGCAAACTCATAGCCAATCTCCGTTAAGAGCTCTCTTAAATCCAGGTAGTTTTCAATAATGCCGTTATGCACTATGGCGATTTCCCCGGAAACGTGAGGATGCGCATTCCGGTCGCTCGGCCTCCCATGAGTGGCCCAGCGGGTATGGCCGATGCCCATTCCCTCTCCCGGACTGCCGAGACTCTGGTAGACCTTTTCCAGATCAACTATCCGCCCGGCTGACTTGAGGACCTCAATCTCTCCATCTGACTTTATCGCCACACCTGCAGAATCATAACCTCTATACTCCAGCCTCTTTAGCGTATCAAAGAGAATTGGTCCTGCCAACTGGTCACCAACATAAGCCACAATTCCGCACATTAGCTAATCACCCTGCTCTCCCTCTCAATCAAGCCGCGAATGGACGAACCCGAGCCTATGCGCGCCCCCGTGCCCACAACAGTTCCTGCACTTACCAGAACTCTGCTTCCTACATTCACATCATCAGCAAATATAGCCCCGAACTCTGCCCTTTGAAAGGCTTCCTCCACCTCTACTACACATGGCCCCGTCTCGATGACCAATTGGTCTCCCAAAGTGCAGCTCTCACCCACAACCGAATCGGAAACAATAGCTCCCGAGCCTATCCGAACATCACTCATGATGATGCTGTTTCTTAACTCAGAATGAGAACCTATCCTGACCGAGTCCCCCACAGAGGTAGACGGCAGGATGGTAGCACCCGGGCCGATATCGCAATCCTCGCCGATGGAGACCGGCCCCACCAGATAAGATCCTGAGCGGATAATGCTGCCCTCACCCACCTCTACCGGGCCTTTGATTCTTGCTCCCTCTTCCACTTCCCCGGAAATTATTGTATCCTTCATGGCCAGAGCCAGGCTGTTGGCATTGAGAAGATCCCAGGCAAATATGGCATCTGCCCATATCCCTTTGCTCATCTGAGGTACGATCTCATTTCCGTCTGCGATCATCTGAGATATGGTCTCGGTCAGCTCGTAAGATCCACGCTCCGATATGGTGGTATGGCGGAGATTTTCAAAGATGGCAGGGCTGAATTTGTAGGCACCCGTATTGAGTATCCCGGAACATGGCCTTCCGGGCTTCTCAATTATTGCCTTTACCCTCTCCTGCTCCACCAATAAGACCCCATAGTCGCCGGAATGCCGGCGAAGAGCAGCCAATATCACGTTCTCTCCTTTGGCCGAGGTCAACTCCTTGACCGCCCTTGCGTCTATGAGATTGTCTCCGTTGACTACGAGAAATTCCTCATCCATGTAGGCTTCGGCTTTGCGCAGGGCATGAGCGGTCCCCAATAGCTCATTTTGTTCGAGGTAAGTGATCTTTACCCCAAAATCAAGACCATCCTCGAAATAGTCCATGACCCTTTCTTTTTGATAGCCTACTACAATGTAGAGGTCTCGAATGCCATTTGCAGCCAGAGCTAAAATAACATGCTCCATGAAAGGGCGATTTCCCACGGGAAGCATGACCTTGGATCTGGTCTGGGTAAGTGGCCTGCATCTGCGGCCTTCTCCAGCCGCCAATATGACTCCCTTCAAATCTGTCACAGCCTGGGTATCTCGAACGAATACATAGATGACTGCTTGCTCTTGATCCTTTCGGTCAGCAATTCATAAAAATTATGACTATGTCATCCAAAAATATTGTTTGAAGTATTTGAATAAGCAAATAAAATTTGATGGAGCAGATTAAGTTGGAGGTGGCATATAAATGTCCAGAAAACATTATGAAAATCAGCTAAATCTGATGAAATGGATTAGAATACCATGAAAAGGCCCAGGCTTTTATAGTAGCAGCTAATAGAAAGGCAAGCGAGACGAAAAACAAGATGAAGATACTAGTAATACCCACTACGGATTGGATCAGGCATCCAGTTCCCAATCGGCTCAATTTCATCTTCGATTCTCTGGCTGAGGAGCACGATGTGTATGTGCTGCACTTTGGCCTGAAGAAGTTTTCCAATCTGCCGGCAAGGGAAACGAAATGCCGGCTTTTAAAAGCGAGCTGGATAAAGGCCGAGGATCCATCCCTTTATTACATCTTGAACTTCCCCTATCACTTATGGAAAATCAGGAGCATTGTGAAGAGCCTGGACATAGACATCATTCTCTCCACCAATATTTTGCCATCCTTTGCCGCAAACTTCGCGGGAGCGCCAGTGGTATTTGATTATCTGGATCATCTGGAGGAGTCGGCATCGATTTACTACCCCGGATCAGCCCTGGGAGCGATCATCAAGCAGGTGGTAAGCCGCATCACCAAATACAATCTTCGCACTGCCCGATCAGTTATAACAGTTACCAGAGAGCTATCTCAATTTTTGCAGAACCTGGGAATAAAAGACATTGCCGTAATTCCCAATGGCGTGGATACGAGCGTTCTCAAGCCCATGCCCATGCAGGAGGCCAAGAATTCCCTGGGCCTGAAAGGAGTGGTTCTGGGCTATGTGGGCTCGCTCGAACACTGGGTGGATCTGGAGACCGTGGTGTCGGCCCTGCCGCGCATCGATGCCACTCTGCTCGTAGTTGGACCTGGGCTTTTTACCGATTATGGAGATGGCATAAAAAGAATGGCAAAAGATCTGGGCGTTCGGGACAGGATTGTCTTCACGGGCGCAGTCGAGTACGCACAGCTCTCCCGCTATATTTCTGCCATGGACATCGGCCTTAATCCCCTTAAGATGATGAAAAAGAACGAGTACGCAGCCGGGGGGAAGGTCTTCAATTATCTGGCCTGCGGCAAGCCGGTGCTCTCCAGCCGCATGGTATCTCTGGAGAGGCTGCTGGGGGATGAGATCTACTACTACGATGATGTGAAGAGCTTCACTGAAGAGACGAAGAAGATTCTGGCGAAAGCTGTTGATGAAAAGAAATACAGGTCTATTGCAGAAGAGTATGACTGGTGCTCTATCTCGAAAGATTACGAAAAAGTTCTGGAAAAGGTTGTGGAAGATACGAGTTTTACCTGACTTCATCAGATAAGGGTCTCCAAGCGATCAAAAGGCAATCAGGGAGATTTGATATGAAGATAGCTTTTATATATTACGACTTTTCGTCCTTCGTAAGACAGGACTACGAGATCCTTTCCAGACATTTTGATGTAGAAAAAGTAAATTATAGAAAACCACTTGATGTCCTCAGAATTGCCGGATCTATCTGGAGGTCGGACGTCTCATTCACCTGGTTCGCCTCAGGCCATTCCTTTCTATCCGTTCTGCTCTCAAAAATGATGGGGAAGAAGTCGATTGTAATCGCAGGCGGCTATGATGTCGCCTTTGCTCCAGAAATCAGTTATGGGCAATATACCTTGGGCTGGCATAAGCGGAAATATGCGGATTTCGCTTTGAAGAACACCGATTTGGTGCTGGCTGTCTCTGAGTTTACAAAAGCAGAAGTAATCGCCCGTGCCAAGCCCAAGAAGATCAAGGTGATTTACAACGCCATAGACATTTACAAGTTCAGGCCTGCAAACAGGAAGGAAGAAGTTACCAGGGAAGATTTGGTTTTGACGGTTGCATCTGGGCTGAAAAATGTTATTAAGTTGAAGGGCTTGGATATATTTGTCAAAGCTGCAGCACACCTTCCGGAGGCGAAATTTTTAGTCTTGGGCCTTTCCAATGACGACAAAGAGGCTCTTGAAGGCATGCAATCCTCGAACAACGTAGAGTTTCGAGGATATATAAATCAGGACGAATTGATCTTATGTTATCAAAAGGCCAAAATTTACTGCCAGCTTTCCTATCGAGAATCCTTCGGGGTCGCACTGGCCGAGGCAATGGCATGCGGTTGCATGCCTGTGGTAACAGACAGAGGCGCGCTTCCTGAGGTTGTGGGCGATGTGGGATTTTATGTCCCCTATGGAGATCTTGAATCTACTGTTTTCGCCATTAAGAATGCCTTGAAAACCAATAATGGCAACCGCGCTGGGGCGAGGATCGAAGAGAGATTTTCTCAAAGGATGAGGGAGAGCAGGCTTCTTTACGCAATCAAGAAGCTATAGATCAAAGGATTTATCGATAAAACTCTCGATCTTCAAAAAGGATTTATCCCAGTTGAACTCGAGGGCCAGCTGGTAATTAGATCCACCGAAGCTGCGCCTAAGTTCCGGGGATTCTATCAGCTTTTTTATTGACTTGGCAAGCTTTTCTGAATCCTTAACAGGGACCAGTATACCATTTTGTCCGTCCTTCACAAGGAACGGTATTGCTCCCGCATTGGTTGCTACGATTGGCAGACAGTTATACATAGCTTCTATCAAGACCATACCGAAACCCTCCCAGAGAGACGGAAAGACGAAGGCATCCGCCATTGCATAAAGTTTCTCTAGCTCATCAGAGGCAACCCGACCATGAATGCGGACTTTCTCCATGATGCCAATGGCTTCACAGTTACGCAAAATCTCACGAAAAAAACTCGGGTCACGGGTTGTATCGCCTACCAAGTCCAATATCAGGTTATGAATACCATAATCCATAACCAGGATCCTGAAAGAGTCGATGAGTGTGTCCACCCCCTTTCGAGGCGTAATGTACCCTACAAAAAGCAGATGCAAATTCTCTCTATCCTTGACATTCTCATAGGTCTTTCTAGTGGAAGAGACGTTCAAGCCGGGATAAGCCAAAACTATATCCATGGGGTGGTTTATAAGGGATTCGACGGAGCTTTTGGTAAACTCGCTGCTAACAATAATCCCGTCTGCGGAATTAAGGAATATGCGCTCTTCATTAAACTTAAGTCTTTTTTCCAATTTGCCTTTCTTCAGGGGAGCGTAAACGTGATGGACGATTGGCATAATACGGATCTCTTTGCCCAGAATCCGCTTTGCATACTTTGCTATCAAATTAAAAAGGAATAGGTCAGAGCTTGAAGAAATGTCTTCTATGATTATCGTTCTGCCTTCGAGCTGCCTCAATAATTTCAATAGAGACAGATTTTGCTCTACGGAATTCAGGAAGAACTGAAGCTTTGTATTGTGAGGTTTGGTCTGCCAGGTGATGTTTACCACATTGATGTACCTTGACCTCAGATAGTCATACAACCTGCTATTATAGATCTCCCCGCCCGTAATAGGATTCTCACAAATGGGCATCAAAATCAGGATTTTGCAGTCGATCATCGCTCGCCGACCTTCACTCTAATCACAGAATTTCCTTTGAATTTTTAAATAAGCTCTTCCGAAGATAGCATCAGTCTATCTTCTAGCACTTCAACTTTGCCCCCCAAAGGTCGAAAATATAGGAGAGAGGGATCTTAGGATCCTCTTCCAAACATATTTTTTATAAACTTCACCTCATCACAATCGATCCCCTTCAAGAGCCAAAGAACCAGGAAATAGATCCCGGCACATACGGCTATGGCCCCCAATATCTCCAATAGCCCTTTCGGCGACAAGAACACAATCATCAGTGACATAACCAGCGAGGCGAACAGGCATTTCAAAATAAATCGGTAATCAAAGCGCACAGGAAATAGTCCTAGAGCATAGTAGGCCGTCGATGCAAGGACGAAGAGAAAAGCTAAGAGTGTCGCCAAGGCCGCACCCAAAATATTCAAGCGCGGAACAAGGAAGACTGTAAGCCCAACATTCAAGGCAGCAGCCATAATCCATATAAAAGCGGAAAACTTGGTTTTTTTCACCAGCCCAATTATATTGGCCAATATAGAGGCGACTCCAAAGAACAGCATGCCCACTGCCACGAAGGGTGTTATCATGTATCCCTGGTCGGCGATCTCCGTTGTGGAGAGGACGGAAAGGATGGGCCAGGATAGCAAGGAGAGGCCGAAGACAGAAGGCAAGGCCAGGGCCAGGAAGTATCTTAAGGAGCGGCTCAAAATGGTCTCAACCATTTCCATCTTATTCTCATCGTAATGTTTGGAGAGTACTACGGGCAGTATGCAGGCCGCAGGGGTTATGAACATCATGATGATATTGCCCAGAAGGTATCCTGGGGAGTAGTAGCCGACGTAGGCTGTGCCCAGGAAGATGCCGATAATGTAACGATCACTGGAGTTTATTACCCAATCAGACAGTCCGCTGGGAATGAGGGGCAAGCTGAAAGCCAAGTACTCGGGGATCTTCCCGAAATTCGGTACCCTATGGCCGATCTCCGCTAAAATAAGGAAGAACATGATCACGAAGATCACTGCTTTGGAAAGCAAAAGGCCGATCACGGCACCTAAAATCCCCCACCCAGCAGTGACAAAGTAGTAGGCTAGTGCGATGCTCAGGTACATGCTTATGAAGACGAAGAGGGAATAGAGCTTTATGCGTTGTGATGCCCTAAAAAAATTGAATAATACGGCATTCAAGGACTCCACGAAAACTATCACGGGCAGAATTTTTGTAACGGCAAGATTGTTATCGAATAGATAGACCGCTAACGGCTCTGAGAGATGAAAGAGAAGCAGAGATATCAAGGTCCCCACTAAAGCCACCAGCAATAATACGGAGTAGAAGCTCTCCTGGATGTCCTCTCGCTCTTTAGTTGCAGCCATGAACCGGATCATGGAGTGAGGCAGCCCCAGTAGGATTAGCACAGAGATCAGTCC
The DNA here is from genome assembly GCA_016927055.1 of Methanotrichaceae archaeon. Lineage (GTDB taxonomy): Archaea > Halobacteriota > Methanosarcinia > Methanotrichales > Methanotrichaceae > Methanothrix. Next base: position 1,070 of record JAFGNK010000153.1, on the reverse strand, counting down.
CACGGTAACGTTTACCTGGGCCCAGATGCCGTACTCCTCCACAGGAATATTCTTTGTTAAGATGGGCAGTAAGACTATTCCGCCCAGGTTGGTGAGCAAATTCATCAGGCTTATCAGCCCGATCCTCTGTACCAGCAGCTTATTTTCGCTCATTTTCAATTTGAAACACAAGCCAGTTCAGCTTTAACCGGAATCTATTTCCTCAGGATTTATAACTCCTTTCATATGCCCAGCAACCGCTTTGCGTGTGAAGCTGAAGCCCGAGACACAAATTGCAAACTGCAAATTGCGGAAAATATCACCTTGGACAGCAAGCGAAAACAACAAAATATGGGACTTATTCAGATAGTGTCTGCAAAGGCATGCCAAAATAGTTACGGCCCCGGATAAATGACCTCGATATTCTCCATGTTGAGAATCAGCTTTCTCAGCTCCTCACAGTTTATAGGATGCTTGAACTCGCTGCATAGCTTCACCCGCTCCGACAGATCACCCAGCTCCTTGTCCTTTAAGTAGTAACCCATCCTCTGGGTGATATATTTGAGTGCCTTGGCCCCCGTGTGCTTGCCTATTATGATGTGTCTTGCCGCCCCCACCAGTTCCGGCGAGTAGAGTTCATAGGTTCTGGGCTCTTCCAGGACAGCCGCCACATGAATTCCCGACTCATGGGCAAAGGCATTCGTGCCCACCACTGCCTTATTCTTGGCCACTGGAACGCCCGAGTAGGTCTCCACCAGCTTGGAGAGATCTTTTACTTTAGTGAGATCGTAGGCATTCTTGCCATAATGAAGCCGCAAAGCCACCAGCAGCTCTTCTAAGGGCGTGTTGCCGCTGCGCTCACCAATGCCGTTTATTGTAGTGTGAAGCTGCTTTGCCCCCGCTTCCGCTCCGGCCAGGGTATTGGCCAGGGCCATTCCCAGGTCGTCGTGGCAGTGCATGCAGATGGGAATCTTTACAATTTTTTTCAGCTCGCTTATCATGTAATATGTCGTGCGCGGATTCATGATCCCCACTGTGTCGGCTACGCTGATGTAGTCGGCGTGATACTCCTCTGCCTTCCTATACAGCTT
>JAFGNK010000152.1 GCA_016927055.1 Methanotrichaceae archaeon | reverse complement strand
CCCAGGGCGACAGCCACGGTACCGTGCGAGTTGACGGTCAGCTCGAAGGCGGCATCCACCAGCGAAAAGATGGCAGCACCATGAGTCATGCCAAAGAGGTTGTTCATATTCTCGGAAGTCTTCATCTTGAGAAGGGCGCGGCCCGCCTCAAGCTCTACAATTCTGATGCCGAAGATCCCGGCATAAGGCTCCTCTGCAAAATGCTTCTCTAAAGCTGCTAGACATTGGTCCAAAGCATCATTCCTCTCTTTTAGGTGTTCTCTTTCTCTTGGGATTATTCACGAAACGGTTATATCTGCTCCGCTCGATCTAGATCCACATGCCCAGCTCCTCAGGCAATAGGCCGGAGCCGGTCTCCATTGAGGTGAGCGGCTCTACAGTTTCCATTGTCCTCACCCAGGGTGCTATCAATATCTGGTTTGGAAGAAAACTCGATAAATCACTGATTGCCAAGATTCTCTTGATAATCTCCAAGATCGATGGAACCGCGGAGCACGAAAAGGAGGTATTATGCCGGTTCGAGGAGATCAGCGAGTTTGAGAATAACGGCTATATCCTGACCTCCTACGCCAGAAAGAATGAAAAGTACAGGGCCATATTTGTGGTCCCGTTCTCCAATTCCCGGGCACTGGAGATGTTCATGGAGTCCATCTCCCACGAGACGGAGAAAGAGGATGTTAAAATCACCCTTTACTGGAGAGGAGGTCGAATCAGGATGAATCATATAAAAGAGGAGCTGTCCCGGCTCAATTGCTTTAGCACACTCAATGTGGTTTATAAGGATGATCTGGCGGGAGCTGGCGGCAGGAGGGAGGAGTCATGAGATTTGCAAGCTGCACGGAAAAAATTGAAATTTCAAGCATAAGGAAATGTTTTGAGGGAGCGGCTCCAGGATCTGTGAATTTGGGACTGGGCCAGCCGGACTTCGACACGCCTGATCACATCAAAAAAGCGGCCATCCAGGCTATTGAAAAGGGAATGTGCGGCTACACCCCCAACTGCGGAGTGCCGGCCCTTCGCTTGGCCCTTGCGAAAAAATTTTGCACCGAGAACCGGATAGAGTGCACCGAGGAGGAGATTATGGTGACCAGCGGGGCCAGCGAGGCACTCTTCCTGGTTATTGCCGCGCTGGTGGACCGGGGCGAAGAGGTTCTGATAGGCGATCCAAGCTTCCTGTCTTACGTCGAGCTGACCCGCCTGGTGGGCGGCAGGCCCGTCAATGTACCTCTCGATGACAGCCTTCGCCTCTCTCCTGAGGCCATTGAAGAGAGAATAACCGACAAGACCCGGCTGATAATAATCAATTCGCCCTCCAATCCCACTGGATCGGTGCAGACTGCGGAGCAGATACGTTCTATCGCCCAAATCGCCGAGGACAGGGACATCACTGTGCTCTCCGATGAGGTCTATGAGCATTTCATCTACAAGGGAGAGCATGTCAGCCCGGGCCAGTTCTCAGATAATGTCATAACCGTCAATGCCGTCTCCAAGACCTATTCTATGACCGGCTGGAGGCTGGGGTATCTGGTGGCCAAAGGCGAAGCTCTAGAGCAGCTGCTCAAGATTCACCAGTATGTGCAAGCCTGCGCCAGCTCCATCTCTCAGGCGGCAGCTCTGCAGGCCATCACCGGGCCGCAGGACTGCGTGGCCCAGATGAGGGATGAATTCAAAGATCGCCGGGATCTGCTGGTAAGAGGCTTCCGGGAGATGGGCGTGGACCTCCTTGTGCCGGATGGTGCATTCTATCTCTTCCCCCGGGTAGGAGACGGAGACAAAGTGGCCGCCCGGCTGGGCCAGGCAGGGGTCATCGCCGTTCCCGGATCGGCCTTTGGACCAGGCGGAAAAGAGCACATTCGCATCTCTTATGCTGCGGCACGCTCTCAGCTTGAGGAAGCATTGCGGCGCATGAAAGACATCCTTTAAATAGGAGAGTTGCATTCGTCGCTAGGAGTGATGAAATGAAGGAGCAGGTTGAGGTCAGAGAGCTGAAAGAAGGAAGGTACGTCATCATCGACGAAGAACCCTGTATAATCAAGAGCATATCCCATTCCAAGCCAGGAAAGCACGGCAGTGCCAAGGCCAGGGTGGACGCTATAGGCATCTTCGACAACCAGAAGAAGTCCATCGTTCAGCCGGTTACTACCAAGATCTATGTGCCCACCGTGGAGCGCAAGACGGGCCAGGTTCTATCCATCGGCGACACATCGGTGCAGCTCATGGATTTGGGCACTTATGCCACAATCGATGTTCCCATAACTGAGGATCAGAAGCCGAAGATCGAAGAAGGAAAAGAGGTAGCTTATCTCTTCGTTATGGGCAGGAGCAAGCTGGATATACGCTGAACCTTTTTAAATCCAATTCATGTTTCAAAGGTGCGGCTTTGCCGACGCCGATGCAGATTTAGAGGGGGCGAACTACGTAGTAGTAGGGCTTCCTTTCGACTGCACAGCCTCTTTTCGCTCCGGTTCGAGGGATGGCCCGGATGCCATCCGCCTTGCCTCGTTTAACTTCGAGAGCTACGATCCCTTCTACGATGTAGATCTGGCTGAACTTGCCATCTGCGATCTGGGCAATATGGAGCTGGGCGCAGATCCAGTTTACGCAAAAGAGACCATAAAAGAGGGCATTGCCCTGCTGCCCAAGGCGGCCATTCCCATCTTTTTAGGAGGAGAGCATTCCATCACGCCGCCCATTGTGGAGAGCCTGGCCCGGCTTCGTGCGCCGGAAGGTCTAGGCGTGCTGGTGCTGGACGCACACCTGGACCTGCGCGAGGAGTACGGCTGCACCAGGTACAGCCACGCCTGTGCCAGCCGGAGAATCCTGGAGAAGAAGGGCGTCAAGTCTTACGCCTCCATCGGCATTCGCAGCGGGAGCAAAGAGGAGTTTTCCTTCGCGAAGGAGAACGGAATATCATACTTCAATGCCCTCGAGGTGAAAGAGAAGGGCATCGATTATGTGCTGGACAGAGCTTTAAAGAGTTTAAACTGTGAGCAGATCTACCTATCCATCGATCTGGATGCCCTCGATCCGGCATTCGCACCGGCGGTGGGCAACCCGGAGCCCTTTGGCATCACCGCCTGGGATGTAAAGAGAGTGATTGAGCGGGCGGCGCCCCTGGCCGTAGGCCTGGACATAAACGAGCTGACTCCGGCATATGATCGCGGCGAGACGGCGCTCCTGGCGGCACGGCTGGCGCGGGAATTCATAGCGGCAACAGCAAAGGCAAAAAATTGAAAGCCAATCGAGAGAAAAATGGTTGCCAATGCGGTCAGAATTATAATTGAAGCTGTCTGATAATAATTAGCTTTGCAAATCTGATAGGGAGGGACAAATATGCCAGGAAAATTGATGGAGTATTTCAACAAGCAGCCGAGGCTGGGCGTCATAAGCACATCGAACAAGGATGGAAAGGTGGACTGTGCCGTTTACGGTTCCCCGCAGATGATCGACGAAAAGACGGTCATAGTGGCGCTTGCCAGAGGCCGCACCTTTGCCAACCTGCAGGAAAATCCCCATGCAGTGTTCATGATAATGGAGCCGGAAGAGGGAGTCCTTGATTGGAAAGGGGTCCGGGTTTATCTCAGGATGCAGGAGTTTGCCACCTCAGGGCCAAAGCTCGATGCCTACAAGAGCCAGATTGCCAGGATTGTGGGCGAGCAGGCAGCAGAGATGATTGCCGTGCTGGCGACCTTCGAGGTAATGGAAGTGAGGCCGCTGATTGACTACGGGCAGGGATGGGAGATGTCAATATAAACATTTTTTGTATAGTTCTAAAACAAACACAACACAATTTTGGATTTGGCCCATGCCTTATCTTCAAGCAGACATATATACGATATGCGAACCCACGATCACGAATTCGCACCCGACGGTGAACATGGATATTAAACGAGCTGACTCCGGCCTACGATCAGGGAGAGACGTCTCTCTTGGCGACTGGCAAAGGAGCTTGTGGCAGCAAGGCCAAAACATCAAATGGTCAATTGATATCTAAACAGTAATTTACCGATTATCCATGAAGAAATTATAGGAGTGTTCACCACCAATCAAAAGACTTTATTACACATGTAGCAGCTGATGAGGATGGTGGCCCATGGATGACCGTTCCCGACTTTCAGAGTTTGATGCTTCCTATTATGAAAATAGCAGCAGATGGACAAGAACATAATAATAGCGAGGCGTGGGACGCATTAGCTATTGAGTTTAAGCTAACCGATGATGATCTAAAGGAAAGACTATCAAGTGGTCAGTCCACGTTTAAGAATAGAATTGCGTGGGCACGATCGCACCTAAAAATGGGCGGCATCATGGAAAACACCGGCCGTGGAACTTTTCGAATAACAGATAGGGGCCAGAACGTCTTGAAATCTAATCCTCAGAGAATAGATGTACGATTCTTAATGCAGTTTCCAGATTACGATTTAAATCGAGGCGGACCAAGACGAGAATCTTTAGGTGAGGCAAAGAAGGAAACGGAAACAGAAATCCAGACGCCTGAGGAGAAATTAGAATCCATTTACAAAGAGATGAGGCATAAGTTAGCAGATGAGTTATTGGATCAAATTAAAAACAGTTCTCCGGATTTTTTTGAAGAATTAGTAGTAAACCTGCTGGTCACGATGGGATATGGAGGCAACCTCTATGATGCTGGAAAAGCCATAGGTCGCAGTGGCGACGGGGGGATTGATGGCATTATAAAGGAAGACAAACTGGGACTTGATGCAATCTACATCCAAGCTAAAAGATGGGAGAGTACTGTTGGCCGCCCAGTAGTGCAAGCATTTGTCGGGAGCCTGGAAGGTGTTAGAGCACGCAAGGGTGTATTGATCACTACATCTCAGTTCTCTCCTGATGCCCGAGAATATGTAAACCACATAGGCATGAAGATCGTGCTTATTGACGGACATGAGTTAACCGATTTGATGATTGATCACGGTGTAGGTGTATCGCCTCATGCCACCTATATTGTGAAGAAAATAGACTTGGATTACTTTAGAGGGGAATAAGTTCGCCCTGATTACCTTATCTAGCTACACACGATGCCCTCGTTGAACGCAAAAAAATGATTTCGTCAGCTTTGAAGAATATGCAAAGCTTTGCAGCCTAAGTCTTTGAGCGATTTTCCGCCCGCAGACACTTTTTTGCCAGACTATTTTACCTTCCGCAGCTCCCTCAGCGCACTCTCCACCCGCCCCCTTCTCTCTGCCAGCCGCTCTTCTCCCGCCGCAATCCGCTCCAGCCTCTCTTTGATCATGCGCTGTGTCTCCGCCGGCGCCGGTCCTCCCGTATTGGCCCGCAGGGCTACGTTGCTCTTCGGGTCTAATGCCCTTTCCAGGTCGACTGCAGAAAAGCCCCGCTCGCTGGCTGGAAAGCCTGCTATCTCCCGGGCGATCTCATCCAGCTCGGCCATGGCCGGCCTTGTGCCTGAGGCGGCAATACGGCCCACTATGCTGTGCGCCGTCCTGAAAGGCATACCGGTGATGCGCACCAGCGAGTCGGCGATCTCCGTGGCCGTGGAAAAGCCAGCCCCCGAACTCTCCTCCAATCGCTCCAGGTTGAACCTGAGCGAGGAGACGCAGCCGTCCAGAATGCGCACCGTGCTGCGGGCCCAGTCCATTCCCTGCCAGAGGTGAGGCGTGACCTCCTGCAGATCGCGATTGTAGCTGAGGGGAAGGCCCTTGCAAATGGAGAGCGCAGCCATGAGGCTTCCCAAAACCGAGCCTGTCTTGCCGCGAGCCAGCTCCGCCGTGTCCGGGTTCTTCTTCTGGGGCATGATGGAGCTGGTAGAGGCGTAGAGATTGTCCAGCTCCAGGTAACCGAACTCGGATGTGGACCACATAACCAGCTCCTCGGCCAGGCGGCTCTGGTTTACCATCAAAATGGAGAGATCCGCCAGAACCTCCAGGATGAAGTCACGGGTGGACACGGCGTCCATGCTGTTTTCCACCAGGCCCTCAAAGCCCAAGAGCTGGCAGGTCCTCTGCCGGTCGATCTTAAAGCCGGTGGAGGCGAAGGCCGCTGCCCCCAGGGGACTCTGGTTAACCCGCACATAAGCATCCTCCAGGCGGGCCAGGTCCCTCGCCGCAGCATCGGCATGGGCCAGGAGATGGTGGGCCAGCGTTGTCGGCTGGGCATGCTGGGTGTGGGTAAATCCGGGGATGACGGTCTCGGTGTGCTTTTCCGCCAGCCGGACCAGCGTGGCAATCAACGAAAGCTGCTCTGCCATCAGATCCAGCATTTGGGCGCGAAGCGCCAGGCGAATGCAGGTGGCCACCTCATCGTTCCGGGAGCGGGCCGTATGCATTCTGCCCCCTTCCGGGCCGACCCGGGCCAGGATGTGCGCCTCAATAGCCTCATGCACATCCTCACCTGCACCCAAATCCAACTGCGATCCCTTTTCGATGAGATCGTCCAGAGCGGCCATGATCCTGGAGCAAACCTCCCCCGAGACCAGGCCATGCTCCCTCAGCATTACCAGATGGGCTTTATCCACCAGCAAATCGGCCAGAAAGATCCTCTCGTCTGCCTTTCGGCTGGAAAGGTAGTCCAAGACATCCTGCCGGCTCTCCCCCAGACGTTGATCGCGAAACATTTCGGCTCAGCTAAGTATCATTTAAGTTGTATAGTTGGCGTTTACATTCACATACTCGTGGGTCAGATCGCAGCCAAAGCCGCGTGCCTCTGCATCTCCCAGGGCGAGGTCGATATTGATGAGAATAGTATCTCCTTTCATGATCTCTTTGGCCTGATCCAGTACTCCATCCACGATGCGGCCCTTTTCCACCAGCAGGGCCTTGAGGCTTCTTCCCTCCGGGCTCTTTCCTTCCAGCCCCAGGGTGATCTTTGTCGGATCCATCTCTGCGCCCGAGTATCCCACGGCACAGATGATGCGTCCCCAATTGGGATCGGCTCCGTAGACGGCCGTCTTGACCAGGCTGCTGCGAGCCACCGCCTTGGCAGCCAGGCGAGCGTCATCCTCGCTCTTTGCGCCTCGGACCACCGTCTCAAAGTACTTGCTGGCCCCCTCGCCATCCCTGGCCATCATGCGAGCCAGCTCCATGCAGACGTACCGGAGGGCTTGCCGGAAATCCTCTTCCCGGCCCTTGACCTTTCCCGTAGCTGTGAGGAGCACAGTGTCATTGGTGCTGGTATCCCCGTCCACGGTGAGCATATTGAAGCTGTCTTTCACAGCATCAGCCAGACAGTCGTGCAGCGT
>JAFGNK010000151.1 GCA_016927055.1 Methanotrichaceae archaeon | reverse complement strand
GGGACAACGTGGGTGGGCGTGACGAAGTTGATGTTGTGGCATCCGCAGTCCTGCAAGGCCAGCATCATGCGGGCCAGAGCTTCTGCTGAGACCTCCGCCCCCTGGTCCTGCTGGCTGATATCATAATTTTGGCAGAAGACGCAGGCTAAATTGCAGCCGCAAAAGAAGATGGTGCCCGAGCCGCTGCGACCTACGAGAGGAGCCTCCTCGCCAAAGTGGGGAGTGTAGCTGGCCACGCGGGCCTGCCGTCCACTGCGGCAGAAGCCGTGCTCGCCTGCAAGGCGGTTAGCGCCACAGCGCCGGGGGCAGATCTTGCAGGACTCCAAGCGGGCCACGGCTGTGTGGGTGCGGTCTTCAAGAATTTCAAGGGGAATTTGGTTATAGCTGGCCAAAGAAACCACGCAATATTCAAGAGCGGAATCTGTAATGAGCCTTTCTGACGTATTCAGAATTGCGACCAACTTCCATATTGGATTATATTTGGCCGATCCAGAGACGAAAGAGTTTTCTGAGTGTCGTGTCAAGTGCATTTAAGGTGCGCGAAATTGATATTTAATTCGGTTCCTCGCTGTTTTGAGTGGGTGTGATAAGAGGTACAAATCTTCCAGGATGCCAACACAGCCATCTGGAGTAAATGGTTAGTTATCCTGCTTGCCGATTTCTTGATCACCGCACCAAATCCCATTTCATGATAACTCAAGGTTAGCCACTTGAAACAGCGAAGAGCCCAATATTCTCAAATATCCTGCGCTGCACTCTGGAATGATCGCCCACCATTGCCTTCTTCTTGCATCAGCGCGCCTGCACTTTTGCCTCACTCTTCCGAGAGGCATCCTCCAATATCTCCCCCAGCCTCTGCGACAACTTTTCAGCGGCCAGATCAGACATGCATATCCTGATCCCTTTCTCTTCTCCAGCAAAGATGCCAATCTCCCGGACTTGCGCTGCCTCACTTAGCCGCTCATCGTAATAGTGACGGACGGCATCATTCATGCAATCTGTTCCGTCTCTGTCATCGGTGACGGCATAGGCGAGAAGGGTGAGCGCCATGAGCCTCTTGCTAGAAAGGTTTGCCTTATAAACCGGGCGCTGAGAATCGCTGGAAATATTCTCCAAAAGGCCCTGCGCTACCAGCGCTTCCAGAGCATTCTTTATTCGCGGTGCAGAGGAGGCAGTCAGAGCTTCCAGCTCTTTAGGGCGAAACTCGCGATATGGATCTGCTGTGATTTCCCTTATGACCCTGAGAAGAACTGTATTTCCGAACAGACCGCCGAAAGGAAGCCTGCAAAATTCCAGCCGCCTTTCATCCTCATCTGACAGTAGCGGCAGATCTGAGAGATCATTCATGGCTAGCACCTATTTGTCACTGTAAGACAATCTCCTCATCACCTATATTAAACTTGTTTTGGGTTACGCAAAATAAGTTTACAGCTTCATTCCATGGCTGTGATGAGGGAGATCATATTCGTAATTTCTGGCCCATTTGCTTGCCCATTTCCTATCCATTATCTTGACGGCCACAATACCGTTGCTGGTCCTTCCTATCATTATATGGTCTCGGCCCATATTCTTAGCAAATTCCTTCAAATCCATTTCAATGGAGCTGCAATATGCTTCGCATTCCTCGAAGGTCGCGTAAAAGCCTCTCTTTTTGATCCATCCCAGAAACCTTGCTCCTTTTTCTTCCGGATCAGGCAGACAGGGCCTTTCTTTTTCGTATGCCTTTCTCTTTTCTATCTTTTCATCAGGGGGCACAGAGAAAGATATACAAAATTAGTTTATAAAGTTGATGTCTCTGAAGCATATCATGCTTTATGAGTAGGAATGGTTATGCGCATTTTATCCTCGCCTGTGAAATCTATGATTGCTGATCCTTCGTAGGGGATTCTATTTGGCTTCGCTTGCGCCCATTTTGCATTGAGCGTATGCGTGCCGTTCAGTTTGATGTCGCCCACCCAGCAATTCCTGCCCATGCCAGCATGATAAGCAGTCGTTCCTATCGGCTGCGAGGAATCATCGATGTAGATCCTGGCATTGTTGATTGTCATCTTATGTTCATCTACGACAAAGATCGCACATGTGGTAGCTGTAGCGCTATTAGCCAATAGCAGCAGAGCTAACGTTAAAATTACGGATGTATATCTGAGTGTCATATTCTTTTACTATGTGATATTAGTATTTAAGAATTTTTAAATTTAGTCGAAACAAATGGCCCAAAAAAACCTGACCCTAAAATGAGCTAAAAAATGTCGCGAAAAGGGATCAGAGGAACCTGATTCCTTTGGGCATCTCCCCGAAGCGCTTGGTAAACTCCGCCGGCCAGTTGGCAGGATCCAGCCCCTTCTGGCTTAAGAATGCCGAGGCCCAGCGCTCCAGGCCCACGCCGCTGCAGCCCGACCAGAGAGCTTCTCCCGACTGAGACTTCACAGTGAAGCCCTTGGGGTACTTCTCCCCGTTCACGGACAGATTCTGAAACTCTATCCAGTTGCCGTTGTAGGGCAGAACGGCCTCGTAGTCCACAGTCCCCGCTCCGGACATCTCCGCCAGGCCCGTCTTTCCTTCCTGGGCCATGAACCAGGGTGTAACCCAGGCCGTTCTCCAGTGCAACTCCAGGATATCCTCGAAGATATGCTTGTAGCAGGCCTTCAGCTTCTCCGCTTCCGCTAAGACCTGGTTCTGTGTCCCCAGCCATACGATCTCGATCCTATGGAACTCGTCCACGCGCTCGATGCCGTGAATTCCACCTGACTCATAGCGGTGAGAGGTTCCGGATCGGTCGAAGACCGTGATGGGTAGCTCCCCATTGGGCAGGGTCATGCCCTGCAAGAATCCCCAGAAGGTAGGACACTGGGCATAGCACATGCCTCCAATGGGCACGTCTATCTTCTCTTTGACCAGCTCCAGCGGCACCTCATGGGTGACCTTGTAGTAGTCCATGACCTCTTCCCAGAAGGCCGGATCGCGGGTCTTGGGTGGGCAGACGAAGTAGATCTCCGGGTAGACGCCTTGCGCATGGCCGCTCTTCTTCCAGACATCCCAGGTGTCCAGCTTGGGAAAGATCATTTCGCTGTAGCCCAGGGGCCGGATTATCTCTTCCAGCACAATTTTCTCGAAGGTGCGAAAGACGTGCGTAGCCTCGGGCCCGTAGATCCACTGGCCGCGGCTCGAACCGTGTTTGATCCAGCCCGCCTTTTGCATCTCTTCTGTGGGATCGCGAGTGAACTTGGGCTCGCGTGGCTCGCTTTCCCAGAGCAGCTCCCAGTGCTCGGTCTTGCCTCCATAGCTGGTCTGCAATTTCTCTTCCAGAAGACTGATTATCCTATCAGGTATGCGGTTTTCGATCTCCGACTGGCCTAAAGTTCCGTTCGGGCCCACGTCCAGGGATAGATAAAGCCAGCCGTCCTCAAATTTTATCTCTCGAACATAGGGTATCTTGTGCTCGATGGCCCTCTCCGACTCGACCTCTATCTCGAATTTGCTAACATCCAGGCCGCGCACGCCTATTCGAAATTGCTTTCCCAAAAGCTCCGACAGCGGTCGGCGCAGCCTGAGCAGCGCATCATGGGCTCGCACAAACCGGTCGCTGTCAATGACCAGATCGATCTTATTGCCGGTCAGCTTCCACTCTGTTATCCTCGCGCCTTGACCCTCGGGTGCGCCTTTCTTCAATATCGGCTCAGCTTTCCCAAAGAAGTCTGAAACGGCAGCCTCGGCCTTCTCTGCGTCTGCGCTCAGCCGGAAGCTAGCCTCCAAATGGAATTTCATCTCTCCTCCGTGCAAGATAGTGTCTCTTCCGCTATTTTAATGTTCATCAGTAGATCGTCAACCGTGGAGAGCAGAGTGCCTATCTTCTCGGTGGAGAATTGCAGGCAGAGGCGGTCGGCATCTATCAAAAGACTCATATTGGGCAGGTTATCGGGCTCAATAGCTCTCGCCACAGGCTTTGCCTCTCCCCCCCAAAAGATCATACGGGCCTGGATCATGCCGCATCCTTGATCGCGGCCGCATCTTCTGGAGATTTATGCAGTTGCTCTCCCACAATATCGTCCAGAAGAGCCAGGAACCGATCCTCTGTCCCCGGTGGGATGGAAGCGCCACTGGCGATGGTATGACCCCCACCTGTACCTCCGACTGTCTGGGCGGCCTTTCTCATGGCTATGGATAGATCAAGGCCCCTGGATATGAGCGGCTTGGTCCCTCGTGCCGATATCTTGACCATCTCATCTTTATGGTTCAGGGTGATAAGGGGATGATCGGAGTAGAGATACCTGATTCCCAGTCCAGACACAATAGCTCCTGCTTCCATATTTACCATCTTCATGTAGCGGATGTTCGCTAGCATCTGACTTTGTTCTCGCAGCATGCCAATCTCCCGTAGGATGTGGCCTTTGTATTCTAACGCTACCTTTCTGGCCTGGTCAAGTGTGCTGGTGTCGCGCAGGCATAGTGTTAACCCCAGGCCCGGAACGTCTCTATTGCCGCAGGCATTGAGCATTTGCACCATCTCCAGGGAGTTTTCCACTACCTCATGTTTGAGCCGGATGGCCTCTCCGATGATAGAATCGGCGGCAAAGCTTCCCTGCATAAGTAATTTTAAGGTCAAGGCTGTGCAAAGTCTGGCCAGGTCATCTTTAGCCAGGCTCTCTACATTGCCTTTTATCTTCAAATCATCTAAAAACCGGTGGGTTTTCTCCGTGTCGCCAGTAAAATCCAAGAGCGGCTCTATACTGCGTTCGAAAACTTCCTCTACCGGACCGTCTTCGGACATCTTCAGACCTGCTTTCACCTCAACGGCACCGCAGGCTATGGCCTCTTCAAGAATGGTTTTGTTTGCGCCGATCATGCCCTGCCGGTCACCCATGGCGCCTACCAGCGCCAGGCCGGATAGATCGGCATTCTCGCCCATGTGGCGCACTACGGAGTATACTGTGCCCGCGGCAGAGAGCTCAAAAGCCCCATCTATGCCGAAGAGATGGGGATTGAGGTGCATGCAGCTCAAAGTGCCCACCGGCCGGTGGTGGTCCAGCACGAAGCAGTCATCTTTGATGCGAGAGACAAGTTCAGGCTTGCCGCTGCCCATATCGCAAAATACCACCGGCCCCTCTAGACCGGCAAGCACGGATTCGTCCAGTCGGCTAAGCAAAGTGGCTTGAAAAGGTATCCCTGCGCGCAGGAGGGCACTGCAGATCAGCCCTGCGGATGTGATCCCGTCTGCGTCGTTATGCGAGATCACGCGCATGCTGTCGCAATGCAGAATCGACCTGGCAATAGCCTCTGCAGCTTTGTCCAGCCGCTTCATGAGATGAGAATTTCAGCCGTCTCAGGCGAGTAAGTCCAATCCGGTGCCAATCGCCCGGAGTCATGATAGTATTTTACCAATCTTCGGACCTTGTTCTCGGTGAGCTGCAGGGATCTCTTGTTGTGAACGTCATTCTTGTTGGCCTTGATATGTTTGCGGACATGCAGAGCTTTTCTCATCAGGTTGGTGAGATCCTCTGGGATGTCTGGCAAGGCGTTGTTCTCTTTCAAGAAGCCGGTTATATTCTTGCCGAGGACCAGCTTGGTACTGGGCACTCCGTACTGATCTCGCAGGTTGAGGCCAATGCGGCTGGGGGGCATTCCGCTCTCGTGCAGCTTCATGATTGTCTTTTCCAGCTCCTCTTTGGATACATCAGACCACGCGGGTGCTTTGGTAACTGCGGGCGGTCGGGATCGAGAAGAGCCCTTTTTTCTGCTGTGCATCTTAGCCATCTTTTTAGTCCTCATTAAATTTCATAAAGGCGAAGGTGTAACTCTCCCTGTCAGGTGGGATAAAAAACTTGCGCCGCTTTGTAGGTAACAGATTTATAGGCAGAGGCTTTTTCAAGAGGCTGTCATGTTTCCCGAGTATATAAACCAACTCTTTTACCTGGTGGGCCAGGCAGTAGTACTTTTAGTCGTACTAATCTTGGTTCTGTCGATAATAGTAGCTCTGCTCGTTCTTTACTCTTTTAAGACCGGCAACTTCTTTGCGGCTCGTTATATGCTTTTAGGAATCATTCTTCTTGAGAACGTGGTCAAGACTCTCTTCTGGATTTTCCGCGCCGATGATTCCATTGTTGACGATGTGGGTGTTCGGCTGCGCAATTACGTAAACAGCAAGGAGTTTTTGAAGACACCATATAGTGAGCGGTTCATCTTCATGCCCCAATGCGTTCGCAGCACACAGTGCCCGGCCAAGCTCACGCCGGAGGGCATAAAGTGTGTGAACTGCGGTCGCTGCAACGTCGGCGAGGCCGAGAAATATGCGGAGAGCCTGGGCTACCGTTTCTTCATCGTGCCCGGCTCCAGCTTCATAAAGAGGATGATCAAAAAATACCGGCCGCGAGCTATCGTCGGCGTAGGCTGCCATATGGAGATAAAAGAGGGTCTGGATCTCTGCCACCGCTACGGCATACCGGCACGGGGAGTGCCGCTCTTAACATCGGGTTGTGTGGCCACGACACTGGACTGGGATCAGTTCTACGAGGCCATTAATGAAGAAGAACCGCTGTAGAATATGCCGAAATATGACGCAGATAAAGCTGAGGCAGATGACCGACAAAGAGAAAGATGCCCAAAAAAGATGTGCTAAAAGTGCAGTTATTTTTCCATGCTGATGGCTTCGGATGGGCAAGCATCAACGCATGTTCCGCACTCAGTGCACTTTTCCTTATTTACGACTGCTATTTCCTCGTCGTCCAAAGTGATGGCTTCTTCCGGGCATTCCTCGACGCAAGTTCCACAGCTTACGCATTCCTCTCTGTTAACAACTGCAGGCATTATTAACTCCTCCAATTTGCCTCACTCGGCAAAATCACCTGTAAGTATATCCGATATATACCTTTCGTTGGCCTTGTCAGCCTATGCCAGTTCGTTGTACCTTTTTCGGTCTTTCAGCTCCTGGCGTTTGGCGCTGTTCCATCCGCTTACCGCCTGGAGATATCCGGTGATTCGGCTGATGTGGTCTACATCTTCCGATCCGCAGTTAGGGCACTTATCCTCCAGCCCTCCTGAGACCTGAGAGCAACCCAGGCATACTGTCATATCCCTGCTGAATGTGAAGTAGCCTATCTGGGTTTCTTTGGCCAGGCGCAGGCCGAAATCCATCAGGCCCTGGGGGTCGGGGGTCGCCTCGCCCATAAAGATATGGAAGATGTTGCCGCCATCGACTATGGGGAAGAAGACATGCTCGAGTTTTGCCCTCTCGAAGATGGTCACGTCAGCTCCGGGCGGCAGGTGAGTGCCGTTGGTATAATAGACGGGAAGATCGCGCGTCTTGTGCACATTCTTCTTCACAGCATGAAGGTCGCCCTTGACAACCCTCTCTGCACAGTCCCGGAACTCCTCGTGGATCAGGTCGGATACCGCGAAACGCTGGGCTGTGGTCTCGGCCGGCGTTCTTGCCAGGGCGATGGTCATGCCGTGCAGCTGTGAGAGCTTCTTGGCATAGATCTCCATCTCCGTCATGGCCCGCACGGCCAGTTTCCAGGCCTCCCTGGACTCATGCATCTGCTTTCCTGTGTGGAATTGCACCATCTCGTTGACGCCCACCACGCCTATGGTATAGACCAGGCCCTCCAGGCCCACGGCCACGGAGCCCTTCTCGCCTGTGCGCGGATCCTTGGGCTGCTGGGTGGCGAAGGGCATGCGGTGATTCTTGATGATCTGATTCATCCACTCGCGCTTAACTTTGAAGATCTCTACAGAGGTGTCCATCAGCTCTCGCAGGTATTCAAAGAGCAGCTCGTCGTCACCCCGGGCCAGGTAAGCGGCGCGAGGGCAGTTGAGGGATACTACCTGCCAGGAGCCCATGGAGAAGTGCTTGCCGTCTTTGAAGTTCAGCTTGTCCTCAAACTGGCTGTCGCTTTCAAAAGTGGCAGCAAACTGATAGGCGCAGCATTGGTAGCAGGATATTCCTTCGCCGGCTCCGCGGTAAGCGGGAAGCTGGTTGTCAAAGTAGGGTGTACCATATTCGGCAGCCAGCTTGAAGGTCAGGAGGTAAAGCTCTTGGTAGGTAGGCAGATCCGGGTGGGCGGCATTGAAGGTCTCGTCTTCTTTCATGAAGTCCGGTTCTATGCTGATCTCGGGCTTGGGGAAGTTGAAGGGCTTGCCCCAGTAGTCTCCTGCCAGCATGACCTCCATGAGGGCTTTGAAGGCCAGGCGCACCTCACGTTCGAACTGGCCGTAGGTCTTTAAAGGCGCATCAGGCGATGAGCCGTTCCAGACTTTTCCTGCGTAAACGGCAGGCTTATCCCGCCATAATTTGGGCACTCCCGGTGTGAGTTGCACTGAGGAGAAGACAAGCTGGCCGCCGCGAGCGACCATCATCTGTGTCATCTCGTAGACGAACATCTGCATGAGCTGCGAGATCTCGTCATAATTCTTGTCCTCAAAGTAGGGGGCGATAAAGGTGAGGAAGTTGTAGAAGCCCTGCCCTCCTGCGAAGTTGGTCTGGGCGCTGCCTAGGGCCTTTACGGCATGCAGCATGGCCACCTCCGGCTTTTTGGCCGGGCCCGCCACACTGGCTTTTGTCCCCAGGCCATCGGGCATCAGTCCGTAGTATAAGAAATAGCGAAGGTCCCAATCCTGGCAGTTATGTATCAGCAAGCCATCAGAGGCAAAGTATGTATGACTCTCTTCGTCATCTCCTTCTAAGAACAGATCGTAGACGTATTCGCCAGACGGCATTGCAGCGACAATCTCTTTGACCTCTTCTTGTCTGGTGCTTCTTTGAATCCCGTTGACATTAGCCAGGAATCTATCGATGTGCTCCTGACGTTTATCATAAAATCTTGCCCATCTTTGGAAAGCCTGAATGTTCTTGAATCCATTGAGCTGTATTCTGTAAAGAGTTCTTCTTTCTTCCTCTTTATAGAGCTCGACTATTTGAGGATTCATCCCCAGGGATGTGAGAAGCAAACATAGCTCCTGACGGAGCATCTCTGAGGTAGTGGTATAGTTAACAATGCAATCCGATTTTTCCTGCCTATAGAATGCAGATCCGTCTCCGGTAAATAGGGCACTTAAAAAGTCGTATAGAAGCTCGTCGTTCAGATGGTAGGCGATGCTGGGAAGCCTCTTATTGTAGCTCCCACCCGTAATTCCGAAGGCATAGCGGAAGAGCAGGTAGATCAGCTTGCCACCAAAGTAAACCTGTTTGGCCCTTTGCCACTCCTCCTCTTTGCCGTAAATCATTCTGGTGGAGGGATGGCCTTCGGTCACTGTTGCGTATGTATTGAGATCTCCTCTTGCGCAGCACTTGACCATCTTTGCATGACTGCTGCCGGTTATGGCCAAATTATAACTGCAGGCTTCCTGGATGTTGTAGTTGCCCTCGGAGATGAAGTAGCCCAATAATTTTGCGACATCAGCCGTAAGAGGAAAGATGGCAGGAAGATCGAGCTTGCTTCCGGCCACGCCTACTCTTAAGTCCGCGAAGTTATCCTGGCCGTAGAGTTCAGAGAGTCTCTTGAAAAGCAAGACGGGCATTATGCCTCTCGTATACCACTCTTTACAGTGATCGACACCTAAATGTCTGGATATCTCTGAGAACGAGCTGCATTTTCCATCATCGATTATCTTTTGGAAGTGAGGACGAGCGCCGCGCACAAAGACGTTCTCTAAATGCGGTGCAGGAACCCTTTCCGAGAACTCGCTTATCAGGTTCAAGCACTCAATGGGCTTGCCGCGCAGGTTCAGGCTGTACTCAAAGGCTCCGCCTAAGACATCGCCCGGTTTGATATCTTCCGCTTTTTTTATGCCCTTGCCATTGACTGGTATCCTGTGTTCGGCTGTGACCTTCAAAGATTTGCCACTAGATGTTTTTATCTTCAGCAGCTCTTTGTCGGCCGGGCGTCGGGAGACTTTTTCAACCCTTCTAGGTCCGCAGGGCGAAATGGCAAAGAGTTCCTCTGGATAATAATAATCACTCTGGAAGGGCAGCTCATCCGGTCTGATCACAGTTGCTCGGCCCTTATCGATCACAGGTATTGCTGTAGAACCGTCAATGCAAAACGGCCTGGTTCCGAAGTACTCCAGGTCGTGGATGTGCAGGTCTCCGGCCAGGTGGCGGTCGGCGAGGTAAGGTGGCAGTAGCAGCAGGTATTGCTCCTTGCTGATTTTGTCTGCTTTCTTCTTGTGGCTGGTCTCGGCATTTTCCTGGAGGTTGGCATTCTCCTTGGACTCGAAGCCCGTGCCTATATCGATAAGATGGGCATCGAAGACAGGAGTTCCCACGCGAGTGCAGATATTCCGCCACTCCGTGTGATGCCTCTCCAAGAGGACCACGTTCATAATCTCTCGCACCAGGGGGCCGCTCAGGTACTGGACGTTCATCCACCGCACCCGGCGCTCCACCTCTTTGGCGATGTCCTTGGCCTCTTCCTCGGTGATGCCTGGCTCTTTATAAAATTGTTCAGATAGCTTAGTCTCTTTGATGAGTTGCTTAGCTATGGCCTCTCTATCCCAGTCCAACAGGTGGCCGTCCGTGGTCCTAACCCTGGGCATGGCAGAAACGGCCAGCCCTTCCAGGGTCTGCTGCACAATTCTGCTGCTCAACGCCCTTCCCCTCTACTATGAAGCAACATAACTAATCCTCTCGATCATAAGCTTGGTAACGTATTTCTTCCTTAGTTTATTGGCGTTTCGCTCCGTAACTTTCTCCCAAAAATTTTTTAGCAGTTATGTCTCCTCTCATTAATAAAGAACGCGCTTGATGTGTTCTGTGTTCTAGGCTATATTACTAACGCGCAGGGTGAAAGTAATTTTCGGAGACTATCGCAATCGAGTCAAACTGCGACAGTGCATCTCGAAGCGGAGCTTGGAGCATCAAAAGAATGACGGAGCTCTTTACACTTTCGCGGTGCAGGGTTGAAGCTTTTTATACTTTGAAATGGGATTATGTAATGGTTGGCGGATTAGATCGGTTCTAAAAAAAAGTTAAGATATATCAACAAATGATGCATCAACGCGCAAATGGGTCGGACCAATTGCGTCTAATCGGATTATGCACGCTGGTACGCTAATTACCAGGGACATGTCAATCTATCAGTAATCCTCTACTTCCTAATTATTTACTACCCCAATAAAACGAAATCGACTTATTATACCCGTATTTCACCCTGAGTTTATTCGCGTTTCGCTCCGAACTTAGTCAGAATTTTTTTATAGGCATCTCTTCTCTGGGTAATAAATTGATATACCAACATCCACATGGAAAAGCAACATGTGATTATCTTGAGGGCACTTATTTAAATTGAGCTGCAATAATATAGGGCAAAGACAGTGCCCTCTATTTTCTTGGCCTTTCTCTGGATCTTTCGCAAAGGACCGGCTTGCTTTCTTATTCACAAATCATAGTATCTTTGGCGCTGTCTTGAAATTCGAAAACTATTTGTCATTAAAAATTCATGTCGCCCATATTATCTTGTTTGAGGTGATAAAATAATGAAAAGTAATCTCCTTTCAGGGTTGCTGGCCCTTTTGGCCTTTGCCATCCTTATTCCAGGATGCTATGCGCAGCCCTGCCCTGCGCCTGAGACCTTAGAAAGTGCGGTTGAAATCAATGACTCTCAAGATCAACCTTTGAATACCTCCGGTGCCGTTGGCCTGTCTGACCTGGAAGAGCTACAGCTTTACGAGAATGCAGAATACGATTTCAGTGTCTCTTATCCTTTCGATTGGACTGCAGAGGAGCCTGATCCCAACGAATTGGGTATCGTGGTAGGGTTTTTGGCACCAGGTGAGGATATCGACAATGCTCAAAACTATGTGACGCTGCAAATAGAGGAGCTGCCTGTAGACCAGAATGTTGCCCTAGAGCAATACACAGAGTTTGTGTTCCAAAACCTCGAGAGTTCTTACTCTGACTTTCAATCATTAGCTGAAGGTGATATGCTCATGTCGGATCAGCCTGCTTATGTATTGGCATATTCAGCCACAGTTGATGAGATGCCTTATCAGGTGCTGTTAGCCTACACTCTCAAGGACAATATGGCTTACATAGCGACTTATTATGCTCTGGCAGATAGCTATGTGGAATATGAGGACGATGCCAAGGAGATAATCAATTCTTTCCAATTCATTTAGGCTAATCCTCTTTTTTGTGTAAAATACTGGCTTAAAAAACATATGCCGAGCTTGTCTCACTTCAGTTGCTCGGGAAATTAGGTAAAAAGTATGTTTCTATTTAATTATCGCCTCCAATCTCCGGTTCACCTCATCCCAATCCACTATGTTCCAGAAGGCCTCCACAAACTTCGGCCTCTCGTTCTTGTAGTCCAGATAGTAGGCATGCTCCCAGACATCCAGGACCATGAGGATGCGAAACATGGGGTAGACATTCACATTGTGCTTCTCTATTTGCATGATGAGGGGCCTGCCGGTCATGCCGCACCAAGCAAGAGCCGCCCAGCCCGAGCCCTCTGTGCTGGCTGCTGCCGCGGAAAACTCCTTCTTGAAACGCTCGAAGGATCCGAACTCCTTCTTCAGGGCGTCCGCCAGAGCGCCGCCGGGCTCCTTGCCGGCCTTCGCAGCAGGGGCCAGATTTCGCCAGAAGAGACCATGCAGAACATGGCCTCCTGCCTGGAAGGACAGCTCCTTTAAGGTAGCCTTCATATCCATGTCAGTCCCCGCCTGGCGGGCCTTTTCCAGCTTTTCCAGTACGGCATTAGCTCCGTTCACGTAGGCGGCGTGGTGCTTGTCGTGATGGATCTTGAGCTGAGTCTCTGAGATAAATGGCTCAAGGGCATTGTAGGCATAGGGCAGCTCCGGCAGGGAATATAATTTCTTATCAGACATACTATCTCACCTTTGGTAAAAACCGAAGGAAAACTATCTAATGCATTCTATTTAGCCTTTCTTGCGAATAGGGTCGCAGCGACAATTATGGCTACGAATATCCAATAATGGTCGGAATATATTCTTATCTTGAATGATTCGATTTTTTTGGATATTTGAGCGTCTAATGGGGAAATCAATCGGTTCCTCGCTGTTTCAAGTGGGTAATAGAATAATCGAGTCCTCTGTGAGTCCTCCGTGCGTTCTTGCCTCTGTGGTGATAATC
>JAFGNK010000150.1 GCA_016927055.1 Methanotrichaceae archaeon | reverse complement strand
GCCACGGAGATATGGTCAAGGTGAAAACGATTCGGGGAGAGACAGAGGCCCGGGCCCGTGTCACAGAAAAGGTCAAGGCGGGTATGGTCTTCATGCCCTTCCACTGGCAGGGAACCAACATCATAACCTCCGATGCCCTGGATCCGGTGGCCAAGATCCCGGAGTACAAGATGGCTGCCTGCCGGATAGAAGCGATGGGATGAGGGGGAGAGGGATCTGGCCCCGACCTCATCCCATCCAATCTTTGCAGAGTATCTCGGCCTGCTCCAGAACGTCACGCTGCCACAGGCTTGGCAATGATGGCGCATTTGAGCTTGACAGGAGAGGTTCTGATGCAGGGGGGCGGGAGACCTTTGTTGTAGCCGCCAATGCAAGTCATGGAGACTTCTTCGATGAGGGGATTTGATAGCGTCAAGTAGCCAAGTAATGAAAACATTTAACTGATAATAATAATGAAGTATATCCACATGGGCACTACGATCCACGTCAATGAAGGCATTAGGGACCGCTTCAAACTTATGGCCCGAACCGGCGAAATTGATGAGGAATTGCTGTAGCGGTTGATGAGATATGTTGGAGAGATGGATCTCGAAGAGATCATCGAGGCCAGATGGGAGCGGCTGCAAAAAGAGAAATCAGAGTACATCCCCCTGGAAGAAGCTTGGTGGACGTTCGAGTTTTCACCGTCTCCACTTGACGCTCCCGCCCTTGACCTTTATTATCCGTTCTTCTCCAATGATCTGGCCAGTTCCCCAGCCGCTCTCCTGCCGTCAATCTCCAGCAGATCTCCGCTCTTCTCCATCTCAAATTCGCATCTCTCCCGGAAAGCTTCCAGTTCCACCTTTCCCGGTGACGGCCCTTTGAGATCGGCGATGAGCTTTCCCAAAAAAGACAAGTCTCATGTATTCCCTTTCATATTCGTCTTCAAACTCCCCCTCCAGCTCCTCGCCAGTACAGAGTAGAATTCATCGACAAAAACCTGGGCCCCCGGCTCAATCGTGAAGACCGTGGTCGTCCTGGCCTCATCTTCGTGATATTCTCCAAGAAGGAACAAAAAACGGGATAAGCCTTGAATGTTTAAGAAAGTTTACTCAGCGTCTTTGTCTGCAAAGTCATGAAGAGAAGAGAAAATAGGTGGTCGGGCTATTCTTTGCGTTGATGGCTGGCGGAGACTTCACTTGTGCCAGCGCTCGTATTCTTTGTGGCCTTCAAAACAGTGCAGGATGTTAATCATATCCTCTTTAATTTGGTATACTATCCTCGCCTGCTTGGTTACTCTCTCTACGTGGCAAGGTATCCCATGCATCATATGCTTTTGAGGTGGCTTTAAAAGCATCCTATTGTCCCTTTTCAAGGATTTTTCTAATTTCCTGGAAGGAATGCATCTTAATCTTACCTGCTTCAATATCCTCCATTTTCGTCTCAACCGCTTTATGCACCAGTATGAGCTCTTCTTCCTCAATCATCCGTTCATAGGCCAAAACAGCCTGACGTATGACCTCCGTATGATTTCCAGACCTTTCTCTATGATCTTTTTTATGGCCATTTCATATGGAGAACCAAGGTTGATATTCACGATCCATCACTCAATGACTACTGAATAGACATTGAAGCATATAGAGATTGTTCAATCAACCATCAGGCCATAGTAATCATAAATGCTTACTATCAAACAGTCCATAACCGTTCATGCAAAACATCTTTATCTGATCGCCTGCAAAACATCGCCCTCAGGCAGGGTGTCGGATGAGAGAGGTATTACTGGAATCCCGTGATGACAAGCAGCATGTCTATCTGCCGGAAAAGTGCATCGGCTGTGGATCATGCGTGCAGATCTGCCCCAAAGGGGAGCTTGTCATCGGCTCCGTGGGCGCTGTAGCCCGCGATCTGATTGATAAAGATTTTATTGAGAAGAAAAGAAGCGGAGCCTGCGCCTTATGTGCTCTGTGCGCCCGCATCTGCCCTACCGGGGCCCTGGAGGTCAGGACGGCAGACAAAGCGGGCAAGGCGAGCAAGGCAGAGAAGGACGAGTCCTATCTCAGCGTGGCACTGCAGCCCACCACTGTTAACGAGAGATGCGTGCACTGCGGCCTGTGCCTTGAGGTCTGCCCTCAGTCCTGCATTGAGATAAAGGACAGGCAACTGGCAGAAGACGGCAGCCTGAGTGTGGAAGGAAAGACCATCATCGACCTGGACCGGTGCGTGCACTGCGGCTGGTGCGCCCAAGTCTGCCCCGTCAATGCCATAACCTTCCAAAAGCCCTTTGCCGGCATATTTTCCCGAGACGACAACGTCTGCCAGGCCTGCCGAACCTGCGTCCACACCTGCCCCGCCAATGCCCTATTCAATAAGGAATGGAAAGCTGGAGAGATAGTGGAGAAGGTGTCCCATCGAAAGGATGCCTGCATCTACTGCGGGGCCTGTCAGGAGGCCTGTCCGGTGGCAGCTATCACCGTCCAGAAGATCTCAATCATCCCCGAGATGAAGGGAAAGAAGGCTTTTGAAAAGAAACTTATTCTTCCCGGCCCCAGGCCCACATTGACATCAATTCTTAAGACCAACGAAGATGCCTGCCTGGGCTGCGGAAACTGTGTCATCGCCTGTCCGGTTAATGCCTTCTCTGACCCCTATCTGGCCGCCGGCCATCTCAATGAGCTGGATGAAAAACCGCTGCTCGAGGTTCTAAACGGCACAGTCCGGGTGGTAAACCAGGAGGTCTGCGGCTCCTGCGCCACCTGCAGCATGATCTGCCCGGTAGAGGCCATCTGGCTGGAGAGAAGGGAGGTGGCCTAGAATGGCTGCTGCTAGTAATACTACTGCTAATACTACTATTATCAGAAACGGCTGCGTATTTGACCCCCTCAATGGAATAAATGGAGATATCAAAGACATTTTCATAAGGGAGGGAAAGGTGGTCTCCAGCCTCACCGGCGCGGAGATGAGGGATGCCACGATCATTGATGCCTCCGGAAAGACGGTCATGCCCGGAGGTGTGGACTCTCACTCCCACGTGGCCGGAGCCAAGGTCAATGCCGGCCGGCTCATGCGTCCCGAGGACCACTATAAATCGGTGCGGACGAAAACAGGAATCACTCACTGTGGCAGCGGCTACACTGTCCCTTCCGTTTACAAACAGGGCTACGACTACGCAGCCATGGGCTACACCACTGTCTTTGAGGCGGCCATGCCTCCTTTAGAGGCCCGCCATACCCATGAGGAGATGCGCTCCACCCCTATTCTGGATATGGGTGCCTACATGGTTTTGGGCAACAACTGGTTTGTCATGCGCTACCTCAAAGATGGAGACATCGAGAAGGCAGCCGCCTACGTGGCCTGGATGATGAGAACCCACAAGGCCTACGGTATCAAATGCGTCAACCCGGCGGGCGTAGAGAACTGGGGCTGGGCCAAAAATGTGCACGGCCTGGATGAGCCCAACATCCATTTCGAGGTCACGCCCCGAGAGCTCATCCGGGGCCTGGCAGAGGTCAATGAGATGCTGGGCCTGCCCATGTCTTTGCATCTGCATACCAATAACCTGGGCCATCCCGGCAACTGGGAGATTGCCAGGGACTCGCTCATGATTCCCTCTGGAATAGAGGCCAAGAACAGGTCGGAGCTGGAGTGGGCAAAGACCAAAGAGAGCGCTAAAAGAAAGCAGTCCCTCTACCTGGCCCACGCCCAGTTTTCCGCCTATGGCGGCTCATCCTGGAGGGACTTTTGCTCCGGCGCGCCGGAGTTGGCCAGATACATAAACCAGGTTGATGATGTGGTGATCGACAGCGGCTCTGTTCCCTTCGGCCCGGCCACGACCATGACAGGCGACGGCCCGGGGCAGCATGATCTTTACATGATCACCGGCCAGAAATGGTCCAATTGCGATGTGGAACTGGAGTGCGGCTCAGGCGTTCTCTCGCTGGTTTATATGAAGAGCAGCCCGGTTCACAGCGTGCAATGGGCCATAGGTCTGGAAGTAATGCTGCTTATTGACGATCCCTGGAAGACCATTATGACCACCGATCACCCCAACGGCGGCATCTTTACTCAATACCCGCAACTGATCACCTGGCTCATGTCCAAGAAGGCCAGGGACGATACTGCCAAAGAGTGTCATAAGTGGGCCTACGATAAATCAAGCCTTGGAGGCGTGGACCGGGAGATGAGCCTCTATGAGATGGCCATTGTCACCCGGGCCAATCCGGCCCGCACCATCGGCATGGCCTACCGGAAGGGCCACCTGGGAGTGGGAGCTGACGGAGATGTGACAGTTTATGACATCAATCCTGACAAACTAAACGTAAACGACACCGCTGCCTTGGCAGCAAAGCTGGCCCGGCCCGACTTTACGGTAAAGGATGGCCGGATCGTGGCCCGGAAGGGTGAGATCGTCTCTGTGCCGGAAGGCAGAAGGTATTACTGCCGGCCTTATGTTGACGATGCCCTGGAAAAGGAGATGCTATCCGATGTCAAGGACTGGTTCAAGTACTACACAGTGGGCTTTGCCAACTATCCTGTGCCGGATAAGTATCTGAAAAATCCGGTAGCCATCCAGGTCAATAGGCCTCTGGAAGCGGAGGACCTGGTGAGGGGGTAGAGGATATGACAGAGATACTTCTGAGATCCAAGGGCAGCATCGGAATCATGGTCGAGGCAGAGGTTATCATCCCCGATATATTTGCGGGAAAGAAGAAGGAGGAGATCGAGGGGCTGATCGTCTGGCAGGGACCGTTTTCTCTTCCTTTAGCCGAGTTTTTCGATGTGGATGTGAGGAGTGGAGCGGGATTGCTTGAGGACACTGGGTCTGATGGCACGAGGCCTGATGAGACAAGCATCCTCATTGAAGGAGATGTCTCCCGGGTCAAGCGCATCGGCCAGGGCATGAAGGCGGGCAGGATAGAGATTCACGGCTCGGCGGGCATGCACCTGGGTGCAGAGATGACTGGAGGCAGCATCCTGGTGCGAGGCGATGCCGGATCCTGGGCAGGCCGGGAGATGAAGGGCGGACTGCTTCACATTGCTGGCAGCGCTGCAGACCACATCGGCTCTGCCTACCGGGGCAGCTGGCGGGGCATGACTGGTGGCGAGATTCGCATTGATGGAAGCGCCAGAAGCCAGCTGGGAGGGGGACTTGTCGGGGGACAGATAGTAGTCGCCGGAAATGTGGAGAACTTTTGCGGCATTCGTCAGAGCGGTGGGCTGATCGTCGTAAAAGGATCCGCTATGCGCGGGGTCGGCGCGGAGATGAATGGAGGCACTATCGCTGTCTGCGGGGATATCAGGCAGTTTTCCCCCGGTTTTATCGAGACAGGCCATGAAGAAAATGTGAAGCTCGGAGACATGCAGCTTGAGGGATTATATGCAAAGTTTACAGGCGACTATGCGCTCGGCAAGAATCCCAAAGGGTCGCTCTACTGCAGGGAGGGCTAGAAGATGCAGGCAATGCTCAATTTCGCTGATTTTTCAGGAGTGGCGGAGAATATGATCAATTTTCTGCTTAATACCGGAAGCACCATTGAGGAGGGTAGACTGGCCAAAGGGGGAAGCAAGCTCACCGAGGACTACACCCAGGAATGTGCCGTTTGTGAGATGAACTCCAGGGATTTTCTGGCGTTGGGGTCGCCGCAAAGGGTATTGATATCCACCATTGACGGCCAACACAAAGTGGCAGTCTATGCTTATGAGGCGGATTCGGTTGAACCGGGTCAGATCTTCATGCCCCGGGCGATTTGGGCCAATGTTGTTGTCGATCCGGAGACATTCTCCACCGGCTCCCCTCTCTACAAAGGCTCTCCTGTGCGGGTGCAGCCCACGCTGGATGAGGTTTTGGATGCCGGAGATCTGGTTTTAAAGCTCTACATGAGGGAGGAGGTCTAGATGATGGCCTCCAAGAACATCGTCTGTCCGGTCTGTGGGGCCTCTTGCGATGACATCCAGGTGGAGCTTTCCGGAAACAGCATTGCTGTAAAGAATGCCTGCAAGATGGGCAATGCCAAGTTCCAGGAGATCGTAAGCAGCCACAGAATCCGCGAGCCGCTCCTTCGGAAGAAGGGAGCTATCCGGCCTGCTCAGTGGGAGGAGGCCATCGAGAGAACAGCAGAGATCCTGGCAAGAGCCAGGCGCCCTTTGATCTTCATGGGCAGCGAGACCTCCTGTGAGGCCATGGAGGTGGGCTTGCATCTGGGAGAATTCTTGGGCGCGGTGGTTGATTCCAACTCCACCGTCTGCCACGGACCCACCGCCATGGGTATCCAGGAGGCAGGGCGCGTGGGAGCTACCGCCGGCCAGAGCAAATCGAGAGCTGACCTCACTGTTTATTGGGGCTCCAATCCTCTGGAGTCCATGCCCAGGCATATGTCCCGCTATGCCGTCTACCCACGAGGCTATTGGACGCGGCGGGGCCGGTTCGATCGTACCGTTATCACAGTTGATCCGAGAAAGAGTATCACTGCCGGCAATTCCGATCTGCATATCCAGCTTCGTCCCAACTCCGACCACGAGCTTTTATCTGCTCTGCTCACACTCTTGCACGGCAAGAGGCCACACCCTTCGATAGAAGAAGTAACCGGCGTCTCCATCTCTCAGATGGAAGAGATGCTTGAACTCATGAAGGGCTGCAAATTTGGAACGATCTACGTGGGCCTGGGGATAGCTTCCTCCTACGGTAAGCACCGCAACGCAGAAGCTGCATTCAATCTGGTTAAAGAGCTGAACAATTACACCAAGTTCGTGATCGGGGCTCTGCGTGGTCACTGCAATGTGGCCGGCTTCAACCAGATCGCTTCTTATCTCTATGGCTTTCCTTTCGGCCTGGATTTCTCACGGGGCTATCCCCGCTATAATCCTGGGGAGTACACTGCTGTAGACCTGCTCAGAGACAAAGATGTGGATGCTGCACTTATTGTCTCCGCTGATCCGGTCTCCCACTTTCCTGCGGCCTGCGCCGAGTATTTAGCCGGAATCCCAATGGCCTGTATCGATATCGCTCCCTGCCCTACTACCATGCTTTCTGATGTAGTTTTGCCGGGCGTGATCGATGCCATGGAGTGCGATGGGACCTTCTACCGCTTGGATGATGTTCCCATCTATTTCCAGCCCTTCACAAAATCGCCCTTTTCGTTCACAAAGAGCAATGCAGATACCATGGAGCAGATATTTGAGAGGGTTAAAGCCATAAAGAAATGAGAAATAAGTTCTGAAAAGAATTGTCCTTTGCAGATGAAATTCCATTTGCAGAAGGCTAAGATGCTTATCCCGCGGGAAGAAGCGGGGCATCTATTTTTATAATTAATTAAATATTCTTAATCGGGCCGAATGGCTGGCGGAATCTCTTTTCGTGTTTTCCTTGATAGCACTGAAGTGATTCCGGACTTCAGCACTGTCTGGCTATTTCGCGAGCGATTGATCGCATGCGGCAGATACGAGGATCTTTGGAAAGAGCTTCAAAGGCAGCTCGATGAGATGTATCTTGCCGTAGAGAGGGGAACAATTCATCACCAAATTGATATATTTTGGAGTAGAAGACAGATCCAGAGAGGAAAGACCCATGTTTAAAAAAGTTCTCGTTCCCACCGACTTCTCCAGCTATGCCCACAAGATGCAGGAGTGCCTGGCGGACATCCCGGGCATAGAAGAGATAGTACTTCTTAATGTGGTGGATGCCGGCAATCCCATGAACCTGGAGAGGAAAGGATGGAGCTACAGCTCCCTTATCGATGAAGCGGAAACCAGGCTAAAAGAGCAGGCCGATCACCTGGCCCATTTGATGAGCGAAAAGGACCTGGTCATCCGGCCGCTCTTAAAGGTCATTGTAGAGCCGATGAGCGGTGCGGACGGAGTTAATATGCAGAGGCTGCCGCCCAGACCGGGTCTCGATATGATAGATGGGGGCAGTGTGGGCGAGGCCATAGTCAAGGCAGCGGCGGAGGAGAATGCCTCCCTTATTTGCATGGGCGCGCAGGGCAAAGGGCTGGTGGAGGGAATGCTCCTGGGAAGCGTCTCCTCCGAAGTGCTCAGACAGGGACCGGCGGATCTGCTCATCATCCGCCACAAGATCCTGGAGGCAGGCAAAGAGGCGGAATACGAGAAGTTCTGCCGGGACATATTTTCCAAAGTAATAATCACCTCTGACTTCTCTGAGGCTGCTGGAGAGGCAATATCCAGGGCAAAGGAGCTGGTGGGGGTCCGGGAGATCTTGCTGGTGCATGTGATCGCCAAAGAGAAGGATTTTGATGAGGCGGCAACGAGGCTTAACCTGCTGCGTGAGGAGCTGGAGCTGGCCGGCCCGGGCAGAAACATCACAGTGCATGTCTTGCAGGGCCATCCTGCCGAAGAGATCCTGGCTTTGGCCAAGAAGCAGGATGCTTCCCTGATAATGATGGGCTCCCAGGGCAAGAGCTGGAGTCGACAGATCCGGGTGGGAAGCACAACCTTTGATGTGGCCCGCCGGGCGGAGAGGCCCGTACTGGTGGTCCGTTCCAAGAACGGCTAAAAGAGAATATTTATTATTAGTAAACATTCAGACGCTTCTCAATGAACTGCAGCCCTTCGTCAAAGAGCCTGTAATAGTGTACCTTGAGCTGGTCTACAATTAAAAAAACCCCTATTGCATAGAGCCATACAATAGCTGCCAGATTCCAACCAATGGGCGGAATAAGGATGCCATAGACTGCAATTAGGGTTGCCACGATCTGGGTGCCAAAAACGGCTCCTACCAGAATATTGCTGGGCCTATCAGACCAGAAGTGACCCTTGAACCTGGCTATGAATATGGTGAGATGGCCAGCCACAGAGAGCTTGAGGTACATAAAGGACTGGAGAATGTCTTTGCTAATGTGCAGATAGTCAAGGCCGATGAATAAGAGGCCAAAGGAACTTACCACACCAATCAGCCCTAAAAATGAGGCCATGCCTATGACTGAGGACATTCTCCAGCGATCCGGCTGGCGGGAGTATTCGACCCGGTCGTAGGCTATGGACATGATGGCAAAATCGTTAAGCAAAGCCAGCAATACTATCATGATAGCCGTCACCGGATAAAAGTTGAAGACGATTATTGATAGGGTGATGAAGAACAGCACTCTTACGGTCTCAGCTATGCGGTAAACGGCATAGCTATTCATACGTCTGAATATCTTGCGGCTCTCCATTATGGTGTCGATTATTACGGAGAGCCCGGGTTTGGTCAGGACTATGGCGGCTGCAGACTTGGCGGCATCTGTAGCACCCGAGACGGCAATTCCCGAGTCTGCTTTCTTCAAGGCGGGGGCATCGTTTACCCCGTCACCCGTCATGCAGACGATGTGACCCCTGGCCTGAAGCAGCTCGACTATCTTGAACTTATGTTCGGGAAAGACCTGAGCAAATCCGTCTGCCTTTTCGATGATTTCCGTGGCCTCTTCGTCTGTCTTTTCGATGAAGTCCGAGGCTGGCTGGATATTGGTTCCCAGGCCCACCATGCGGGCAATCTCTCTGGCTATGGCTACGTGATCGCCTGTTATCATTTTTATCCGGACGCCCAGGGACTGAGCCGTCTTAATGGTCTGAGCGGAGTCTTCTCTGGGCGGATCATGCAGGGCAATGAGACCCGCATATTGCCATTCTCCTTTCAAATTCGTGCCGGCAACTCCAATTGCCCGGTATCCTTTGGATGCAAAAGCTTCTACGTTTTGGTTGATCTCGCTGTCCAGGCCGCTATCTTCTGCTATATTTTTTATATTATTATCTATCAAAGATAGGATAGCCTGCGGCGCTCCTTTGGCCGCCCTGAAGCTACCCTGCGGGCCTTCTATTTCGGCCTCGGTCCTCTTGGAGACAGGATCAAATGGTTCGAACTTTTTTAGCTTGTAGCTGCCAGGCTCGATATGCTCTTCCAGGCTCTCTTTGATGATGGCATTATCTATGAGGTCATGGTTCTCCTCGCGTGAGGCCAATGCTGCGAATAGCAGCACATCCTTTTTTGTAAAACCTGAGAAAGGCACCACATCCGCCACGGTAATGAGATTTTGAGTTATGGTTCCGGTCTTGTCTGAGCAGAGAACATCCACTCCCGCCATTTCCTCTATGGCGCTCAGTCTGCTGACTATGGCCTCTTTCCTGGCGAGTTGCATTGCTCCTACTGCCATGGTCACGGAGAGGACAGCGGGAAGGGCCGCAGGTATGGCCGCCACTACCAAGACCAGTGCGAACTGAAGGGTCTGCATAAGACTCTCGTGCCTGAATGCGGCAACTATGAAAACGAAAGCTACAAGAGCCACAGCCAAGATAATCAGAAAATCGCCGATCTTGACAACTGCTTTTTGGAAGTGGCTTCTGGTCTTGGCCGTTTCCACCAGTCTGGCAGTTCTCCCGAAATAGGTATTCATGCCGGTACAATAGACCAGTACCGTCATCTCGCCCTGCCGAACAATTGATCCAGAGAATGCAACGTCAGATGCTTTTTTCTCCACGGGTAGTGATTCACCTGTCAGGGCGGATTCATCCAGAAGAATGTAATCGCCCTCCAGGAGCTTGATGTCTGCCGGGATAATCTCCCCTAACCTGACCCGGACCACATCGCCGGGCACAAGCTCTCGGGATGGCAGGCTTTTCCACTGTCCATCTCTTTGCACGTTGGCTGTTGGCGCCAGCCTCTTCTTTAGCAGCTCAATGGCTCTGTCTGCCTTGTGCTCCTGCCAGAAACCAACCACACCGTTCATCAGCAAGAGCAAGAAAATGATGGCGAAGTCATCCCAGCGGCTGAGTATTGCAGAAAGGATGGCTGCAGCCTCGATCATCCAGGGAATGGTTCCCCAGAAGTAGCTCAGGAATTTTAAGATCGGGTTTACTTTCTTCTCTAAGATCTCATTTGGCCCGTACTGCTGTATTCCAGCTTCTGCTTCTGAGGATGACAGGCCGCTCTCATGCGATGAGAGCTTCTCCATCAATTCATTAGCAGTCGCCTTCCTGGCTTCATCATAACTTATGATTGAATCCATGGCAAAATGGCACCTGTTTTTTTTTAGGCAGATTAGGTAGACATTGCCATCCCAAGCATTATTTACTTTTTTTCATTGCGCTTTGCATCTGCTCCATCATCAGCTGGGCTGCCTTGTAGTAGGCATCTCTGGGCATCAGCTCCCGGCTCACTTGAGCTTCCAGCTCCTCGGAGATCATGCCCTCTCTTACGAGCTGGCGGCCAGCTTCTCGCGCTGCTTGGAAAATGCCCTCTACCAATCCCGTCTCCCCGGCCTTTATCATCTCCTTCATGCCGTCAGCCATGGGGCGGAGCAAAGCTCCCGCGAAGTCTGAGCTGCCGTCAGGCTTCATGTAGATGGCCTTCATCTGCAACAGGAGCGGATCGAACATAGACAGCTCCCAGGCGCTGCAGGTGGAGACGAGAACTGCCTTCTGCTGCCTGGCCAAGGCCCCCTTGGCCCCCTGCAGATAAAGGGGCAGTTGCCTATCCATCAGGATCTTGAGAGGTCCGGTTATGCCGGCATAGTAAACCGGGCTGGCCCAGACGATGACATCCGCCTCTTTTATCTTGGGCAAGAGCATCTGCATGTCATCCTTCTGGGCGCATTTTCCGGGATTTGTGAACCAGCAGCTCATGTCTGCATTGCAGGGTCCTATCTTGAGCATGCTGGTGAAAAATACTTCCACGTCGCTGCCTGCTTCCTTCATGCCCTCCAGGAAGGGGTTGAGGATCATTGCCGTATTTCCCTCATCCATGTGAGGGCTGCCGTTTATAGCAAGAACTTTCATGGAAAATTGTTTTAGGGGCCAATCAATAAATAATGATCGGAGTTGCTATACAGTTGTTCTAAGGTGCTCCATCCGAGATCATGCTCTAACAGAAATAGATTAGATTCAGGAAAACCCTGAAAACGGAAAGAGCAAAACCCCGTCCACATCAACTGCTCAACTCCATTTATACAAGCCAGCCCGGCGTTGAGGGCAGCCCAGCTCCCTTCGACGTGTAACACTCGGGCGCGGCACACCCGGCAGAACAGGCCCCAGGAACAAATCCAATCGTCTCCGAAGCAATTGCTCCAGATCCAATCGAATAGCAAGTTATATCGACCAGGAGGCGCAAGGAATGCCCTGTAAATGTCCTCCTACTCGGCGTATGGCGAAACCGGCCTTGATCAGATAGATCCCTTTGATTCCGGCGACTGCAACCTCTGGCGTAAAGCTGAGTTTCTGGGTCGCTACCTTTTTGCCGCTGATTTTTTGGGGTCCCATAAGCCAGATCTTGTGGCCGATATTTCCTGTGGCATGGGATACGGTGCTTTTGAGCTTTGCAAAGTGGCGGGGTGGGTTATTGGAGTTGACGGCAATCGGGCTCTGATGGAATCAGCCAGCCAGAGGTTTAAAATGCCCAATCTGCACTTTATCTATAAAAATCTGGATGAAGATGATCTATCTCCCGATATTGCAGAGGGCAGTGTTGCTGCTGTGGTCAGCTTCGAGACGCTGGAGCATCTGCTCGATCCCAACCGGGCCGTGGCTGGGTTCTCAAAAATCCTGCAGCCGGGTGGTTTTTTTATCTGCTCGGTTCCCAACGTTCTTTCTGAGTCCGGCGATAGTGCCGGCCTTCCCAAGAACAAATCCCACAAACAATGGTTTAATTTTCCCTCGCTTTCCCGGCTGGTGCAGCGGCATGAGATGCAGGTGGTCTATCGGCTGGGCCAGTCCTGGTCTAAGGCGCTCTTTAGAAGAGAGCAGCAGCTTTGCAATGCCCGGCGACTTACCCGAAAGATCAGTGATGAGCCGACCATGCATTCGCCTGAGATGATGCGATGGCTCTCTTACGTCGCGGCATATCCCAGGGTCGAGGATGTGGACGGCTCATACTCTATCATCATTGTAGCCCAAAAGAATGATACTGGTGAATGCCAATGAATACATTGGCTTATTTCGGCCTCGTTGGCTTAGACTCCCAGAGCATTTATGGCTTCAATAAGCTCCCCGAAAGCCTCCATTTCCAGATCCAGGACCTCCTCCTCTGTCATGGAGATGCTCATCTCTCCATCCACAGTCAGCCTGTCCGGGCCCCGAGCCACAATCCGGTCCCGGCCGTCGCGGCCAAGCGCCCTTTTGATCTCTTTCTCGTGGGCTAAGGTGCGGCCTGGAATGATGACCGTATCCTTAATCTGGTTGAGATCGAGGTCCATGAAATCCTCTATGGTTATCAGGCAGCCTACATCTTTGTTGACTGCCACCACATTCACCTTCTCTCCCATCTGCTTGAAGATGGCTGTCAGCAATGGCAGGGCTATGCTGCTGGTGATTATGGTTGCGCTTCTGCGTAGAGCTGGCAGGGAAGAGATCCTTTCCGGATGACGGGCCAGAGCGAAGGGTGCACCCGTGAGCGGATCCCAGAGAGGTGTTCCGGTTACCCGCAAGTGATGCCTTTTTGCCGTCTGGGTAACGATGTTTTGAAACTCTTCGACGGTGTGCGGAGTTATGCCCGGTATGATAGGGGCATTGCCCAGGATGAGGCCCTGCTCGCGGGCGTTGGCAAATCTCATCAGAATCAATCCTTTGGCCCCCATATCCTCCAGGTCGCGGCAGGTCTTCTCCAGCTCTTCTCCATCGTTTACGCCGGGGATGAGAACGCAGGCGCAGTAAACCTCACAGCTCTTGCAGAAGATCCTGAGGTTCTCCAGGGCAATCTCAGCATTTTTGTCACCCATGTACTTTTTGCGAAGCTCTGGTTTGGTGGAAAAGACGGTAAAAGAGACCTCAGTTACGCCTGCCTCCACCAGGGCAGCGGCATCATCAGCGCGCTTGAAGCCTTTTCCAGAGGTGTAGCCCAGAGCAATAGGCACCATGCCCTGAGAGAGCATTTTGGTGAGGGGCAGAAGGTCAGGGTAGCAGCTCAAATCTCCGCCGCCGCTGATGGTGACCTTATCGGGGATGCTGCCCATGCACTTTCCTGCCACCTCAAAAACCACGGCGTCCATGGGTTTGAAGCCGGGATAACCCTCCACAATGGCACGGGAGCAGTAGTCGCAGCCCTTCTGGAAGGGCATGCAAAACTTGCAGCCGAAGGGTGAGACGCTTTTCACTCCTTTGAAATAACAGTAGCTGCAAAAGCCTTTGCAATCCAGGCCCGGTCTTCCTCCTACATCGGCAAGTATCTCCATGCTCAAAGCAGCTTTGCGAGAGGGTAAATACATTTTGGGCTTTCAGGTAAGTTTCTGTACAGCTTCTTCAGAGGCAAGTTTTTGATAGCCCAGAGATCAGCTTCTGAGCTTTAGATAATGTTGATGGCCAGCACGCAATAAATCAGAAACAGAAGAATACCCTCCAGGCGAGTGATAGTATTATTTAGGGACATAAAGCCCAGGAGGAAGCTGAGCAAGATCATGGCCGGAAGTGTGGAAAAAAGGAAGGTGCTCTCTACAGTAACTACTGCAAAGAGGGAGCTTGTTCCCAGGATAATCAGTGAATTGAAGGCATTTGATCCCAGAACGTTGCCCATGGCAATCTCGTATCTGCCACTTCTAGCGGCAATCACGGAAGTAGCAATCTCAGGCAGAGATGTTCCCAAAGCCACTAAAAAGAATGCAATCAACGATTCACTAACGCCCAGGTCTTGCGAGATGGCCAGTGCCGAAGAGACAAAATACCTGGCGCCAAAGTAAATGAGCACCATTCCCAGAAAAAAACCTGCAACCTGCTTGGGGTCTAGTTTTTCCCTTGCAGTTTTCTCAGAATTGTGATGCTGGCCGAGCTCGTGATTGATAAAAGCCAGATACATCAGGATTAGAGCAATCCCCTCCACCCACGTTACCTGCAGGTCTATGAAGACTACCAGAGTGGCTATGGCAGAAGCCAAAAGAAGAGGTATGTCTGTGTCGGTTATCTGCCTGCTCACGTAGATTGGAAAAAGCAGGCTTGCCAATCCCAAAGCCAGACCGATGTTGGCGACATTGGAGCCGATGACGTTGCCCACCACCAGTCCCGGGTGGCCGGAGAGCATAGCAAATATGGATGATGCCAGTTCAGGCATGGAAGTCCCAAAGGCTACAATGGTTGCCCCAATAACGAACTCCGATACACCGGCAACTTTTGCTATGTGCCTGGCGCTATTTGTCAGCAGCTTTGCCCCCAGGAGAAGGGCCGAGAGGCTGAAGACAAAAATGAGAGATTGCTCCATTTCTAGCATACATCGTGGTGCATAAGATAATAATCTATCGAGAGATATTGGCCGCACTGGATGATTTAATGGTACCTAAGAACATGTCCCAAATGGGAAAACGATATATACATCCTCGAATACATGCTTAAGTTAAAGTATTAGCTGAATGCTTTATGAGTAGCATAGGGAGAAGATGGCTTTGCAAGTCGCTGGATATGGGGGTCTTGCGAGAAAGTGATCGCAATGGAGCGAAACTTTCAACACCCTTAGCAAAAACAGATCGCAAGGAAAGCAGATTACTCATGAGGATGATAAGGAAAATGGCCGGCAAGAGAGGAAGAATCTGAGGCAGAAGATGCGAGCGGAGGTAACCTTTGTACATTAAAGAGGTCGAACTCAAGAACTTCAAGTCCTTCGGCAAGAGCGTCAGGGTTCCTCTGAAGAATGATTTTGTGACCGTTACCGGGCCTAACGGCAGCGGCAAGTCCAATATCGTTGATGCTCTGCTCTTTGCCCTGTGCCTTTCCAGCTCGCGCGCCATGCGGGCGGAGAGGCTGCCTGACCTCATCTACCGGGGGGATAACGGCAAGAATCCGGACTTTGCCCAGGTTACCGTCAAGCTGGACAATACCAGCCGCCTCTTTCCTCTCGATCAGGATATTATTGAAGTGTCCAGGAAGATCAAGGTCAACCGCGACAAATATGGTTCTTCTTATTATTTTAATGGAAAGTCCTGCGGCCAGGCCGAACTGCTGGATTTGCTGGCCAAGGCGGGCATAACCCCGGAGAGCTACAACATCGTCATGCAGGGCGATGTAACCCGCATCATCGAGATGACTCCTGTAGAGCGCAGGAAGATCATAGATGAGATTGCAGGCGTCGCCGAGTTTGATGAGAAAAAGAAGAAGGCCCTGGAAGAGCTGGATGTGGTGCGAGAGCGCATCGGTCGCGTGGATGTGATTTTAGAGGAAGTCGCCACCCAGCTCGCCCGGCTTAAAGCGGAGCGGGACCGGGCCCATTCCTACCAGGCACACCGGGAGGAGCTCTCCAGACAGGAGGCATTTTTGCTCTTGGCCAGGCTCAAGGAAGCATCATGGGAGCTGGCCGGCCTGGATGAAGAGATCAATTCCCTGGAGGTCAAGAACCAGGCTCTTCTGGAAAGGTCACAGAGCAAGAAGACAGAGCTTTCTGCCCTGGACGAGAAGCTGCGATCCATAAGCTCGGAGATCACTCACAAAGGAGAAGAT
Organism: Methanotrichaceae archaeon; assembly: GCA_016927055.1. Taxonomy (GTDB): domain Archaea; phylum Halobacteriota; class Methanosarcinia; order Methanotrichales; family Methanotrichaceae; genus Methanothrix. Next base: position 3,828 of record JAFGNK010000150.1, on the reverse strand, counting down.
GAGCAGATCTCTGTTAAGCGGAAGATCGAGGAGCTGAAAGGGGAGATATCCCGCGAGGCCGCTCGCATCGAGATGACAGAAAAGGCCATCTCTGAGATGGATGGGCAGCAGAAGACCTGCTTCATTTCAGTGGGCAGCCTCTCTCTGGAGCTGGAGTCGGTAACCGAGAAGGTGAGAGATGCTGGTTTGCGTGGTGCCAGTCTACGCGGTGAACTGGATGACCAGATAGAGCTTCGGGCAGAGGCACAGTCCAGATTGGCCCAGGCGGATGCCAAGTTTTCCCTGCTGCGGGACGGCCTGGCCGGGGCCCGGCTGATTCGGGAGGAGTCAAAATCAAAACTGGGCGACCTGGTGCGGGAGAGGGACCGGCTGCTAGATGCCACGAGGCGCGGCGGCCTGGAGAGAGAGGAGCTTTCCGCCGGCATCAAAGAGGCACTGGACACCCTGGCAGGTATTGATCATGAGACTGAGAAGCTTAAAGCAGAGCTTGCTGCCTTGAACAGCCAGGCCATGGGCATGGAGCGGGACCGGGATGACCTGGAGAGCGGGCGCCTGCGCCTGCGCCGGGAGATCTCCGAAGCAGAAAGAGAGATGCAAAGGCTCCAGGGAGAGTTTGCCAAGAGCGACGGGCGCATGAGAGCCGCCGAGGACAAGGCTGGATACAGCCGGGCAGTGGAGGCGGTTCGCTCAGCAATCAAGAGGCAGATGCTGCAGGGCCTTTATGGGACCATTGCCGAGCTTGGCAACGTGGCATCGCGCTATTCTTCTGCTTTAGAGGTGGCGGCGGGAGCGCGCTTGCAGAGCATCGTGGCTGGCAATGATATGGATGCCTCTACTGCCATTGAGTATCTGAAGAGGTCGCAGATTGGGCGGGCCACCTTTTTGCCTCTGAACAAGCTGGATAAAGGCCATCTCCCCTCCCGGCCCAATCATGCGGGAGTGGTGGATTATGCTCTCAATCTGGTGGACTATGATGCCAAATTCCAGGCTGCATTCTGGTATGTCTTCCGGGATACTCTGGTGGTAGAGAGCCTCTCTTTTGCCCGGCCGCTCATGGGCCGGTATCGCATGGTCACCCTGGAAGGGGATTTAGTGGAAAAGACGGGCGCCATGACCGGCGGCCACTACCGCTCCCGGATGAAGTTTGCCGCCGAAGAGAAGAATAAGCTCTTGGAGCTGTCTGAGAAGATCGCCTCTGCGGAAGCGGAGCGCAGCGCAAGGCTGGATAAGCTGGATGGAATCGAGGAGCAGATCTCCCGCCTCTCTCGTGAGGTGGAGGAGCTTAACCGGGCCATCTCCAAGAAGACCTTCCAGATAGACGAGATGGGGGCATCCAGGCCGCGCCTGGAGAAGGCCGTATTAGAAAAGCGGGAGCGCCTGCTGGCCATGGAGGGTGAGTCTTTGAGTTTCAAGGAGCAGCTTGGCCTTCTTGAGGGGGAGATCAGAGCCTCGGAGGAAATAGTAGCTGATGTGCAGCAGAAGATCGACAAATTGGATGGCGAGCTGAAGGGCTCGGAGATTCCCGAGCTGAACAAAAAAGCAGATGCTGCGAGTTTGGAGATCAAGCGCCTGCAAGATCGGCTGAACGGTATCGATGCCGAGATCCTCAAGGACAAGATCAGAGAGGAGAGTCTCAGGGAGAAGCTGGCAGAGCTTGCCGCGAAACGAGAATCACTGGAAAGCCAAAAGGCGGATGCAATAGCCAAGAAAGATGCGGCAGCCCTGCTGATAGTGGGACTGAATGAGAAGCTGGCCGGCGCAAAGGCGCGTGAGGCGGAGATTGAGGGGGAGCTGCACGGCTTGAAGGGGGTGCGTGGAGAGCTCTTAGAAAAGACGCTGGCCCTGCAAAGAGAGATAGACCAGGCGGAGAGGGAGAGAGACAGAATTGAGGCCCGCAAGAATGCCACGGCCTTTGCGAAAGAGTCCATCCAGTCCAAAGTCAATGATCTGCGCTCGCAGATTGAGGGCTGTGGAGTTGACTCCTCTCAGGAGCCGCCCAACAGCGAGACTGTGGCTGAGAAGATCAAAGCCCTGGAGCAGGCCATGCGGGATCTGGAGCCGGTTAACATGCTGGCCATCCAGGAGTATGATCATGTCAAGACGCGGCACGACTTCCTGGGCCAGAGGAGGAGCACTCTTTCCGATGAGAGGGAAGCGATCATCGCCAAGCTGGAAAAGTATGATCAGATGAAGAGGGAGGCCTTCCTGGCCAGCTTCACCGAGATCAACAAGAATTTCAAACAGATCTTCCAGGAGCTTTCCCGGGGCGACGGCGATCTGGTCCTGGAAAATCCGGAAGATCCGCTCACGGGAGGCATGACCATCAAGGCCCGGCCTGCCGGAAAGGCCCTGCACCGCCTGGAGGCCATGTCCGGCGGAGAGAAGAGCTTGACTGCCCTTTCCTTTATTTTCTCCATTCAGATGTACCGGCCTGCACCATTCTATGCCATGGATGAGATCGACATGTTCCTGGATGGGGCCAATGTGGAACGGGTAGCCAAGCTGATCAAGAAGATCGCGGCCAAGGCCCAGTTCATAGTAGTATCCTTGCGAAAGCCCATGATACTGCAGTCCAGGTATACTCTGGGCGTGACCATGCAGGAGAACAATCTCACCACGGTGACCGGCATCTGCACAAGCTGAGGCGAAAATGAGCGACGATTCATCTCCATCTATTCCGGATTTGCAGGAAGAGCCCCAACCCAGATCCAATTCCGACTCCAGCTTCGATTCGAACTCAAATTCCATATCCGATTCCCTCTCCCATCCCCCCTCCGATTCTCTCTCCAATCCTTCCTCTATTCCAAAATCCGAAAACATCCCGGTGGAGGAGGATTCGATTGATGCAACAAATGCAACCGATGTTACTGATGTCACTGATGCTGCTGATGCTATAGTTGCGGAAATAAGCCTGCCTGAGTTCGAGTTTGGGGAGCCGGCTGAGGTTTTGGTGGAGCTGGCCAAGAGGGGGGAGATAGACCCATGGGATATCGATATCGCCATGGCCACGGAGAAGTTTCTGCAGTACATCGACTCTCTGGAGAAGCGGGACCTGCGCATTCCCGCCAGAACTCTGCTTTACGCCAGCATTCTCCTGCGCCTGAAGTCCGACTCCATGGAAGAGAAAAAGGAGGAGGAGCCCGAGCCAGAGATGGAGGAGATGGAAGAGGGGCCGGAAGAGGAGATAGAAGACCAGCTGCCTCGACCTCCGGTGAGAAGGCACACCAAGCGGCCTGTAACCCTGGACGAGCTGATCTCGGAGCTGAAGAAGGCGGAGATGGTGGGCCGAAGAAAGGCCATGCGGGAGAGGTGGCCAAGTACGGAGGAAAAGGCCCTGGATCTGTCTCACGACGAGGGAATCGAGGACAGAATCAAGGCGCTGGGGCCTATCCTGGATGACATGTTCATGGAGAAGAAGACTGTCACCTTCCAGGACATAAACAGCAAAAACAGCAAGACTGAGGATGGGGTTACCAACTACGTCTCACTGCTCTTCATGGCCCAGAGAAAGCAGGTGTGGCTGGAGCAGGAGGAGATCTTCGGGGAGCTGTTTGTGAGCAGGCATGCGTGAGAGGGTCGATATTCTCTATCAAATTACGATTAAGCACCTATCGGCACGATGTGATGTATTCATCAAACTATCCATAGCTGAAAAGCTGTGGCCCCAATGAGCCAGCCATTGGCCAGCCTGGCCCGACCGGAGAATATTTAGATATTTATAAAAGTTAATAGAGCACTTGCCGGCAGTCTGTCTCATTTGCCTGCAAACCACCAGTAGATCCATCAACCATTCTGCTGCCAAGTTTCCAAGCCTCCCCGGCATTGAGG
>JAFGNK010000149.1 GCA_016927055.1 Methanotrichaceae archaeon | reverse complement strand
TGATCAGAATGCTGACATCCTAATAGTAGCATTCTATATATCGCCAAGATTATTACTACTATTTTACATCAAGATCGGGACACTACCTTCTAGTATTTCTTGGTCGCGTACGTGGTATACTGAAAAACGCTAACATCTAACGCAATATATCACAGCAGCCAAAATGAATCTCATGCATTCGATTCCTGTGAGGATTTTCAGTAGTATTCATACGCGACCTATTTCTTGCATCACGTGAAAACAGGTGGCAAACAGCCCTGCCTTGTTATCACGGTTAGCGACATTAAATCCCTTTCCAATGGCATTCGGCGATCCATCCTTATGTGTGCATAAGCAAAAGCTATAACAGAATCAGCAATTTTGCTTACACGTGCCTTAAATACACGCGACGAGTCTAGATCCACTTCTCGTTTGATAAATTTCGTATAGTTTTCCGAGTTCATAAACTTGTAACGATGTTCTACTATTTCACCCGTTTTACTGACGTAAGCATAGATCCCAATAAAGCCCGATTTCCAGGAAGAATACTTTCGTCCCGCACGTGGGAGAGATATATCCTCAGCAGATCAAGCAGCTTCGAGATAGGAGACTGCTCAGGAGCTTCGGTTTGGGTCCGGAATCTTCAGTTCACTGAGGTGACGGTCGAGGTGCCGTTCACCTACCAGGAGCCAAATGGTACGACCAAGGAGGGAACAGCTATAATACCTGGCGGGTCTCCTGCAGGTGCAACTGTGAAGACGATGCTCGATTCGGAGTTCCCTAATGCAGTCAAGATCATTGGATCCGCATATGCCGGCATCCTGAGTTTTGACATCTTTATGGGCAAAGGCATTTATCCGAGGTTATGGGTGGCACCGGAGTTACAGGCAGTGGATATCGCTCTGGAGGTAATGCTCACGGATACGCCAGAGGTTGACCTACTTAAGAACATTCAGGCCAGCCTGGAGGCAAAGCTGGCTTCTTACAAGATCGGTGAGGATCTAGAGTATGCTGACCTAGCGAAATACATCTACGTTGACTATGCTACCGGAAGAGCATTTTCGGGTATTGATGACGTGATAAGCTTCTCACTGACTTGCAGGTCCTCCAACATAACTGGATTTGGCCAGAAAGTGATTCTGGACGATGACGAGAGAATAGAACCAGGGACTGTAAGCGTTACTGAAGCGATTTTGAATTCTTCTTAAGGTGTCGAATGTATAACTGATATTTTGACACATGAGCTGGGGCTTTCTGTTGTCCATGGTCCCTGTCGAATACTAAAAAGAGAACTTCTCTCATAGACCCCTTTAGAACCCTTTCTTTCCCCTCCTTTCAGTTTAATATCGCAAAATCCCTTCATACATACTGGATATTGAGCATCCAAGACATCTCGATAGAATCCAATAGCTTACCAGATCTCGATGTGATAATGTTAAACCGCTGTTACTATCTAATTTCCTTTAGGCAAATCAAAGAAAGGCCCTGAGCTTTAAATGCCCGGCCCTGCACCTCAAAGTGATTGCATTAGGCCTGAAAAAACTGTACATTAGATCAAATCTTATATCAATATATTTGACCATATTAGTTAGAAATGGATGCTAATCAACCCGGAGTTCGGGATCTAAGAGATGGTCCATTTCCCGTTGGAGCAGGTATATGTGACATCGTTTTTATCGGTGTGGGTGCCAGGTGACGAACATTCGCCTAAGCAGTTTATGCAGCAATCAGGGGAGGTACAATAATTAGCTACACTTCTTTTTTCGCAATCCGGGGGCAGGCTATTCTTTTCATACTCATTAGTTAGATAATAGCCAAGCCCAGGCACATATTCGCCGAGATTATATTCATCGATACCTCTTGTTTCCATATTAACTGCAGTTGTCTGGATCACAGTGCGTGGTTGTTTTGCCTGAGAAGAGCGTATATTGGATTTGGGTTCCTCGATACTTTCGGTATTAGAGTCAATTACAGATGGATCCTTATTAGGGACTTGCTCTATGGAGGGAGCTTCAACTCTTTCCTCAGAATCCAAGTCTATCACTGAGCTTTCAGGGGAGATAGTGCTTTTCTTGGGCGAATTTGATGGAATTACTACAACATTATTATTCACTACCGTATTATTTATGACATTTGCTCCCTTGGCTTCATGCAAGTCATTAGGTGAATCATATACTTGAAATAATACGCCTATGGCTGTAATGATTACGCCAATAAACGTTAGAATAAGAATTATGTTATCCCGAGTAGTTTTTGAGATCAACTCGAATACACCGTCTCAAGGTTTATCTTGGATCTTGGTAACCCTAATCCAGACACATTTTGGACACAATTACCGTTGATTCATTTATGGATTAAAAAGCTATTGCATTGCGAATCTTACTAAAAAATAATAAAAAGATTAAAAGATACAGAGATCGCATTTTATTTAGCTGGAGATGATCCTGAGGTTTCATACCTGAGCAATCCAGATAGCGCCCATTCGCGAAAAGGTGATTCCACCTCCGCCGCAATAACATTTCTCCCTGGACGGAGAACGGAGGCCATATCAAATCCGACGGGACCAGATCCTCCGGGCATTATGGATTTAGATGAGTCCCTAATAGTATTAGTGACAGTCCCAATAAATTCTCCATTTACATATAATTTTGCAGATCCCTTCCCGTCAAAGCTAGCACCTACCCCAGCCCACGTATTGCAGGAAATAATATCATCTGCATTTATATTGAAACTATATCTAAACCAAGCTTTCTCTTTCGTAGGGTTTCCCGGATACCAGATAGGCATTCCTGACTGGATAGCAGGAGATGCTGAAGTTTCTTCAGCATACTCCCACCATGAATCATCATAGTATACAGTATTCCAGTTATCAACCTCAATATCCAAGCACTTCCATGATGAATCCGTCTCTATAGTCATCTTTTCAACTTCGCCGATTGCAGTATTGGAGAATGCTATCATTACGCAAGCCAGCAGCATCCACTTCAATAATCCTTGCATCTAAAATCCCTTCTTATTAGATCCAGCCCTTTGCAGCACTCGAAGAATCCCTGAATGCAGTCATACGTGTATCAAAGCCTGCCTTTATACGTCATTTATTTTTAAGCGTAATACCCCGCAGCTTGCTGCGCATGGGTGCGCCGCCACAGTTTCACTACGGGCAATAAGGCCAAATATCGCTTTCTTGATAGGCCATCCTACTTTATAACTCTTTTGTCATTTAATTAAGAGTCCGTCAATCGTACCGCTTTCAGCCCGCCAGTTTGAGGCATGCAGGAGAAGAAGGATGACTGCTTTGTCTGCTGCTTCCAGATCTTAGATGAAGTGTTGCGGGAGTATTTCCGTAAAATACTCTCACGTCCCTTACTTGCTTTTTTATGAGTCAATTTTCAAGAAGTTATTATAGCTATCGATCTATTTCAGATTCCCAGCTGTGGCACATAGGCCATATAGCTCTTCCGGACATCCTCTGCATCTATGTGGTAGTAGATATCTATCGATTCCTTCATTGCATCTCCCCGGATCCACTTCACATGGTCTCGGCTCATCCCAGCCCGGAGGAGGTGAGTCACCAGCCAATGCCTGCAGCAATGCGGCGTGAAGCGATCCGCCAGTTTCTCCGAGTTCGGATCATGCAAACCTACTCGGGAGGCATGTTTCCTTGTTAGTACCTCAATCTCCCTGGGACTGATCCTCTGTTTTCTGGTGCTGATGAACAGCGGCGATCCGCCATTCACATCCGGCCGGCTGGCCAACCAGGCCTGCAGCATCCGTGCAGTCTCGTGGTCGAAAAAGAGCTGCCTATTGCTGCGCTTCGCGGTGGGTTTCAGCACCAAAGACATATCCTGCATGTTAAGATCACCCACGTCCAGGCTGCAGAGCTCGCCCAGCCTCATACCGGTTTTAAAGAGCAGCGTAAGGAATGCCTTATCCCGGCTATGTAGTACGGAATTGATGAGCATGGCCGCCTGATCGACAGATATGAGCTGCCGGGGTTCGGAGCCATTATCCTTATACTGCCTGAGATACCGTCGCCTGAATGGCATGATTGGATTTGCCTCCATAAGATCCTCGTCAACCATAAACGCATAAAAGGCCGATAAGGACGTGAAGACCTTCCGCTGGCTCGAGGTTTTCAGGCCACGGTCCCTTATGACTTGCAAGTAGGCCTTGAGATCATCCTTCCCGACCTGGCGCGGATCCTTGCCTCGGGCTTTCAGAAAGCTGCAGAACTTGCTGGCATGCATATGGTATGATCCAAGGCGATCGATATTGCGAAGCTGGCAGTCTGCCTTAAAATCTTCCAGCAGGGTCACAGCCACCGCCACCCATGAGGAGACTCCCTTATCAGGCCGAACCTTTTCAGCTCTTCAAGCTGGTTGGAAACGAGCTTGACAGCCTTGCTGTCTCGGGGATCTATACCCAGGCCGCCCAGGATCTCCTGGGAATCCAGGACTTTACCTCTTTTGAGCATATCCACCAGGGCTCTATCATAGCTGTGCATGCCCGGGGCATCGACCTGCTCAAAGCCTGCAAACCGCTGCTTATAGACCTCGCCCTGCATGACCTCCAGGTTCGTTTTCAGCAGGTTCACTTCCTGCTCTAGCTTGCGGTTTAGAGTTTTCAGGTCAGAGTTCTCTCGGATGAGGTCCGGCCGAGCTACATCTTCGGGCGGGCGGCGGGCCTTCTCGACCATCTCAAAGATGTATTCAGAAATTGTGGCACCTCCCTGAGCCGCCTCCTTCTGCCATTCGGAAAGGATCTCCCCGGCCGGAAGGTAGACAGTTGCAGTCCTGCCCCGAAACTCTTTCCTCGCCATGAGTAATTATAAGGCGCTCATACTATTTAAATATGTACTGTACTAATTGCGTGCCCCATCTAGGAACAGACAAAGCGCAGTGAGCCAGAGAAAAACCAGGCCGCCAGGTTGCCGAAATTCCTTAGGAGGTTCTGCCGGGCCTTCTGGGACGGGTCCATCCAGTGCTCGCAAATCCATGCCTCCCCGCCCAGAATTGAGCTCCTGGCAGATCTCATCGAGCACCTCCGCCTTATCCGACGAGATGGAAGAGTTGATCCGCTCAGGAGCGATCTTCATTTCAGGGCGGACGACCATGAATAATATAGAAATCTTTGAAAAGCACGCGGCAGAGTACGATCAATGGTTTGACGAGAACGAAGCGGTCTACAAATCTGAGATCCTGGCCCTGCAAGACCTCATCCCCGCCGCGGGAATGGGACTGGAGGTTGGTGTGGGAACGGGAAGATTCGCTGCTTCCTTAGGCATCGGGATGGGAGTGGAGCCTGCCCGAGCGATGGCCGAGAGGGCGCGCCAGAGGGGCATAGAAGTTCATGAGGCAAAGGCGGAAGCGCTCCCCTTCCGGGATGAATCCTTCGACTTCGTGTTGATGGTGACCACGATCTGTTTCCTGGAAGACCCCTTGCAAGCTTTGGCGGAGGCAAAGAGAGTTATAAGGCCGGGAGGGCGGATCATCATCGGCATGATCGACCGCAACAGCCCTCTGGGTAAGGATTATGAAAGAAAAAAGGCCACGAGCAAGTTCTACAAATATGCTCGCTTCCTTTCAGTGGATCAGGTTATGGGCTGGCTGGAAAGCCTGAATTTCGAGCATATCGCCACCCTTCAGACCGTATTCAAGAGCACCAGAGATATAAATATAAGTGCAGCAGAGCCCTTTGAAGAGGGCTACGGCGAGGGAGCTTTTGTGGCCATAGCTGCCAGAAAAGGAGATTAGTGTGTCCACTCAATTATCTTTACGCCATGGCCCAATTTTTTGGCTATGCTCTCCTTCATCTCCGCGTAGTGAGGACAGGGAAAGCCAATCGGATTTCCCTTGCTGATACAGGAGGCAAGAACGATGGCTTCTGCCCCGCGCTCGACCATCAAATTCGCCCGGGAGACGGCTCTTTTTCCGGGACATCCGCCACAGGAGACAAATCCAACAATCTTAGCCGGGCCGGTCTCTGCAAATGCCATTTTTCCTTCTGACGCTACTATGAAATCCATAGTTCCAGGACACATGTCTTCCGTTTGCTGACACCGTATGATGCCGACTTTCATCAATTCTGTCACCCTGCTGATGCAGTTGCCTGCATATTCTTATATATAACCGCTTGCCTCAGGCTTTTGCAGCCTCATGAGAAATATTATGCCGCGCTCCTCCACTCGCCTCTTTTGAAACTTCAATTTAGGATCCTGCAAGATGCTCCTGGCCATTTCCAGTGTCAGGGGAGAGGAGACAAAGCGCAGGTGCGCCAGAGCAAACCATGCCGCCAGCCGCCCGAAATCCTTTCGCAATCTCTCCCGGGCCTCAGGCGACGGGTCCTTCCAGTGATCGTAAATCCAGGCTTCGCCGCCAGGCTTCAGCACTCTGGAGATCTCATTGAGCCCAGCAGTCGCATCAGGCCAATGGTGCAGGCTGAAAGTGCTCACCACCAGGTCGAAGAATTCATCCTCAAAGGGCAGCGCGCAAACATCGCCCACCTCAAATTGGGGAGCATTCGCCAGGCCGCTGGCGAGGGCATCTCTCCGGGCAGCATCAATGGCCCTTTTTGAGATATCTATTCCATATGCCTTCAGACGTTCGCTTTTCTGTGCGATCTTGATGGGAAGCAGTCCCCGTCCCGTGCCGACGTCCAGTATATTGCCTTGCTGGAGCTCAGTTGAGGCTTCATCGGCCACATCCTGGTAAAACCGGTCCCGTACAGAGCTCAATCCTTTGATTAGATAGCACATTTACCGAAACCTCCTGTGCAGCAGCCGGATGGCCGGCAGCAAAAACAAAATCAAAAAAATGAGCAACATAAAGAAGGCCTGCAGGAACACCGCATCCGCCACCGGAAAAAAAGAGGCCTGCAAGCCCTGCACGGTATAAGTCAAGGGGAGGAGGCGCGCCAGCAATTGCAGGCCCTCGGGCAGAGCGGAGACGGGATAAACCACGCCGCAGAGAAAGACCATAAAGAACCTGGGCAGATTGAGCAGGGTCTGGGCCTCGAATACCTCCTTTACGGATACGCTGAAGAGAGCGCCCATGGAGGAGAAGACCATCAGAGAGGGCACCGCAATCAGAGCCAGCCCGAGAATGTCGGGGTGCAGCCCCAGATAGAAGATGGATGCTGCGGCCACTATCGCCGTCATGAGCAGTCCGAAGAGAAAGCCCCCCAGCACCTTTCCCAGCAGGACGGAGGTTATGCTCACCGGTGCCAAGAGCAGCCTCTCCAGCGTTCCCAGACGCAGCTCGAAGTTGATGACCACCGCCTCAGCCGCAGTGGTGCTGAAGAGCATGGTCATGGCGAGCAGGCCCGGCACCAGCTCGGCAAAGTCCACAGGACTTCGCAGGTAGAAGGCAAGCGTCCAGGCCAGAGGAAAGACCATGCCCCAGCTTATGGCCGGCGGCTTGAGGTAATAAGTCTTCATATCCTTGAGAGCGATATGATAGATGCCTCCCAGTTGCTCTTGCCACATTTACTTTCAGCCTCCTTTTCCTTTTCCCTTTCCTCCGCCCTTTTCTGTGCCCATAACCAGCGGGGAAAGGCCAGCAATCCTGAGGAAGGCGTCCTCCAGGCTGGGCCGTATGGTGCAGGCCGCCTCAATGCCGATGCCGTTATCTCTTGAGAACTGCAGGACGGCATCGAATATCTGGGGCGAATCGCCTCCATAAATCCGGACCCGGCTCTCCTCCAAGAGGGCGGCCTCTGCTTCGCCCAGCCGGCTGCATAGGTCGCCTGCTAAGGCAGAGATATCTCCTCTAAAGGAGAACTCGATTAACGACTCGGTCTGCACCAGGCGCTTGAGCCCGGCTGGCGTATCGATCCTCACGATCCTACCTTGCACCAGTATGGCAATGCGGTCGCAGAGCAGGTCCGCCTCCTCCAGATAATGAGTGGTGAGAAAGATGGTCAGCCCCTTCTCGCGCAGTCTGGAGATGAGGCCCCGCAGGGACCGGGCGGCGGCCGCGTCCAGTCCGGTGGTCGGCTCATCCAGGAAGAGAAGGCGCGGCTCGTGTATCAGGGCGGCAGCTATGGTCAGAGCCCTCTTCATGCCCCGGGAGAAGGTGCCAAAACGATCATCCTTTCTTTCATAGAGGCCGAAGTCTTTGAGAAGCCGGTCGGCCCTCGATCTCTGCTCGCCTCGCGGCACTCCGTACAGCCGGGCCATGAAGAGAAGATTGCCCTGCGCGGAGAGCTCGTCATAGAGGTTGGAGACATCCGGCACCACACCCACGTATCTCTTGGCCCGGGAGATCTCGGCGGGAAGCTGGTATCCGAGAACGCTGGCCCGGCCTTCCTCAGGCTGGGAGAGGCCGACCAGCATGCGGATGGTGCTGGTCTTGCCTGAGCCGTTGGGCCCCAGAAATCCGAAGATCTCGCCCTCATTCACCTGGAAGCTGATATGATCCACGGCGAGAAGATCGCCATAGCGCTTGGTCAGGTTCTCGGTCAGTATGGCATTTTTTTGACGCATGTCGATTTCTCCCGTTTTGAGTCAGAGATAAGATTTCAGCCGAGGACTCTTTTCTTGAACTCCTCGAAACCGATGGAGTTTATGAATTCCCTCATCCTCATGCCCGGCTTTGCTCCTTTCCTGTAGACCTCATTTCCGTCTTCTCAATAATGCAGATGCAGTCCGGCTTGCATGTTTTTTGGAATCAAGACGGGTGCAGAGATTGCATTCCCCTGGCTGCCCCGTCTCGCAGTACCTTCTGAAGTTCTCGACCCAGAGCGGCTCATACGAGGAGAGGCCTGCGAACTGCACGAACCTCTCCAGCTTCTCCATGGTCTCCCTGCCCACATGGTGTTCCATCTGGCAGGCATCACGCTCCGCCACACGCCGGTCCACACCGATGATCTCCAGGAAATCGGCAATAGCCTTATGTTTGCTCCTCAGCTCCAGAGCCAGCCTCTTGCCGCAGTCGGTCAAAGTGGCTCCCGCATAGGTCTCATACTGCAAGAGTCCCTCTTTTTGCAGCTTTTTCAGCATCTCTGTAGCCGAGGAAGGCTTTATTTTCATCTCCGAGGCAATCTTTCCCGTCGCAGCGCGCCCATCTCGAATCTCCAGGGCATAAATGATCTCGATGTACTCCTCTACAGTCTTCTGTCTCATTTTATCCCCATCCAATGAGCGCCCATCGCATGGCTCCACCCACCAAAAAAGCCGTTGTCACCATCACCGCCGCAGATTTTATCGTATCTCTTATCCCCAGCTCCTTTACCAACACCGCAAAGGTGGCAACACACGGGAAATAGAGGGAGAGCACTGTAGTAGCCACCACCATTTGCTGGGCGTTCAGCCCTAATGGCAAAAGCATGCCCACCGCCAGATCCTTTCTAAAAAATCCCACTAAAAGAGCGCCCACGGCCTCTCCAGGGATGGCAAGCCACCCCTCCATGAGCGGAGCGAAGAAGTTGCCCATCCATTCGATGAGGCCCACCGTGTAAAGCACATTAACCATCACAACTCCCAGGAACAGGAAAGGTATGGCCTCAGAAAGAAACCACCTGATACGCATCCAGGTCTTCTTCAGGATCATGCGCATACTCGGCCTTCTGTAGGGTGGTATCTCCAGGAATATCTCGGGGCTCTCCCCCTTCACGACTCTATTTAAAACCAGCCCAGCTGCTACATACACCAGGGCTAAGGTTGCAAAGACCAGGAACACATAACTCTGGCCGTAGGAGCCCAGCACGCCGAAGATCATGGCCGATTTGGCGGTGCAGGGCACAGCCAATCCCAGGAGAGTGGCGGAGATGAAACGCTGCTTCCTGGTCTCCAGTGTTCTTGTGGACAGGGCCCCAGGGACATTGCAGCCCAGACCCAGGAAAAGAGGTACGATGGCGTGGCCGTGCATGCCCAGCCGGTGGAATAAGTTATCAGATAATGTGGCCAGTCGAGGAAGATATCCGGAATCTTCCAGGAGCGAGAGAGCCAGGTAGAAGCCCACTATATAGGGAAGGACCATCCCCAACGGAACGTAGATGCCTGTGGTCAGGACCCCCATGGACTGGACATAATCAATCTCTCCATCGATGATTCTCCCTATGAGGAGGTCGTGCAGCATCCCATGACCAAGCTTTGCGCTGACATTCATGACCAGAGGGCGGTACAGCTCAAAGATGGGTTCGAAGAGATAGGCAATCAGGCCTTCGCCGATCAGCCTCACCATCCAGAATGTGGCGAATATCACAATCATGGCAATGGGCGTTCCAGTCACCGGCTTGATGGTGGCCTCGGAGAGTCTGTTCCAGATCCCAGGATGCTTATGGGTCACCTTCTGGACTTCTCTGGTTATGCGTCCGATCTCTATCCACTTCTCTTCTTCGCTTAAGATCCTGGTATCAAGAGGAGAAAGCGCCTCATTCAGCCGGCTGACCAAATCCTTTATGCCCTCTCCAGTCAGGGCAATGGTGGTAACCACTGGCAAATGCAGGCACGTCTCCAGTCCTTTTACATCGATCTCTATTCCCGACCGCTCCGCCTCATCCCACATATTGAGCACAAGGATCATGGGCTTTTTGCTTTCTAAAAGCTCTAAGGTCAGGAACAGGTTTCTCTCCAGGTTGGTGGCATCGACCACATTTATTATCAGGTCTGCCCATCGTAGCACCTCGACAGCCACCTCTTCGGCCCGATTTGTCGGCTGCAATGAATATGTTCCGGGTGCATCGATCAGCTCCACCTGTTCTCCCAGCAGGCGGGCCTTGCCTCTTGAGAAGTCTACTGTGGTTCCCGGATAGTTAGAGGTGATCACCTCGGTCCCTGTCAGCCGGGAAAAGACCACGCTCTTTCCTATGTTTGGATTGCCCATCAGGACAATTCGCTTCAATCCTCTACCCTCACCATGATTCTCTGGGCAATGCCTCTGCCCAGTGTTATCTGTCTGCCGTCTATATCAAGCACCAGAGGGCCGGCGAAAGGATAGATGGCCACTACTTTCAGCCTCTTCCCTTCTCTTATCCCCATGGTCCTCAGCTTTCTCTGAAATGAGCATCCCTGGCCCAGCAATGCGGTGACCTGGGCCTCAGCCCCTACCCCTAAGCTCGTGATCGAAGTTTCCATTCTGTATCCCTGTTGTCTATGATTGAAGTTTTAGGCAAACCTAAAACCAGGGTTTGATAAATAAACATTTCGGCATACCTAAACCGATGGGCTGTGATATATTTCTTAAAAATTAGGACTGTAGCCCTGCACCTGACGAGTATATAAATTTATAAACAAAAAAATAGTCAGGAAAGCGGCCGGGTATCAGCGCTTCCCTTTAAATCCCATCCAGATCATGAAGAGCACGACAAGCACCAGTCCAATTCCCAGCAAGGGAGCAGCAGATGGGCTGGGCTGGGAGCTCTTCATGTCCACGGTCTCCATCACAAATCCCTCTACATCGCCGTTAGAAGAATCGGACGGCTCAGGCTTCTGAGAAGCTTCAGTCCCAAAACCAGCTGATTGAGTCTGGTTGCTACCGGCTGCTTTTTCACGGGAGGAGGAATGTTTGTGAGACGAGGATTTGCCGGACTTGCTGCTGCTGGCAGAAACGCTGCTGGAGCTTTTAGACGTATCGGGTTTTGGAGAAGGAAGAACTCCCTGCATGTACTCCTGCAAAGCCAGGTTGCCGCAAGTATGATGGCAGCAGGTGACACCATAATCCTGCACAGACTGCTCATAGCGCTGTGCGAGCTCTTTTTTCATCTCCTCGGCAGGATGCCAGCGATCCTTTCTGGCCGTCTCCAGCAGCCGTCCGGTCAGAGCCTGAGAAGCCCAGGGATTGCTTTCATCGAAGAATTCCTTCAAGCCCATCTTGTATTTGTCATCTACGTAAATCTCGTGCACCTCCGACCAGGTGTTCTCACTGACCAGATCGGGGACGGTAGTCTCCCATCCCCACAGATACTCCGCAAACCGGTCCATCTCCCTGGCCCCGGAGTAGCCCTGCTCCATCATCCCTTCAATCCACTGGGGATTGTAGTAGCGCGTCCGCAGCTCTTTGGAAAAAAAATCATGCAAGGCAGATACATCGCTTTTATCAGGGTCTCTGCCATCGGTGACGTACATGTCCGGGGTCCTTCCGGTTACAGTTCTCACCGCCATGCCGATGCCGCCCAGATACTGGAAGACATCATCATTGTCGATGAATCCGTAGAGGTTGGAGTTGGTGTGGTGGGCCGCAGCCTGCACCCCGGCCAGATTGGTGCGATAGAGTTCCTCTTGCACGATAGATAGATCCTTTCCACTGGCCAATTTGCTGCTCCAGATACCGTCGCCGTAGATGTACGACATTCTCTCTATGAAGAGGTTGCCAAGCTTTGTGTCATTCTCCCAGGTATTGCTGGCGGATATGGGGCTGTCCAGGTTGGGACCGTAAGTCCCGGCCTCTTCCAGGAATATGCGGGAGGCAGAGAGGATACGAGCGTCCTCCTCGCTCATGTTTCCGCTGAGCATCAGCGCCTGGAAGATCTCCTCTGAATTCTCTCGCACGTAGTTGGGATACTCTGTGCTCGTGTCGTTAGAGGCCAGTCGGATGGCTCGATCGATGAGCTGTAGCTTCTCCGGGAAGAGATCCCGGTGCAAGCCGGAAGGGACCACGACAACGTCAATCCTCGGCCTGCCAAGCTCAGTGAGGGGAACAAGCTGCACATCGGAGACACCGCCATAAGCATCGTAGACCGGCTTTGCCCCCACCAGGCTCAAGATCTCAGACTCCACCACCCCGTGGTCGGTCATGGCCCAGGCCCAGAGCACTATGGCCATCTTTCGGGGGTAGGTGCCGTTGTGATCCTGCCGGTAGCTCTCAATGAGCTTTTCCGCCAGGTCGGATCCCACCTGCCAGGCGGCGCTGGTGGGAACGCGCCGCGGATCCACGGAACGAAAGTTCCTGCCCGTGGGAAGGACGGCAGGGTCGCGGATGGGATCGTCCGCCGGGGAAGGTTTCGTGTAATTGGAATCCAGGGCATTGACGAGGCTGGGAACCTCCACAGAGCAGGCGGCAATGCTCTGAGCATACTGCAAGGAAAGGTTGAGCTGATCTGTCAGGTTTAGGGAGACATTTCCAAAAATCTCATTTTGGGCGACCTGGGATGATGTGCCGTTGATTACCACATCCATAAGCAGCTTCGTTGTGCAGTTTTCCAGCTCATTTTCCTTATCAAGCCGGGCAGGATTGGGATAATCCTGGTAGGAGATCATGGGAGCGACCTCTCGAGACAGGCTATCTCCCAGCATCGACCTCACCAGGCCGGTCAGGGGCACTCCCTCCGGAGGCTGACCGAGGACGTGCAGGCCATAGGGCATGAACTGGTTTTTCAGATCGTAAAGGTACTGCTCCAGCTCATCCGCAAATTGATCGAAAGCGGTTTCGTTAGCCGAGATGTTGGCGGCATCCACCTGCAGATCTTCATCCAGGTGCATCTCCCGGCTGATGTTGAGGATCTGCTTTCTGTAGCCCTCCTTCACGCTGGCGTTTTGCACGCTCTTGTACTGGAAGACCATCTCCGCCAGGTTGGTCAGGTTGCCGTAGAGCCCCGAAGCCACAATGGGCGGCGTCAAATGGGTGATCATCACCGCGTCACCCCGGCGCTTGGCCTGAGTGCCTTCGGCGATGTTGTCCACGATGTAGGGATAGACCACAGGCAGATCCTGGATGAGCAGAGCCGGCCAGGAGTCATTTATGGATATTCCGCATTCCTTTCCCGGCAGCCACTCCTGGGTGCCGTGCTTTCCCAGGTGGACGATGGCATCGGCGCCAAATCCCTGCTTGAGCCAGAGATAGAAGGCAATGTACTGGTGATGGGGAGGTATGGACTTGCTATGATAAAGAACGGTGTTATTCTCCAGCCATCCTCTGCTCGGCTGAGGCGCCAATATGATATTGCCAAAAGAGAGCTTGGGAATCACTATGAACTTTCCACTCTCATTCTGATAGACCATGATCTCGCCCGGCGGCGGACCCCACATCTGGGTCACTTCTCTTTGTTTATCTTTCGGAAGGGACATAAACCACTGCATATAGATTTCAGCTGGTAGGAGGGTAGCATTGCCAGCCTTGACCATAGCATCCAGCTCGCCGGGTGCCCAGGAGCCCACATTGGTTCCCTGGTGAGCCAGAAGATCGACCAGAGCTTTTTCCTGTGGGACCGTCCCATTTACGCTGTAGCCGGCCTGAATCATTCCATCCAAAATATTTTGCAGACTGCGGGGGACATTGATGTAGCAGCCCTCAATATTATCCTTGCCTCCGCCGTGGTTGTAGTAGATGACAGCTACCTTCTTCTCCGCATGGCTGACATTTCCAAGCTTTGCCCAGGCTATTGCCCTATCCGCCAGCCAGTCCATCTGACTCTCAATAGGCTGGTAGCCGGAGTCGGTTCTACCTGACATGACGATTGGCTCTATGACACCATCCATCTCCGGCAGAGCTATCTGGAAGTGGATCTCCATGGGGTCCATGCCCGTGCTCTGGTCCCACTCCTCGGGTGTTTGATAATAAAGCCTCATGCCTCTGAGCACCGGCACATCCAGCTCCTGCAGGTCGGCGATGCCCTGATCGGGATCGCCGTAGCTGAGCCGGAAGGACTTGGTGAGAATGACGGCATCAACAATTGAGGTATTGTTTTGCATGAAGAAACTGTGCAACGAATTGGAGCCTGAGGTACCCAGGTCGATCACATTTGCTCCTTTCTTCTCCAAAGCAAAAATCAGGGCGGATCGGTCCGCATGGCCCAGATCCAGATAATAGCTAATAATGCCAATGGTGGGCGCAGTACTATTGAAACTGTGTCCGGTTTTATTGCCATACCAGCTCAGGTAAGAGGTGATATTTAGGAAGAGTTCTGGTGAATCGGGATGATAGACGTATTCCTTGGGAGTGGGCAGTGGGTCCTCCACTTTGAGGTTGAGGCCGCAGAAATTGGTGGCCAGATAAGAGAAAAGGCGCCTCATGTTCTCGACGCGGCCATAGTCCCAGTACTGCTGGATAAAAGGATGATCGGTGAGGACAACATTTCCCAGGTGCTCATAACCGGCGGAATTGAGTACAATAACAGGCACTTCATTCTCCTTTGCTTCTTGCAGTTGGGGGGCCAGCCGGGAGGCGGACTCGGCGCCTATCATCTCTATGAATATGAGTTCATATGAGGATAAGTTGGAAGCATTCTCAAGTGAAATTAGAGTTACATTAAGAATAGAATCTAAAGAAGCCTGCCTTATCTGGAGCTGGCTGCCTACCGTTAAAAAAATGGCCTCGGGCCTCCTGAGGAGGACCCGGGCTGAGATCTCCAGGCGAGGCGAATCATCGGGTCTCGCCCGTCTATCTCCAAAATAAAATAGCAGTCGATCTTCATCTCTCAGATCAACCAGGTCGGGCCCGGATGAAGGCATGGCCTCCTCCGGATAGTTTATCCAGAATCTCCAGGATTTGTCTCCATCGGCCATCAAGCCTCCAAGAGACTCAACCTGCAGGCCGTAAAGATCGTAGAGAGAGTCGCTAAAGCTGAGGTTCAAGCCCTCTTGCTCAGCGGCATTGACCAGCGCCCCCAGAGCGGTGCTCTGGTTGATCTGGTAGGTCTTGCCGCTGCTGGCTGTGAGGTTCAGGATCTCGTCGCCCAGCAGGACATCTCCCACCCAGAGCAGTCCTTTTGACCGGGAGCTGAAGGCGTACAGCCGGCCATCATCAGCCCCCATGAAGAGCATGCCATCTGAGGCCGAGGCCGAGGACATGATAAAGGCGCCCACTGGATAGGACCACACCACCGATCCGTTGCCGGCATCCAGGGCATAAAAAGCTCCGTCATCAGAGCTTGTCCCGAAATAGATCCGGCTGCCTAAAACCAGTGGCGAGGACTTGACAGGACCGTTTACTTCCGTCCTCCAGATAAGTGAGCCATCTCCAGCATTATGGCAGCTTATGTGGCCCTCTGGCTTATCATCCGATCCTACATAGATCCGGCCAAAACTGGCCGCAGGAGAAGATATGCTGCCATTGATCTCCGCCGTCCATAGCTGCTTTCCCGAAGCGGCGTCCAGGGCCAGGATCGACTCCTTCGTAACCAGGAAGACCTCAGCCTCCCCCAGCGTGGGCGTGGCTGTGATCTGAGAAGCGACTGCCGCCTTCCACAGCACCTCTTTGGAAACAGAATCAACGCAGTACAGGGCAGGGTCGCCCCCGGGGAAGTAGATCTTTTGGCCAGAAGCGGCAGCCGAGACATAGTTGCTTACCGGGCCGGTGGACAGGTTCCACAGCTCCTCGCCATCCAGGTTCAGGGCATGCAGGGCTCCGTCTGAGAAGCTCATGACATAGACCACACCTTCCTGGATAAGAGGCGAGGATGCCACGCCCCACCATTTGGGATCGTTTTCTATAGTCTTGTTCCAGACCGTCTCTCCCGTCCCGACATTTACACAGTAAATATCGCCAGTGAGAGAGCCTACAAAGATCCTGTCACCTTGCAGAGCAGGAGATGACGCACCGCCCTTGCCGCCCAGGGAGTTGAGCCACAGCCGCTTGCCGTCGGCCCGGTCCAGGCAGGCCAGGCCAAGCTCTCCTTTGAAGGTCATGTCCGGCCAGTTGGAAACGAAGACCCTATCGCCGGAGATGGCGGCAGAAGCGCCGACATAGCCGTGGCCGGTCAGGCTTGCGCTCCAGAGCAGGTTGGGCTCATCCGGCCCTGTGCCGCTCAGATTGCCAGTTCTTTGGTTATCGCCTTGAAATGTGACGAAGTTGGCACTGGCCACTGTGGCAAAAGCCAGCAAAAAGATGGTCATAAGGAGTATCCATCTTGGCCTGAAACCAATTGATGATCTCATGGAGCATTCCTACCCTGGCCAAATGCATATACCTTACCACTGCCTATGGTAAAGACCATGCTGCCAGCCACTGCCGGAGACGAGCCGCCAGCAGGATAGCTCCAAACCATCTCGCCTGTGCTGGCATTGAGAGCATGAAGGGCGGTGTAATTCATATTCTCGGTCTGGCCCACGAAGAGAAGGCCGTCTGCATAGGCAGGAGAGCACCTCCACTCACCGATCCCATCATCTTCCAGGGTCTTCCAAATCAGATCTCCGGTCTTTGCATCAAAACAGTAGGTGGCCTTGTCGCTAAAGCCGTCCGTGCCGCCGCAGACGTAAAGAAGGCCCCCGGCCAGAACCGGAGTACTGTCGGTTCTGATGATGCTCTCTTGCCAGAGCAAACTCCCGTTCTCAAGCGAGACGGCCATGACATCACCATCTCCTTCGAAGCTGTAGGCGGTGAGGTAGGCCACGTCCTGGGAAAGAGCCACCGAGCCGCAAGGAGAGTTCTTGGTGCTCAGGTTCCAGATCTCAGACCCACTGTCAAGACCCACGCCGTAGATCTTTCCACCCAGGCCCCACTCCCAGCCGGCGAAGATCACTTTCCCCCCACCAACGGCCGGGGTGGACTGAGCGTTGCCTTCTACCGGAAAGTTCCAGAGCTCTTTTCCTGTTTCCTCGTCCAGGCAGTAGTAGTGATGGCCGTCCCAGTCGCTCACTACAACCCTGCCCTCAGCCACGGCCGGTCCACCGTCCACGCTGCCCCTTCCCGTAGGCGGAGCGAAGCTCCATAATTCTCTGCCGTCTGACGCATTCAGGCAGACGGTGCATGAGCCGGACAGGAAGACTTTTCCGTCATCATAGGCAGGAGAAAATCCCCACACCTGGCAGGTATCTGGAGTGGCTCTGAAGGATGCATTCCATAGTACCTGTCCCGAAGACTGATCCAGACAAACCAGCCGATCGATGCAGTTGACGAAGACCCTGCCTTCGGCCACCGAGACAGAGGATCCCTCCTGAGCGCCGATGTTCTCGCTTATCCAAGCAGTCTGGTTGCTGTTGGGCGCTGAGGATAAAGACGCGCCCTTATGCTGAGGGTCCATATGGAACTGGGGCCAATCCCCTTCACTTTCTGTGCTGATGCATACTGGAATGAAGGCCATCACAAGAGCCACGATAACCCATGCCAGAAAAGCATTAGCCGCATTAGCCGCATTTGCCGTATTCACTATTCCAAACCTCCTTCTTGTCTTGAATTACCAAAAGCATACACTCGGCCCTGACCAATGGTAAACACCATGCCTCCGGCAACTGCCGGCGACGAGCCACCCTCAGGATAGCTCCAGGCAGTCTCTCCGTTGCTGGCATTCAGGGCAAAAATTCCCCCGTACTCGGTAAAGTTCGCCCTCCCGGCAAAGAGCAACCCATCGGCATAGGCCGGAGAGCACCTCCAGTCGCCTATTCTCTCCTTTGCCGGAGTCCTCCAGATCAATTCGCCGCTTGATGCAGCGAAGCAATAGGTCAAAAGCTCGCTAAAGCCCTGGCAGCCACCACAAAGGTAGACCCGACCACCGGCCAGCGCGGGTGTTGAGTCCGTGGGGCTTACCTGCGCCTTCCAGAGAACTGAGCCGTTGGCCAGGGAGAGAGCCAGGAGATCGCCGTCGCCGTTAAAGTTGTAGGTGGCCATGTAGACCGTTTCATCCTGTATCGCGGCCGAGCCGCAGGGGGAATTTTCAGTACTTATGTTCCAGATCTCTGAGCCGTTTCCAAGATGAGCGCAATAGATCTTTCCACCCAGGCCCCAATCCCAGGCAGCAAAGACCACTCTGCTCCCTGCAATGGCCGGAGTGGACTGAGCGTTGCCATCTACTGTGAAATTCCACAGCTCTTTTCCAGTCACCTCGTCAAGGCAGTAGTAATGGTGGCCGTCCCAGTCACTGACAACTATTCTGCCGTCCGCTATGCCCGGGCTTGCATCGACTGCAAATCGGCCGGTGGGCAAAGCATAGCTCCATACTTTCTCGCCATCTGAGGCATTCAGGCAGTAGGTCCTGTCTGAAATGAAGAAGACCCGTTCCCTGCTATAAACCGGGGTGAATCCAAAGGCAAAGTCTCCGGAGGCATTGAAGGGAAAGATCCAGAGAACCTCTCCCGACTGCTGATCGAGACAGGTCAGGTTATTGACGCAATTTATGAATGCCTTGCCTTCAGCCACAGAGACCGAAGAGCCAGGCTGAGCGCCGATATTCCGGCTGATCCAAGCGAAATTATTGGACAGTGGTGCTTGTGAATCGGAAAAGCCGGTGTGCTCGGCGTTGGAATGGAACTGGGGCCAGCCTTCCACACCCGCCCCGTCGCCAAGGCAGTAGAGCTTTCCATAATGCTGATCGCCCTCGGTTCCGAAGTAGATTCGTCCGTTTGAGATGGCCACGCCGCCTAAAATATAGCCGTTGTCAGGAGGGTCCAGTTTCCAGAGCAGCTCTGCTTTGGCTCCTCTATCCTCAAGGCAGTAGACTGAGCCGTTGACTTGCGAGGTGGTGAAGAGAATCCTAGGCATCTTTGAAGCTATCGATATTGCAGGGGAGGATTTCACCCCGGCATCTACCGGATAGGACCAGATCATCTCGCCGCTAGAGTCGTTCAGGCAGGCCAGAGCACCGGGATGGCCGTGCTCGCCCACGCCCAAATAAACCCTATCACCAACCACCGCAGGCGTAGAGGTGGAAAAGCCCACGGGCGCGCTCCAGCCCCGGTTTTCGAACCTGCCTGTCTTCCCATCAAAGCCGATCTTCCAGGCAAAGCCTTCCTGAGCAGAAGACTCGGAGGTGGTGTAGATGCCGTCCCCTGCATAGGCAACAGACGCCCGGATTCGTCCCGGATTCGGCCGGGAAAAACTGATCCGGGTGCTATCGTTAAGATTTAGCTCATCAGCCACCTCTCCACGGGAACGATTCAGGCTGAGAAGCTTTCCATCATTTTGACCGAATATCAGATATTCGCCAGAAGTGCAAGCCCCGCACCACATGTAGCCTTTGGTCTGTGTAGTGAGGTTCCAGCATTCTGTGCCGTTCTCAAATAGGCAGATGTATTTCTTTTCTCCCG
Source organism: Methanotrichaceae archaeon (assembly GCA_016927055.1). Classification (GTDB taxonomy): domain Archaea; phylum Halobacteriota; class Methanosarcinia; order Methanotrichales; family Methanotrichaceae; genus Methanothrix. The sequence continues at coordinate 1,114 of JAFGNK010000149.1, read as the reverse complement.
TTCCGTAGGCGCTCCCCTCTCCCAAATAGATGCGACCGTCGAGATAAGTGAGTGGGGCCTCAAACCTTTTATCGGTCAGGGATCGGTTGCAAAGCTCTTCGCCGGTCTGGGCAATGAAAGCAGCAAGAATCCCGGAATCTGTGGCAGCGAAGACTGCCTTTCCACTGCTGGCCGGAGTAGATGTCTGGAAGACCCAGCCGTCCATCCGAGAAAGCCACACCAAACCGCCGCTCTGCTTATCGAAGGCAGAGAGGGACCCGTTCCCGGCCAGGACATAGACCAGTCCGGAAGAGACAATGGGTGTGGCATCAACCCTCTGCACGTCCGCAGACCAGAGGATGAGGGGATGGTAGGGAATTTGATCCGGGCTAACGCCGGAATGAAAGCCGTCCTTCTGAAACTGCGGCCAATCAGATGCACTGACATTTCCGAATAAAAAAATAAAGGAAAGTAATATTAGAATCGCCTTCAAGGAATAATCACCAACTGAAATTATTTATAGATAAAACGAAAAATAGAACAGACCAATCGGATTGTAAGCCCCACTTATTTATTGACCACGCAGGTTCCATCTGTCTGAAACATAAAATCCGCCGGATAACCCATAGCTTTGGAGAGATTGAGCAACTGCAAAGCAATCCTGGTGAAATCCTGGCCTAACGCCTGAGCCATCAACTGTTGAGCGCTGGAGATATCAATCTCAATTTCGATGTCACCCTCCAAAATGACCCCTTCCAGGTCCTGCACCTTATAATCGGATAACGTCTCGTTTATATCTTTCATTTTCAGGGTTTTTTTTTCTTCTGCCATTTCTATGCCCTCCTCTGCCGTCCCCTTTTGCCTTAAATGGGAGATGGAAGTAGGAGCTACATCCTCGTGCTTTATCCCTACTTCCTGATTTGAATGGACGCATGGGACTATTGGTCCACTAATTTTTAGTTAATACAAATTAAGTTTACTTAAAGTTTTTGGTGCTTTTGATATCACTTCATCTCAAAGGCAGGAAAAAATAAACATCAAACCACAAAACTTTGTTCAGGCAAATATTACAGGCACGAAGATCGGTAGAGGCCGCTTAAAAATCGCGACCATTGAACTCGATATTTAAACAAGA
>JAFGNK010000148.1 GCA_016927055.1 Methanotrichaceae archaeon | reverse complement strand
CTTTCGATATCCTGATCGGAGATGTCTTCCAGATGCTTGACCAGGGCGCGGATGGTGTTGCCGTGAGTGGCCACCAGCACGTTCTTGCCCTTCTGCAGTTCCGGGGCAATCAGAGCCTGCCAGAAGGGCAGCACGCGCTCCTGAGTGTCTTGCAGAGATTCCGTCCTGGGCAGCAGGCTCTCCTGCACATCCCGGTAGCGTGTATCATTGCCGGGATAGCGATCGTCATCCACGGCCACTGCAGGGGGTCGATCGGAAAAGCTTCGCCTCCAGCTCTGGATCTGCTCGGCTCCATACATCTTCTCCATCTCCGTCTTGCTCTTTCCCTGCAAGTCTCCATAAAAGCGCTCGTTGAGCCGCCAGCAGGGCAGAGCCGGTATCCACATCAGGTCCATCTCATCAAGCACAATCCACAGCGTTCTTATGGCGCGCTTCAAGACCGAGGTAAAGGCGATGTCAAAGGAAAGGCCGGAGCTCTTCATGAGCCAGCCAGCTTCCCCTGCCTCCGCTCTGCCTCTTTCCGATAGGTCAATATCCATCCAGCCTGTGAACCTGCCTTGCATGTTGAAGAGGCTCTGTCCGTGCCTGAGTAAAACCAGCTTCGCCATTACATTTCTCCTATGGCTGTCGTTTCCCTGATTTAGTCTCCCTGATTCAATCTTCTCAGCTCTAGTCTTTCTGGTAGATCCTGTAGGCCTCATCCACACCGGCATTTTCCACGGTTACGGCATAGATGGCATTGCAAAGGCGCACTGCCTCCGCCAGGGGCCTCTGGTGGATATTTCGGCCTGTGGCATTTCCTGCTGCGCCGCTGATGTGGATCTGGTCATGAAGCCTCTGCAAAAATAGTCGTGCATCGGTGCTCTCTCCTCCGGCGCAGACTACCCTGGTTCGGCCTGCCGCCAGCACAGCCTCCCGGAAGATCTGGGCCGAATCCTGGCCAGTTTTCTTTGGATAGTTGACCTTGACAAAGTCGCTTCCCAGTGTTGCGGCAACTCCTGCCGCTCCGGCGATGAGGTGGGGGTCTTTTTCGTCCTTTACTGCTTTGCCGCGGGGGTAAATCCATAGCACCGTTACCAGTCCTGCCTGATGGGCCTGGAATACCAACCGGGCCGCCTGGGCCAGCATCTCTCCTTCATGCTCGCTTCCCAGATATATGGTGTAGCCCACACCCAAAATATGCAGTCCGGAACTCTCCTTAAAATCGACAACCTGGGCAATATCGATCCATTGGGGGCTGTTTGGCTCTGCCTGGGCCGTCTTTACCAAATTGGTCTTGGAGTTGAGCTTAACCAGATAAGGTACATCCGAATAGTCATTGCCATAGCGAGCGATGAGGCCAAGCTGAGTGGCAAAAACGCCAATATTCGCTAAAGCCGCAATGCGGAAAAGATGCTCGGGATCATTATCCTGCGGGTCGATGCCCGGCCCGAAGAAATCGTCATTTAGGTGCTCTGCTTTCTGATCTCCTGCAAAGAGCATCAACCGGCCGCTGCCTTTGGTGACCTTCTGGTAATTTTCCAGATATTTTTGTCGGCTCTCTCTCGGCACATCCAATGGAACCATAAAATTCTCCGCCATAATTCCCTACCTAAGCTCGCGCTTATGTCCTCTCCGAAAGTACGGTCAACTTCACCTGAGGCACCAGGCGCTTGAAATCATCCTTCTGGCAGAGCGCTGTTCCCTGATACAAAGTGGTGGCCGTCCCGGCTGCTGCGGCATAGACCAGGCACTCTTTCAGATCCTTGCCCTGAATCAGTCCGGATATAAAGCCTGCCACCGAGGAGTCTCCTGCTCCAATAGTGCTCTGCACATCCACATTAGGCGGCTCAGCCAGATACTCTTTGCCTTCCGAGACCAGCAGGATGCCCTTTGCTCCCATGGATACGAGAACTATTTTTACGCCCTGCCGGTTGATCTCTCTGGCAGCAGCGCAAATCTCATCCAACCCCTTGAGCTCTCTGCCTACCAGCTCGGACAGCTCATGAATATTGGGTTTGATGACATCAGGTCGTGCCGAAATTCCTTTGCGCAAAGCCTCTCTGTCCACATCCAGTACTACGATGGACTGGCACCTTTTCACTAAATTTATGATCTTTATATAGATTTCAGGTGTGACGCCACGGGGAAGGCTGCCTCCTATAGCGACCAGATCGCTGCAAGGCAGCCTCTCCAGCAGCTCAATGAACTCCATAAGCTCTGATGCCCTTATCTCAGGGCCACGAGCATTGAAGGCCAGCTGTTTTGCCGTCTCCTTCTCATGGATGATGATGTTGGTGCGCGTCTCGCCTGAGACATGAACAAAATCCGTCTGAATGCCCTCATTGAGCAGCCTGCCTTCCAGCTCCCGTCCGGCGAAGCCTCCTACGAATCCCAGAGCGATGTTGTCCACCCCCAGGTTCTTGAGCACTTTAGAGACATCAACGCTTTTGCCTCCTGCGAAGCTCTTCTCTTCTAAGATGCGATTGGATACGTCGTCGCGTACTCTTTGGATCCACATTGTGCGGTCAAGAGCTGGATTGAGAGTAATCGTGTAGATCATAATTGACTATCTTTTGCGGCAAATGTAATGACTCTTTTGCCTGCTCGGTCGGGCCGCATAAAAAACCCAGCTTCAAATTCTTTCGGCAATTGCTCCCGGTAGAAACAATTATATACGTTGATGATCGTATTAGTAGTAGGCAAAGGTCAAGCTAGATCAAATCCCTCCTATTTATTGGCTTTTGCTCCCCCTCCTAATTATATAAATTTGGCATCAACAACATAATCGGCTTATAGGACTCGCAGCTTTTTGACTTTACCGAAAGGCTTATAACGTCATATGTCGATTGCATTTTAGGCAAAAGTCGACGACCATCAATCCCTCCTACAACGCGGACGTTTGCCTTCCCTCCTTCTCACAACATGCAAGAATAGCTTTTTCAGACCGAAAATCTTATATTCGTTTAATGTCGTTGGGCTTTCAAGCAAAGGTCGAATAATCTCAATCCCTCCCAAGGAATCGACTTTTGCTCCCCTCCCATTATTCTTGCTAGATCCTTTGGCTGAGCCTCTCGAGAAAGGCCTTTTTCAGGAAACCACGTCGATCGTCTAAGGCGAAAAGCTTATATTCGTCAGGCGTCGTAGCCGGTATTGGCAAAAGTCAAGCACTTTAATCCCTCCTACATCACTGACTTTTGCTGTTCCTCTTTATCTGCCACACTACCTGGCTCTCAAATCTCCTTGATTTGCCTCGCCAATTATACTTCATCAATTATCATTCATCAATTCGCTTGCTTTAAATATCGCAGGCACTATAGCTCGCTTTTTATGCCAGATCCCCGCAAAAAGATACAGCTCCTCATAACATCCCTGGAGGAGCTACGACTGCATGTGGGCAGAAAGGATCTTGCCGTCGGCAAGCAAAGGATCAACGCTCAGCTCTATTTTTCTCTTGCCAATGCCTGCTTGCGGGGCCGTGCCGTTCTCCTCTACGGCGGCATGGGTGCCAACAAGACCACTCTCGTCAACCTGCTGGGCTCTTCCTTCCTCTCCATGGACCTGGATGATGTAGAGGATCTGATGGTGACCGGTCATCCAGAGCAGACGGAGGAGAAGATTGTGGGCTTTCTTGATCCCAGGCAGTGGACCGCCGCCTATGCAGGATCTGCGCAGGTGCTCTGGACGGCCTGGGCCCAATCGAGATGGAAGCTCATCAATGAGATCAATCGCTTCCCAAGCGGCAAGCAGAACCTATTCCTGGAGATACTGCAAAAGAGAAAGATCAGCTACGCCGGACAGCTCTGCCGGCCGGGAGATACCTGCTACTTTGCTACCATGAACCCGGAATTTTCTGCCACCTACTCCCTGGACGAGGCCCTGCTGGATAGAATCTCTGCCTGTGTGCCTGCCGCTCAGCCCGATTTTCTGGCGGGCCTTCTCCTCACTGAGCGCGAGCAGGATGTCCGGGATCTAGCGAGCATGCTGCCCCGCTTCACGCCGCAGGAGTTTTCCTCCCTACCGGAAAATGTGGCGGAAAAGCCGCTTAGCAGTCAGGTAGAGCTGGCCATACTCTGCCTGCTGCGAGACTTCACCCTCTGTGAGCGAGCCCCCTCCTTCGACAAGACGCAGCTTTCCGCAGCCAAGCCCTCTTTGGGCCTGTGTTCCGGTTGCCACTACCATAACAACCCTGAGGCCATCTGCTGGCAGGTGGATGAGGGGCTGTCCGACAGGGTGCGGCAGGATCTGAGGGCTTTTTGCCGGGCTATTGCCTATCTGCTGGATAGAGATGCGGACCTGCTGGTGTTAAAGGCCATAGCTCCTTATATTCTCTGGCACCGGGTCACACCTCTGCGATCTATCCTGGAGAGGCCGCCTTATTTTGGCGCCGGTAAATTGGCCTATGTGGCAGAACTGGTGGAAAAGAGCATAAACCGCACCATGAATGAGAGGGCAGAGATGAACCTGATATTCTCCCGGGCGGTGGATGGAGAGCTTCCCGTGGCTCGGGCTGTGGAGGAATTATCGACTTTTGACGATCCCATCGCCCGGTTGGACTTCATTCCCCATCTGGAGCAGATGCGATGAAGCTGGTTCGATTCATGGATGACGCTTATCAGGGAAAGGCGTCTGGGCGCAGGCTAAAGACGCGCCAGGGGGACATGATCTTCAGCCTGGAGGATCTGGCCGATCAGGTGGGTGAGAAGCCCTCGCGCGCCGCTGTGGAGGAATTTGTGCCGGAAGACAATAGCCAGCTTGACCTGCTCATTTCCGCCGATCCGGGAAAGAAGTACAGGCTGCTCTGGGGCTATCTCTCCAGCCTGGCCGCCGAGAGAAGCGCTGCCCCCCTGGTGCTGCCTTCCCGGGATTATGCGGGCCTGGAGCTCATGCGGGGCACCATCCTCCTGCAGGAGGCCGGGTCCCATGTGGGAATGAGGATGAAAGGCGGAAAAATCCTGGTGCAGGGCAAAGCTGGCGACTATCTGGGCCAGGAGATGGAGGGGGGTGGGATAATTGCAGCGGGCTGCCGGGATTATGCCTTTCGAAACATGCAGGGCGGCTATGGCCTGGTGAAGGGCAATGCCGGCAAGTTTGTGGGACTGGGCAACCGGGGAGGGCGGATTGTGGTGTTGGGAAGCTGCGGCGAGAGGGCCGGGTGGCTCATGCGCTCCGGCAGCCTTTATGTTCGGGGCGATGCCGGGGAGTATCTGGGCATTCTCATGAGCGGCGGCAGGATTCGGATTCGGGGAACGGCGGCAGCAAGAGCAGGGTGGCGTAAGAAGGGGGGAGTCATTATGGCAGGAAGCTTTGGCCCCGAGGCGGCGGATGATGTCCTGGCAATGGACTGAGGTCTGGCACAAGTCTCGTCAGAACTGGCACTGGCCTCTTCTTCCCCTGCCACGTCTGGGGGTGCCTGAGAACGCAGACGAGTTTCCTTTCTCCAATTACCAGATCAATCTGGACCGGCAGACGCTGTCCATGGGGCCCGTTTATCTGGAAAACCTTTTCGACCATCTCATCGTCCACTACATCTTCTGCCCCCGTTCGTTAGAAGAGGCCTGCCTGCTGGCACTTGCGGCCTTAAAGGGCTTAGAGCAGCCCGAGATCAGCCGGGCGCGCCGCCTGGTTAATATTTTTTCGGATATTGTGGTGGACTCTTTCCGGCTGGAGAGAAGCCGGGCTGATGAAGAGAAGGTGCTGATGGGCTGGCAGAGGCTTTCTGAGAAAGGCGATCTCATGCCCCTGGACAGAGTGATTCTGGGATTTTTAAAAGATTACTGGGACGCAGCTCTGCCCTCCTGCTCGCGGCTGGAGGTGGATCTTTTAGCAAGGATTTTTTCTCCTGGCATCAGAGACAGGAGCCTCTGGCCAAGGCAGTGCCGCCAGATGGCAAAGATCCTGGAGCCGTTCTTGCCTGGCATCCTGGGGCGCGGTCAGATCAGATGCCTGGAGATCTTGAACGGCAACGCCCATGCGCTTCCCCTGGCCTGCGCCGCGGGCCTCGACCTGGGGCAGTACGAAGAGGTGCTGGCTGTCTTGGGCCTGAAAGGAGACCTCGTGCGCTGGTATCGCGACCAGAGCTACTGCATAGAGATTCGGGAGACGCCCCGCTCCAGGAGCGAGAGTTATCCTTCTGCGCCGGTCAAGTGGAGGCTGACCGATCCCTGCAGCGAGCTGGACTATGCCTACTCCCTGAGCCTCAGCCCCCGGCTTATCCCGGGCGTCTCGACCTACAAGAGGGGAAAGGAGACGGGCCGGCTGGCGCCAGTGGGCGAGGCGGTGCCCGATCTGCTCGTGGTTTTGGATAGCAGCCGCTCCATGGAGGGGCCAAAGGTGGGGACCAAGACCCACAAAGCGACTCTGGCCGCTTTTAAGGCTTGCTGGTTTGCCCACAGCAAGGGAGCAATGGTCGCGGCCATAAACTTCAGCGAAAAATATCTTGTGGCCCCCTGGACGCGAGATCTCAGCGCCGTGGAGGACGTCCTGGTGGAGTTCTTTTGCACCCGCACCCACATACCGGGAAAGGCGATCAGAGAGCTGGCCGAGAAACGCCCTGGATGCCTGATCCTGTGCATCACCGACACGCACATCCAGAACCTCTATCAGGAATGGGATGATATCAAAAGGGCCTCGGAGGCGGGCCGGTTCGTGCTCTTTTGCATCGATCAGGCCTATAAGGATGAGCACGTTGAGGGGGCGCTGGCAAGTTTGGGCCAGGTCTACTACATCAATCGCCTGGAGGATCTGATCTCTATGGTGGTGGATGTCACAGGGCGAGCCTATTGCGGGGAAAGTTTTATCTCCTTGCAGTAGACTGCACTTCTGGCGTGCCGGGATAGGGTAGTGGTTATCCTGAGGGACTGTGGATCCCTCGAGCTGGGTTCGAATCCCGGTCCCGGCCCCTAAAATCGATTTTAAGATTGGATTTAAATTTAAATAAAAGCGCTCTTCCCGTTTCACCTGCTGACCGCTTTCTCGAATGTCATGTTCTCGCCCGGACCTCGTCGCATCTTGATATCCTGCCATTTGGCCAAATACCGGGCCAGCTCGTCCCAAAAGGCTGCCAGCCATTCCCGCCGCTCGTGCTCGTTCCAGCCGCCGACCGAGCCGTCCAGCTCGCCCGCCTTAGCCTGGGCCATGGCCTCCATTCTCTCCAGGGGCAGGATAATCTGCACCACCAGCCCATCGCCGTTTTCATCCTCGGCCACCAGCAGCTCATGCTCGCCGGTCTTGATGATCTGGTTGGGGGCAATTCTGCGTGCCCGGACCTTCAATACGCCGTAAGCCAGGGCCTGGAAGACCTCTTCCTGAGAGGCTTTCTGCGCAGCCTTGCGTGTCAGCTCCTTCATCCTAATTACCCTCCATGCGTCTTCGGTTAAGCCCAGAATCCCTCCCTAAATCGCTCTCTATTGACATGTGGGTCAAGTGCCTCACTTGAGTAGACATTT
>JAFGNK010000147.1 GCA_016927055.1 Methanotrichaceae archaeon | reverse complement strand
CTTGATTATGCCGTGGCCATGAACCGGCGGCTTTTTTGCCAGAAACTGTGGTTTCCCATCATCTCCCTCAATTCCGAATATATTCGCCAGAGCCCCGATCGCACGCTGGCCTTTGCTCTGGAGCACGAGTTTGAGATGAGCCGCATTTATCAGGATATCTCCTCCCACCTCAGGATTATTTCCCCGGATGAAAAACGCGATATAATGATTCAAGCTCAGGAAACCTCCTCAAAGAAGTTAACGATAACGGTAGAGGAGCTGATGGAAGACGAGCGTCTCATGCATCAGCTCTCCCTGTCTTCTCTGCTTCTGCCCAAGCCTTATGCGGAAATGGCCATGTTACACTATCTTGAGGCAAATTTGCCGCGCCTGGAGCCCTTTGGCAGGAAGAGTGCAAGCCCTGAGGAGGAGGCCTTTGGGGAGGATCTGGCAGCCGAATTTTCCAGTTGGTCGGATTTCTCGATAAAGACCTACCGGCTCTTCGTGCGGGAGATTGCCGCCAATCTCAGAGAAGCCAATCAAGGCTACGCCTGAAGCCCGGACTTGCCAGGAAGTATTTATATAGTGACTGCCATCAATTCCTGGTCATTACAATCCTTAAGGAGATTTCAATTTGGTAAAATCCGACATCAAATCTGATGCTCAATCAGATCCAAAAGCCGAGGTGAATAAGCCTTTGGTGCCAAAACCGGAGGTCAACATCGGCATGGTGGGCCATGTCGATCATGGCAAAACCACCCTTGTAAAGTCACTCTCCGGCGTCTGGACCGATCAGCACAGCGAGGAGGTTAAAAGAGGCATCTCCATTCGCCTGGGCTACGCAGATGCAACCTTCCGAAAGTGCCCGAGCTGCCCCGAACCGGATGCTTACACGGTGGAGGAGATTTGCTCCCACTGCGGCACAGAGACGCAGGTTTTACGCACCGTTTCTTTCGTAGACTCGCCCGGTCACGAGACTCTCATGGCAACCATGCTCTGCGGAGCTGCTATTATGGACGGAGCCGTGCTGGTCATCTCTGCCAATGAGCCCTGTCCCCAGCCGCAGACCAAAGAGCACCTCATGGCCCTCAACATCACTGGTATCGACAGAATCGTGATAGTGCAAAATAAGATCGATCTGATGTCCAGGGAACAGGTAATGGAGCACTATCGCCAGATCAAGGATTTTGTAAAGGGGACTGTGGCCGAAAATGCGCCCATTGTGCCTATTTCTGCACAGCAGAACCTTAACGTCGACATGGTCATTGAGGCCATTGAAGAGACTATATCCACACCGCCCCGGGACATCAGCAAGCCGGCTCTTCTGAAGATTGCCCGCTCCTTCGACATCAATCGACCGGGAGCAAGTCCCGATGCTCTTAAAGGCGGAGTCATCGGTGGTTCTCTCAGCCAGGGCGTCCTTCGTATGGGCGACAAGATAGAGATCTGCCCAGGCCGGCTCGTGGAATATGAGGGCCGGAAACAGTGGGTGCCCATCCAGACTAAAGTGGTAACACTTCTGGCCGGAAAACAGGTCCTGGAAGAGATAACTCCCGGAGGCCTGATGGGGGTGGGCACTCTGCTCGACCCCATCATGACCAAGAGCGATGCGCTGGTGGGACAGGTGGCTGGAGAGCCGGGCAAGCTTCCGCCCGCAAGAACCTCATTTACCATGAATATGCAGCTTTTGGAGCGTGTCGTTGGAGTTACGGACGAGTCCAATGTCGAGCCCATCCACTCCAGCGAGCCCTTGATGCTCAATGTCGGCACGGCCACAACAGTGGGTGTTGTAAGCAGTGCTCGTGAGGGCGGTATTGTTCAGGTGCAGCTTAAGAGGCCTGTCTGCGCTGAAAAAGGGGAACGGGTGGCGGTTAGCAGGCGAATTGGTGCCAGGTGGCGTCTTATTGGCGTAGGCACCATAGCCGAGTAGCATGAAGGCAAGCACTGATACCAGTAGCGTGAAGGTAATCATCGATACCAATGCATTGATGGTGCCCGAGCAGTTCAATGTAGATATCTTCAGCGAGCTGCTGCGCCTTGGGTATGCAACATGGCTGGTCCCGGCCTGCGTCCTGGGAGAGCTTCGCTCTTTAGCGACCAGGGCCGACAAAGGACGGGATAAGATTGCAGCTCGCGTGGCACTGGGCCTGGCCGAGGGCTGCAATGCAGTTGGGGTAGACAATTTTGATGCCGATCAGGCTATCATTGAGCTTGCCCTTGAGACGGGTGCGGCTGTCTTTACTAACGACAGAGCATTAAAGAAAAGGTTATTTAGTAAAGGCATCACCGTAATATACCTGCGCCAGGGGCGATATCTAGAGGCGACGAAGAAGGAGTATTGATGTATAAGAAGATGAAGCTTAAGGGTGTGGCCAGGATAGAACCGGATCATCTGGGTGATCCCCTCGAGGCGGCAGTGGAGACGTCACTGCGTGACAAATACGAGGCAGTAGTTGACAAGTCACTGGGAACCATCGTGGCCGTGCTGGGGGCAGATGACATTGGAGAAGGTCACATCCTGGCAGGGGATGGGTCCATTTACTACGAAGTCAATTTTGATGCCCTCGTCTTTAAGCCCGAGATGCAGGAAATCATCGAAGGCGAGGTAGTGGAGATAGTTAAATTCGGAGCTTTTCTCTCTTTGGGACCGTTTGATGGCCTTCTGCACGTTAGCCAGATCACCAATGAGTATATATCTTATGATGAAAAGAACGCGCGGCTGGTCAGCAAAGAGTCGAACAAGTCCTTGGGAGAAGGGGATAAGGTCCGGGCCAGGGTTATCGCCGTAAGTCTGAATGAGAAAGAGCCTCGTGAGAGCAAGATTGGGCTTACCATGAGGCAGACGGGTCTGGGACGGTTGGAGTGGCTAGAGGCCAATACCAGTGAGCAAGCAAATGTTGAGGCAGAGGCGAAATGACTGATCAGGCATGCAGAGAATGTCGGAGAATCGTTGAGGGACAGGTTTGTCCCATCTGTAATTCAGCCTCGCTCAGCAAAGACTGGAGCGGATATGTCGTGATCATCGATCCCAAGGAATCGATCATCGCGCAAAAGCTGGAGATTACCCTTCCCGGCAAATATGCGTTGAAGGTGCGTTAGAATTGCGTAACCTCCTTCTCCCTGATGTGCTGCGGTCTTCACTGAAAGAGCCATTAGGCAGGCTATACAAAGGAAACGGCCTGGAGTGTGTAGAGGCCATGGAAAAAGAGCTTCTTTCTGCCAAGAAAGTTGCTGCGATCGGTGATATGACTGCCTTCTATCTCCTGAAGGCATCCATAGTGCCGGATCTGTTAGTGGTGGACAACAAGACCAAACGGATGCCGGTTTTCGATCATGTCATAGAGATGCTGGATCACGAAAGCTATAAAACGGTGAAGGTACACAATCCGGCGGCAACTCTCACCAAAGAGCTTATAGACCTCATCCGGGAATCTCTGCAAAGCGATGAGCATGTTAAGATAGTAGTAGAGGGCGAAGAGGATCTGGCAACGCTTCCTGCCATTCTCTATGCGCCGCTGGGCAGTGCGGTGGTCTACGGCCAGCCCAATGAGGGGAGCGTTCTGGTTGATGTTACTCCCGAAAGGAAGCTACATATTGAAGAATTAATGAAGCGAATGATAGTGGAGGAATGAAGTTGGATATACAAGTAATAGAAGAAAAGAACAACCCCATCCTGAATCGGAGGGAGATTGTTTTCAAGGTTATTTACGATGAGGCGACGCCTTCCCGAAAGAGTGTTGTAGAGAGGCTGGCGGCAACTCAAAACTCAAAGATAGGCCTGGTCTATGTGGACAACCTGAAGACGGAGTTTGGAAAGCGTGAGACCATTGGGTATGCCAAGATCTATGAGACTGCCGAGAGGGCCAAGCAGATAGAGAGAGCTCATATCATTGAGCGCAATACTTTTGCCAAGCCAAAAGAAGCCACGCCGGAGGCAAGCTAGATGGCAGCCAAAAAGGGTGCCAAGAAGGGCGCGGTTATGGGAGTCTCAAAATATTATGAGTTGTCCGGCGACTCCATCAAGTCCAAGAAGTCTGTATGTCCCAGGTGTGGCAACGGCGTATTTTTGGCCAGCCATGCTGACAGGCAAAGTTGCGGCAAGTGCGGTTACACGGAGTTCAAGAAATAGACCTGTTGCCGGGTCTTATTCTTGGACCTGATTTACTCTTTTCTGCGTTCCGGTCACCGGGTCGCCTTTAGTGCCTACTGTAGGTTGATATTTACTGCAAGGTATCTTATTCTACTGCAGGGCATCTATTTATTATAAGAAGTGCAATTGGTATTTGGTGGTTGTTTGCCTGAAATTGGTCTATCTACCTTAATAGCTCTGATGGTAGCGTTTATTATCTTATCCCAGGCTATAAAGATCGTTCGTGAGTATGAACGGGTGGTTATATTTCGTCTGGGGCGCTTTTCTGGAGTGAAGGGTCCAGGCATATTTTTCATCATCCCCATCATCGATCGCGTAATGCTGCTTGATCTGAGAGTTTTTACCTTCGATGTGAACAAGCAGGTGGTCATAACCAAGGATAACGTGAGTGTGGAGGTGGATGCAGTCATCTACTACCGGGTGGTGGACCCATCCCGGGCTATCATACAGGTGGAAAATTACAAGCTGGCTACCTCCTTGCTGGCACAGACCACCTTACGGGACGTTCTGGGGCAGATTGAACTGGATGATCTGCTCTCCAAGCGTGACGAATTGAACAAGAAGCTGCAAGAGATCTTAGACCGGCACACCGATCCCTGGGGAATCAAGGTTACGGCAGTCACACTGCGAGACGTGTCTCTGCCCGAATCGATGAGAAGGGCGATTGCCAAGCAGGCTGAATCTGAAAGAGAAAAGAGGTCGCGCATCATCCTGGCCGACGGCGAGTTCCAGGCTTCCGAGAAGATGACTGATGCCGCTCGGCTTTATGAGGAAGTGCCTGCGGCTCTCAAGCTGAGGGAGCTACAAACATTGGTCGATATCGCCAGGGAGAAGACGCTCATCGTGGTCACTCCCAGTGGAGACGTGGGGACCGGCTCTATGGCCGGCCTGACGGCCGCTTTGAACCGGGAGCTTTCCGAGAGAGAGATAACCCGAAAAGACGAGGAAAAGAAAGATGCCTTGAGAGAAGCTGCTAGCGAGGCGGCAAGAAACAGGAGATGAAAAGCAGATGGGTAAGAGCCGGTGCAGCTCGGAATTTATGGTAAGAGCGGGCCGGCAGTCTCCTCTTGGGCGGCAGGGTGGGGCCACTCTTTTCTTTTTATCGCTCTTGTTGCTGTTATTGCCGGCGCTTCCGATAGCCTCCGCCACATTCACCGGACCGGTTTTAGCTGTAGATTTGCAAGGCCCCATCACTCCGGCCAGCGATGACATCGTAGGTGCCGCTTTGCAGGAGGCACAGGCGGGCGGCTTTTCAGCAGTGCTGCTCCTTTTGGACACGCCGGGTGGCGGACTGACCGAGACCTATGAGATTCTCAGGCAGATGGAAGAGACGAGTGTCCCCGTCATAGGCTACGTTTATCCCGAGGGGGCCGCGGCCTGGTCGGCGGGAACGCTTATCTTGATAAGCTCTGATGTGGCGGCAATGGCGCCGCACTGCATCATCGGCTCAGCCCAGCCGGTGCGGCTCTCGCCTTTGGGCGAAGTCGAGCCCATCAACGACAGTAAGACTTCCAACGCCATCGTAGCCCTGATCGAGGAGAAGGCAAGAGCTCATGGGCGAAACACGACGGCCTCCAAAGAGTTCATAGTCTCCAATCTGAACCTGAACGCTGATGAAGCTAAAAAGTACGGCGTAATTGAGTACATTGCGACGTCGCCTGAAGATTTGCTCAGCCAGATCAACGGCAGCCGCGCTAAGAATGGCACCCTGATCACAGCGGCAGCCGAGGTGCAATACTTTCAGCCGCCCTTGAACCTGCTGCTTTTGAAACTCCTATCTGATCCAACGCTGGCCGGGCTGCTCATGCTGGTGGGCCTTTATGCTCTCATCTTCGGCCTGTCCAGTCCCGGCATCGGATCGGAGGCCTTCGGCGTGGTGGCCCTGGCTTTAGGGCTGATTGGGCTGGGCTTCAATGTGAATATCGGAGCCGTTTTCTTGCTATTGCTGGGTGTGGGGCTGATTTTGGCGGAGCTGCATAGCCATTCCTTTGGAATTCTGGCTGTGGCCGGGTTGATATGTGTAATAATCGGCAGCATCCTTTTCGTTCCTACTAGCTTTCCCCAGTGGTATGTGCCGGGTGGCTATCAGCAGTCAATGGCTCTGGCCATCATCCTGCCCTCGCTGATTTTGGGCGCATTCCTGGCCTTTGCCATTTACAAGGTAGCGAGAGCCCGGTTTGCCCAGCCGGTACTGGGCCACGTTATCGGCGAGGGGGCGGAGGCCATTGACAGGCTGGACCGGGAAGGCTACGTGCTCTTCCAGGGAGAGTACTGGCGGGCGGAGGCAGAGGATACTATAGAGAAGGGCGAGATGGTGGTGATCACCGGCAAGAATGGGACCCGGCTGAGGGTGAAACGACGCTGAGATTTGAAAGAAAGTGCAAAATATTTCAAAATGTGCTGAAAGAGGGTTGAAAGATATGAGCAAGATTTGGATGGTGGCCTTAATTGCGGTATTGGCGACGGTAAATTGCGCCAGCGCCGGTATGGTGAGCCTGGCTTATGGTGACGGCATAGTGGATGACGCCGTTTGGGTCGATGAACAGAGGGGCCATGCCGTAATCTTTAGCGCACCGGTTGATAATTGGAGCTTATCCCAGGTGGCTATTTTAGGGGAACTTCTCCCCGAATCCAAATCTGAGATGTTTGTGATTGAGGTTTGGGATCAAAACCTATCTCTTCTGTATAGGACTACAGACAAAGCAAGTGCATATTTCACCAATAACTTAACCTGGTCGCAAGTCGACCTTCCGGATGTCAAGGTTTCCGGCGATTTTCTCATCGCCTTCTTTGAGTTCGCCGGTATATTTCAGGGAGTTGATGCAGGTCAGTCATCGGGCAGGTCCATTTTGGTTGCCAGAAACCCTAACAGGATATTGAACTGGAGTGTGCAAAACCATACCCAGAACCAGACCGACTGGATGATTCAAGCCATCGGATACTCTCCTCAGCCCAATTTTACTCTGAAAGTTATTTCCGATACGGCAAGCGGAAAGAGCCCCGCGAAAATCCAGGTAAAGGCTGAAGATCCTGATGGCAACCTTAAGAGCGCTACAATCTACGTTGTGGACAACAAGACAAGAGATATAGTCTGGTCAGAAGAGAAAACACTGTCGGGAAGCAGCGGCGAAGCGGATTTCTCCTGGCCGGCAACCATGTTCATGATCTCGGAAAAGGGGCTGGATGATGGACCCATCTATGCGGTTAATAATCCAGGCGTTCCGGAGAATTTGAGCAGTCTGCTGGCCTACTCTGCGCCCTGCATTCTTGAGCTTAAGGAGAACGTAACCTTCACCGCCAGGGCTTACTTTGGGATGGACGGCAAGTTCAATGCATTGATCGATTCCTATGGAGGCGCTCACTATCAGTCGCAGGATTTGCTGAATATCACGAAACCTGGCACCGATTACACGCAATTCGTTAAGAATAATGTTACTCTGGT
>JAFGNK010000146.1 GCA_016927055.1 Methanotrichaceae archaeon | reverse complement strand
TCGGTCATCGAATCCGGTAAATGGTAGAAAACTTCGCCATTTCCAGTGGCTAACCTGAGGTTACTGCAGTTTCCATCTGCAAGTTTATATAGTCGCTTTGTGCGTCCTTTGTGATCTTTGTGGTGAAACGTCGCTCGCAACTGGTTATAACTAAATGGTTACGGACTATCACCACAGAGACGCAGAACGCACGTAGGACTCACAGAGGACTCGATTATTCTATTACCCACTTGAAACAGCGAGGAATCTTATTTTAATTCCACCCTCCGTGTAATCGCCTCACCCCTTAAGCATCCTCATCAGCCATAACGTGGTTATTTGATCTACAATGCATAATCTATAAATACATTGTACTTTTCTACTCAATAGAGTACAAGATTATACATTAGATCTGGTGATTACTTTGAGTTATCTTCAAAATATAGTAGAAGGGCGGGACCTGACCCTGAAAGAGGCCGAGGCACTGATGGGTGAGATCTTCTGCAGCGCCACCGATGCCCAGATCGGCGCTCTTCTGGTCGCTCTGCGCATGAAAGGCGAATCCATCCCGGAGATAGCAGGCTTTGCCAGGAAGATGAGGGATTCAGCCGTTTGCATCCGCCCTGAGGTCAAAGGCGTCCTGGTGGATACCTGCGGCACAGGAGGAGATGCCTCCAACACCATCAATGTGAGCACGGCGGCGGCCATAGTCTCAGCCGCCTGCGGCGTGCCTGTGGCCAAGCATGGAAACTATGCAGTGAGCTCGAAATGCGGCAGCGCGAACGTTCTCCTGGAGCTTGGCGTCAATATCAGCCCCCAGCCCGAGGCAGTGGCAGCCATGATTGAGAACCTGGGGCTAGGATTCATGCTGGCCCCGGTCTTTCATCCGGCCATGAAGCGGGTAGCTCCCATCCGTCGCGAGCTGGGCCTGCGCACCGTCTTCAACATCCTGGGACCCCTGACCAATCCCGCCGGAGCTAAAGCGCAGGTGATGGGAGTCTACGATCCACTTCTTTGCGAGAAGCTGGCCTATGTTTTGCAGATGCTGGGCACGGAAAGAGCCCTGGTGGTGCACGGCATGGGCATGGACGAGATCACCAACACCGGCGAAACAAAAGTCTCGGAGCTAAAAGACGGTGCCGTGAAAAGCTACAGCCTCATGCCGCAGGACCTGGGCTATCCCCTGGCCAGGCCGCAGGATATCGCAGGAGGGGTGCCCGAGGACAATGCCAGAATGCTGGTAGCGGTGTTGAGAGGAGAGAAATCCCCAGCCCGAGATATCATCGCCATGAACAGCGGGGCGGCAGTCTATGTCTCCGGCCGCGCCAATACACTCAAAGAGGGAGCGAAGACGGCTGAGGAGGCCATAGACTCAGGAAAAGCCCTGGAGGTCCTCCGAAGAATGGTAGAGACAAACGGCGACGCCCAAAAGCTGGAGCGGTTCCTGTGACCCGGATAAAGATCTGCGGAATCATGAATCCAGCAGAGCTTTTGCAGGCCTGCCTCGCAGGAGCAGATGCCGTCGGGTTTGTTGTGGAGATCGATGATTCCAGACACTGCCTCTCAGCCGGCCAGGCAGCGGATCTCATCCGCCAGGTGCCCATTTACACCAAGAGTGTGGCAGTGATCTCTCCTGTGGATGTAGATGAGGCTGTGCGACTGGCCACCCGAACCAGGGCGGATGTTCTGCAGGTGCATGGCTCTTTAGCCCCCCAAGATCTGGCTGAACTGAAAAACCGGGTCCATCAAAAGCTGATAGCTGCCATAGCCGCTAACAAGGGCGGGAGAGAAGCCATGCGTTTTGGCATGGTAGCTGATGCCGTCCTCCTGGACACCCTGGCCCATGGAAAGCTGGGGGGAACAGGAGCCGTTCACGACTGGAATCTGAGCGCCGGGATAGTCAAATCGCTCAAGGTTCCGGTGATCCTGGCCGGTGGCCTGCATCCCGGCAATGTAGCCGCAGCCATAGAGAAGGTCAGGCCCTATGCCGTGGATGTATCAAGCGGCCTGGAGACGGGCGGCAAGAAGGACCCGCAAAAGATTGTTTCCTTTATCAGGGAGGTGAGAGCATGTCCTCATCCTCAGTAGAGCCGGTGTACGTGGACGTGAGCGATAAGGTGAGCGTTGACGCACCCCTCTCCCTTTACCTGGCCCTGAGAGGGCGCAGGTATCCTTATCTTCTGGAGTCGGTGGAAAAGTCAGGCCAAAAGGCCAGGTTCTCCTTTGTGGGAGCGGACCCCTCCGCGGTGGTCACTGTGAAGAACCGCTTCCTGCAAATGGAGTTTTTTAATGGCGGAATGGAGCCGATTGAAGAGAGGCTCTCAGGGTGCGTGGATGTGCAAAAGAAGGGCTCGATTCTGCAAGGCCCCATAAGAGAGGGCTACGATCTCTTCGATGCCTTGCGGGCGGCCATCCCATGCAGCCGGGGAATGCCAAACAGCTTTTGCAGACAGGTGTTCACCGGGGGAGGGATAGG
This sequence comes from Methanotrichaceae archaeon, assembly GCA_016927055.1. Classification (GTDB taxonomy): domain Archaea; phylum Halobacteriota; class Methanosarcinia; order Methanotrichales; family Methanotrichaceae; genus Methanothrix. The sequence continues at coordinate 4,287 of JAFGNK010000146.1, read as the reverse complement.
ATATCTGGCCTACGATCTGGTAAAGGAGCGCCTGGGCAGAATCTCCACCTCAGATACTCCGGATGCCAGGTTCTGCCTGGCGGAGAGCACCTTCATCTTCGATCACTTAACCCGCAAGGTCTACTTCACCATAGCTCCCATTCTGCCCGGCCCCAAGGTCAACCTGATCGAGACCATCGGCGGAATCGATCCCGACTACGACCAGGCCGGGGATTTGGATGTTGCGGGCCGCGTTCTCTTTTCCGGAGAGCAGCAGCAGTATGAGGACGCTGTGCGAAAAGCCAAGATCCACATATTAGACGGGGATATATTCCAGATAGTCTTGGCCCGGTCGACCAGAATAGAGTGTCCGGACCCAGTCAAACTCTACAGGAAGCTGAGAAGCATCAACCCCAGCCCCTACACCTATCTCTTCGAATTGGGAGATCTGGCCATTGTGGGAGCCTCGCCGGAGACCCTCTTCAATACCTATGACCGCAAGCTACAGGTCAATCCCATTGCCGGGACCTGTCCCCGGGGAAGGACGCTGGCGGAGGATGACAAATACGCCAAGATAATGCTAGGAGACGAAAAAGAGAGGGCGGAGCATGTCATGCTGGTGGACCTGGGCCGAAACGATGTGCGATCCGTTTGCCGCTCAGGAACGGTGCAGGTGGAGGATTTCATGTCCGTGCTCAAGTACTCTCATGTGCAGCACATTGAGACCACCGTCTCAGGAGAACTGAGAGAGGAGTGCGACCAGTTTGATGCAGCCAGGTCGGTCTTTCCGGCGGGAACGCTCTCAGGAGCGCCCAAGCTGCGGGCCATGGAGATCATCGACGACCTGGAAGGAGCGCCCCGAGGCATTTACGGAGGCGGCATCGGCTACTTTTCCATCGACGGCAGCTCCGACTTTGCCATAGCCATCCGAAGCGTTCTGGTAAAAGATGGGGTGGCCACCGTGCAGGCCGGGGCGGGAATCGTGGCAGACTCCGATCCGGAGAGGGAATACCAGGAAACGGAGAGGAAGATGGCCGCCATGAAGAGGGCTTTGGGGGTGGCACTATGAGCTATGAAACCACAAGAGCGGCCCGCCCGATCCTCTTCGTGGACAACCAGGACTCCTTCGTCTGGAACCTGGTGGACTATGTCTCCCAGTTCTATCCAGAGACGGCCGTCCGGTCCAACCGGGTAACTCTGGCAGAAGTAAAAGCCATGCATCCCCTGGGAATAGTAATATCTCCCGGACCGGGCCATCCAGCCAACCCGCGGGATATAGGCTCATGCCTGGAGATAATAGTGCAGTTCGAGAGCACACCCATTTTGGGGGTCTGCCTGGGCCACCAGGCCATGAACATCGCCTACGGCGGCACAATTGCACACACAAAGCCCCTGCACGGCAAGACCTCGCAAATAGAACACGATGGAAAGGGCATCTTCCGAGGGCTGGAGAGCCCAATGGTAGGGGGAAGGTATCACTCCCTGGCCATAGAGAAGCTGGCGTCGCCCCTGGAGGTCTCCGCCCGGACGGCTGACGGGATTATCATGGGCGTGCGGCATAAGAGCCGGCCCCACTGCGGGCTGCAGTTCCACCCGGAGTCGGTGCTGACGCCCTCCGGCAAGAAGCTGATCAGTAACTGGATCGAGGATGTGGTCGGTTGCACCCATTGATTGACGGCATCCTGGAGGCGTCCCAAGCCCGAGGCTTTAAAACTGCCACCGCCTGGCCCAGGGCCGAGCGCCGGGACCTGATCTGCCCGGCCCAGGCCCTGAAGAGCCGCGACTTTATCCCTATTATTGCTGAGATCAAGCCCAAGGCGTTGGGCCGGGCTTTGACGCCTGGAGAGGTGGCGGCCTATGCCCAGGCCTACGCCGAAAACAACGCCTGTGCCATCTCGGTTCTCACCGAACCCACCCACTTTCAGGGCGCACTGGAAAACGCCCGGATCGCCCGGAGAGCAGGGCTTCCCGTCTTGAGAAAGGACTTCATCTTCGATGAGCAGCAGCTAGGTGAGGTGCAGGCGGACCTGGTGCTGCTCATAGCTGCTCTTGGCATTGACCTGGAAAGATTTGTAGACGCTGCCAGGGCCCTGGGGATGGAGCCGCTGGTGGAGGTTCATAGCGAGGAGGAGCTGGAAGCAGCGCTGAAGACCGAAGCGGAGATCATCGGCATCAACAACCGCAACCTGAATACTCTGGAGGTCGATCTGGGAACCTTCGAGCGGCTGGCGCCACGGGCGACGCATGCAGGGGTCTTCCTGGTGGCAGAGAGCGGGGTGCATACGAGAGAGGATGCCCTGAGGATGATGGAAGCGGGGGCGGACGCGCTGCTGGTAGGAACAGAGTTGATGGGGGGGCCAGAAAGGCTGGCAGAGCTGAACCGTTTCTAATCCTCTTTCAAGGCCAGCAGATGGGCCTTTATGGCAGGAAATCCTCATCATCCAGCCTTATTATTGCCGATTTGAGAAGACCAATCTTGAGATCTCCGGAGACGGGGATGGTTATGATCTGGGCCGTTTGGCATCTTGATATTTATGTCGTCGACTTTACCCTGACACACAACTCCGCCCGATCGTTTTTGATGTGCAGGGTCTTGAAAATTAAAATACTTTCTCTCAGCTCTGCTTAGCATTATATCCATGTGCACAAGTATCTAAACAAATACAATCTGTGGGACAAAAATATGCCACCCATTCCACCCATACTCGTCTCCCTGGATGCAAATGAAGCCCGTCGAGCCAGAGCACAAAAAATCAAGGCTGCGATCCTCAATGATGATCACTTCTACCTGGAAGATCCCAAAAAATGTCCATTTGACCTCCGTTTTCATTGGGAAAATAAGACTATTAACGTGGAGCTGAAGGACTTCACAGGAGACGGTCCATCTCACAGTGACTATGTGGCCTCGATTATCAATCCGAGCGGTCACCTTTATCAGCAAATCCTCGCAGCACGGGAGCTTGAAGAACCGCTCATCATTGTAGTACTTGGCGGTGATGCCGAAGTTGTGCAAGCTATCACCAATATCGTTTATAATCGAGGCATTAGAGGTCAAGAAGCAGAGAATAAGATCATCAAGTATATTTCCATGGTAGAAAGCTTCGAAGCCAACTGCATCGGCTTGAACATCCAGGTATGGCGACTCAAGATCAATCCATGGAGGCGATTGCTCCTCAATGTGCGAAAGATGCTGGAGGGCGGAGATTTGACCGTATTTCGACCCAGGCCAGCGGGCAGTGAAAGGCAAGCGATAGGACTATCCATCCTATGCAAAAGAGGCCTGGGTCCGGCAAGATCCAGTAGAATCCTTGAAAAGTTCTACATCTCATTGGTTGCCAAAGAACCGGACTCGTACCTGGACGATTGCCCTGGAATTGGCCCCAAGCTCGCTATGGCTATCCAGGATGTTCTATTCATTCCGAATAGCCGTGCGAATAGACCTAAAGACAGGAAACGCCCAGAAAAATTATGACCGTCCCCTCCGCCATATTCATAAGGCCACTACTGTGCAATAACTAGCATCAGGAAATTAGAGGCTCAATGAAGATCGCCTATATTTACGACGCCGTCTACCCCTGGGTGAAAGGTGGAGCGGAAAAAAGGATCTATGAACTCTCCCGCAGGCTGGCGGCCCGAGGGCATGAGGTGCACTGCTACGGCATGTTGTGGTGGCCGGGAAAAGAAGAGATCCTCCAGGAAGGCGTTCACCTGCACGGCATCTGCCCGACCATGCCCCTCTATAGCAGCGGCAAGAGATCGATCTCGCAGGCTGCCTTTTTCGCAGGCAAGCTACTATCCATTCGCACCGACTGCGAGGTGATCGACTGCCAGAATTTCCCCTACTTATCCTGCTTTTCGGCAAAGCTGCTCTCCAGCCTGAAAGGGCAGAAGCTCTTCATAACCTGGCATGAGGTGTGGGGCGATTACTGGCGAGAGTACCTGGGAAGAAAGGGCAGGGCCGGCCAGGCGGTCGAGTGGGCGGCAGCCCGGCTGACGGATAGGAACATTGCCGTATCGGAGAGGACAAAAAGGGAGCTTCTAGGCCTGGGTGCCAGAGAGGTTCAGGTTGTCCAAAACGGCATTGATTGGCAGGGAATTATGAAGGTGCAGCCATCGGCTAAGCAGTCGGATGTTATCTATGTAGGAAGGCTGGTCGAGCATAAGAATGTGGACATTCTCATCAATGCAGTGAGTATAGTGAAATCAGAAATTCCGGATGTTAAAGCCCTGATAGTCGGGGACGGCCCGGAGATGAAGAGGCTCAGGTCCCTGGTTTGCCAGCTGGAACTGGAGGAGAATATAGAGTTC
>JAFGNK010000145.1 GCA_016927055.1 Methanotrichaceae archaeon | reverse complement strand
GCTTCATGGAGGGTTCATGTAGACATTAGGTGATATCTACATAAAAATCACCTTTTAATATTAAGCTAATGAACAATGGTATTTGGAGGAATCTAAATCAACTCAATAAAGCTAATGTTGTCAATCCTGGCGCTGGGAATGCTAATTGCGGTAGGCGCTGCCTTTGATGGATCTCAATCTCATAATGGCGACCATAAAGATTTCGGAGATCGCGGTGGCGATCGCCATGATTTTGGCGGCCATGGATATTACGACTGGTTGAATCCCGGAGGGTATTATTCGTATAGCTATTGGTATCCTACCTACTACTCATACTCGTATCCAGCATATACGTACACCTATCCGACCTACTATTACACTGCGCCGGTGGTCTATCCCACTTATTCCTACTACTATGATCCGGTAGTCTATGACCCCTGGTATGCAACTAATGTCTATGGATGGGGTGGAGCGACTTACTACTACTCTAATAGCTGGTCATGGTCTACTCGTGGCGGATTCTATTTCTAAAGATGAGTAATGTAAAATCAGCTTCAGGAAAGGCGGATTTCAGGAGACAGCTGCCGGTAAGGGGGTTCAGGTGGCAGCCTCTCCTTTTAAAGCGCCTCCTGGTGTCTCATGAAGAATTATATTGGATATGATAGGAGATATAAGATAGACAAAAAAAAACTAACTGCAAAAAATATTTTTTAAAAAAAAGAAAGATCTACGGCTTATTCAGGCTGGTGTCGTCTCTTCAGACTTCAGCTCTTCGGGCTTGGACTCTTCAGCCACAGTCTCCTTTGTGGGTGGTGAGATGAGCTCGGCCTTGACACGCTCGCCGGTGTGCTTCTCAACATAATGCACCTCTTTTAGCCCCAGATGCTGTATGATCATATCCGCCAGGCCGCGCCTGATCATGAGCCACTCCTTGTAGTAGGAGAGCTCCCAGGGAGCTGTGATTATGGCCATATCATCCTTTATCTCCGACTCAAGCTCCATGCGGGCAAAGGTCTTGATAAGGGCCTTGAGCTTCTCTTCTCTGTCCTCTATTTCCTCGGCGATCTTGTACTCGTAGACGATGGTCTTGTCGGCCAGGGGATGGTTGAAATCAACGCTCACCTTTCGCCCGATTATTCTGGTGACCGTTCCAACCTTGTTCTCTATGCCGACACGCATGCCGGGAACAGGCTTCTGCTCCTTAAATCTGGTTATGGAAACAGTCTCAACGTTCTTGGGGTCCCGCAGTCCAAAGGCGCCCTCGGGTGGTATCTCCACCTTGCCGGAGTAGCCGATCTCTTTTCCGATCAGATCTTCCTCGAATCCCTTCACGATCTGGCCTGCGCCGACTACTATGAGGTGTGGTCCATACTGTGTCTCTTCACTAAAGATTCCCTTTTCCGTCGCCACGTCTTTATCGGTGGCAGCAATTACCTGCCCGTCAACGCTCTCTGTGTAATCAATTCTGATGAAATCGCCATTTTTAACAGTCATCTTATACTCCATCCTAACCTAAGTGAACTTCATCTAATTCGGGGCATGACAATGCCTGAGCCTGATTTATACTTTCGCATCATTTGCTCGCCAATATCGATCTTAGAGGGACGGGAATTATCTCCTGGATCAAGTCCTAGATCAAATATTCTGCTATCCTGTCGGTGAGGGGCTGCTCGCAATAGAGGCAGCGCAGCAAGACTGGATTTTTGGTCTTGACAAGCATCCTGGATTTGATGGGCTCAAGGGTATTGGAGATGCAGTTGGGATTCTGGCAGCGCACCACGCCCACGATCTCGTCGGGCAGATCCACAGTCCGCTTTTCAATTACTTTGCAGTCTCGTATGATATTGATGGATGCGGCCGGTGCAATAAGAGCGATCCTGTTGACCTCCTCCTCAAACAGCTCGCGGTCCTCGACCTTGACGATGTCTTTCTTGCCAAGCTTCCTGCTTTCCACATTCATGACCACGGAAACCGTGGCGTCTGTGGTTCCGGAGATTCCCAGAATCTTGAGAACATTTAGCGCCTGACCTCCGGCAATGTGGTCAATCACCGTTCCGTTGTTGATGGGCTTTACCCTCAGTCCCTTTGGCTCGTCTTTAGCTTCGTCGCTTGATCTCTCTTTTTGGCCATTCTGGTCTTTTTTCGGCAAGATATCGGCCATTGCTAAGCACCTGCGCCGATAAGCATTTTGAGAAGAGCCATTCGGACGGGTACGCCATAGAAGGACTGCTGGAAGTAGCGGGCGTGCGCTGTCTCATCCACCAGAGGAGAGATCTCGTCTACTCGCGGCAAAGGATGCATTATGATGAGGTTCTTTTTCGCCCCAGCCAGGAACTCGGGAGAGATCCTGTAGCTGCTGGCCACCTTGTTATACTCCACCGGGTCCGGGAATCTCTCGCGCTGAATGCGGGTCATATAGAGCACATCCACGTTGTTAACCACCTCTCCCAGGTCACAGGTCTCGCGAACGCAGGTGCCCTTGCTGGAAAGATCCGTCTTTATCGGATCGGGCATTCTCAGGCCTGGGGGAGACACCAGAGTAATATCGGCTCCGAAGAGCGAGAGGGCATAGGCCAGAGAGTGAACGGTGCGCCCGTATTTCAGGTCGCCCACAAGAGCAATGCTCAGATTCTCCAGGCAGCTCTCTTTTTTAATGGTGTAGAGATCCAGAAGCGTCTGGGTCGGGTGGTGGCCTGCACCATCCCCGGCGTTGAGCACGGGCACAGGCGAGAACTGGGAGGCGAGGCGGGCCGAGCCCTCTTTGGGATGACGGATGACCAGAGCATCAGCATAGCCGCCAATGACCCGCACGGTGTCCGCCAACGACTCGCCCTTGGAGATGGATGACCCTTCCGCTGGCCCCAGGTTGATGACGCTGCCGCCCAGGCGCTTCATGGCCGTCTCAAATGACATGCGCGTTCTTGTGGAGGGCTCAAAAAAAAGGAGAGCCAGGATCTTGCCCGCCATCATGTCGCTCTTTTTGCCCCGCGCATAAGGCTCCAGGGATGCGGCCAGATCGAGGACGGAGTCGATCTCCTCCCGGGAAAACTCTCGCATGGAGAGTACATGCCTCTTCATGAACATGCTTTATAATCTCAATTTCTGAGATAATAAGGCTTCCACACGGTCTCAGAGCCTCAGAGAGGCTGAAGTCGTGGGAGATCCTTTCGGTGAATATTTACTGGTTGCGTTCGCCCAACACATCCAGCCGCTTACGTCCAGTCATTCATGTCTCTTCTCGATCTCAGGTGATGTTTTGATGTCAAGGCCTGTGATCCCATGACCATTCCGTGCGCCTATTTTAGCAAGGCGCAGGACAGGCTGGACGACCTACAGGAACGGTCCATGCTTGCCGCTACCCTGGCTCATGTGGTTAGGGCCTGGAGTGAATCGTCGATCCAAATCGGACTTAACCCGGATAACAAAGAGCTGATCGAAGACATTTATCGACGGCTGCAAGACAAGTTCTATGAAAAACCAGAGGGCTTGCCTTATCAATACTGCCTGCTCGAACTGGTTAAAAATATATGAGGGGGGGTGGTTGAAATTGAATTAGAAACGGCCGTCTTCGAACTTTCAAGCAATCTCTGTCTGGGGAAAGATATAGTTCACCCAACAGAGGGCCACCAGAGATGTCCCATAATTTTTCTGCACCTGAAGATAGTCGACGGCGAAGGTTGGCTCAGAGAATTGATACTCACTGCCATTGTACCTTCTATTCACCTCACCCATCAGGGAAATGCCCAAAGCCTCTTCTGCATCCATCCTGGCCTGATCTTCCGGCACTGTCTGGTTTTCATATTTCTTCTTATATTCAGCAGCAAAGCCGCCGACCAGCACCCCTTCCGTGGTATTCACCCATATCCTGCCAACACCGGTACATAGAGTATCGCCCTTCACGCCATTGAGATCAGACATAATGGTTTCAATGGCAGCACCGTGGTGGAAGTACTTCTTGGCCTCACTTAAGGTAATCTCTCTTGATTCGGGGGGAAGCACCGAGGTGTACTTCAGCACGTTGAAGTTCTCAATGCTTGCATTCATCAGGGCCTGGTCGTAAGACCCCGTTTCCCAGTGATCGTCGCCAGGGCCTAAATCGGTGTCGTTATGGCCCATGGTGACGAAGTACTCATAGGGTATCCTGTTGCCGAGGACGAGGCCGTACATCGTGCCCATATCATCATTTGCCTGTTCTTCTTTAGCGATGGCTATGCCTGCCAAGGGTGTTACAAGTAGTACTACCAAAAATATCATTGATAGATATGTGGTTATTTTCATAAGATATTCCTCTTATTTTCTGCAAAGTTGCGCCCTATTAAATAGTATTTCGGTAGAGTGCTTTATCTGCAGTAGAGTAGAATCGCAGGACGTGTGAGAATCTCATGATTGTGAGAAGATTCGCGTGAAACCGGACCCTATTAAATCTCATGCGAAGCCTTCACAATCATGCCTTTAATTAGGTCCGGCTGTACTAGACTTTGCAATGAAATTAGTCTGCTTTTGCCCTGGTTTCAGGAATCTGCTTTATGAAGGGCTTGTTCGATAACATCAGCCATAGCGCCAGGCATGTTGCTCCGGTGACTATGTTCATCGCTCCCAGGACCTGTATGGTATTGCTCCAGGGCAGCGAGATGATTGTCATGCCCACGCTGCCCATAAAGATGCCAAAGCAACTCATCAGGGCGGAGGCTGAGCCGGTATCATCTTCCTGCTGCTGCAGCATCAGATTTGCGCCGGGAGTTCGCACACAGCTGGCCATAACCGTGGCGGGCAGCAGCACCAGGGCAAATATCATGGGCTGCAAGTTTCCCAGGAGAGCAATCAATAGTCCGCTGGCCAAGATGATGGTAAAACAGGCCTTTATAATCGATCTGCGCGAAAAACGTCGCGACATACGCAGATAGATCATGGGTCCGGTGATCATTCCAATGGCATTGAAAGCAAAATAGTAGCTGTAGGCCTGCTCGCTCAGGCTGAAACCATTTATATAAATATATGAAGATGCTGCTATGAATGCCATGCTGGACACGCTAAGCAAGGAAAAAATCATGAGCAGGGTGGCAAAGCCTGGGTTTCTCGCCACCACCTCCAGCCTGCCCCAAGCCTGCCGCATCGTTCCTGTATAGCGTTTTTCTATTGTCTCCTGCAAAGCTATGCTTCCGGCCAGTGCCAACAAGCCTATGCCCCCTAAAATCAGGAACACTCCCCTCCAGGAAGTGAAACGCAGCAAGAGCGCGCCCAGGACGGGAGCTACCATGGGTGATATGAGCACCATTGATTGGACCAGGGCTAAAATCGCTTCCCGGTTTTTGCTGTCATAGACGTCCTTGATCATGGCTGTGGCTACAGCAAAAGCCCCGCTGCCTCCAATGGCCTGCAGGATTCGGAATAATATCAGTTGATAAATATCCTCAGAACCCGCGCATAAAAAGCCTGCCAGAGAATAAATGGACAGGCCGATCAACAATATCGGTCTGCGTCCATATTTGTCGCTGAGTGGTCCCCAGAAGAGCGTCCCTCCTGCAAAAAAGACAAAAAACAAAATTAAAGTGAGATTTGCCAGGTCGGATGTTACCCCGAAATACTTTGCCATACCGGGCAGAGCGGGAAGATAAAGGTCGGTAGACAAAGGAACGAAAGCGCTCAAAAATGCTATAAGTCCGATAAGGCCCTTTTCACCCAGATACTTTTGTCTCAATCTCCGCCCCAGCAGCTCCTTTGCTTCTCCGTTCTCTCCAGCAGATCGCACAGCTTGTTGGCGCTGGCCACAACTGTCTTTCTGCCGATGCGGTCTTCTGCAGCGGGTCGCACGGCAATGCCTCCGAAGTGGGCATTATCTCCAACTACTATCATGCCGTGAATGTGCATCCAGGCGTGAACCGTCTCCAGCGTCTTTTCCTGGCCGCCGTTTCGAGAGCCGCCCACGCTGATGGCGCAGCCGATCTTATCCTTGAGACGAAAGCCCTGCCGTCGCAGGGGAATGGTTCTGTCGAATACTGCCTTGAGCTGAGCTGTTACGCTTCCGAAATAGACCGGCGAGGCGATGATAATGCCGTCTGCTCTCTCCAGCGAGGAGAGGATTGCTGCTGCATCATCCTCTTTGGGACAGGGCCTTCCTTTGCTGCAGTCTCCGCAGTCATTGCAAAAATCCACTTTCATCTCCGAGATGAGCAGCCTTTGTGTATCAAAGCCTCTCTCTCCGGCCACGGCCAGGGCTTCATTCAGCAGAAACTCAGTATTGCCGCCTTTCTTCGGGCTGCCGCAGATCCCAACCACCATCATCTTTCCGATCACTCCTTGAGAGGATTTGCAGAAGCAAAATATAATGCTTTTGCGCCTGCCAGGCCAATTGTGCTAACCTTATGCGACCATTCCATAAGGAAAAGTATTTATGGAATCGTGATAAATCACAATAGTCCATTATTGATGTGCTGATGAATGGAACACAGCCACAACAGCCATTTCCTCTGCTTATGCTGCAAATTGAACTGAAAAAGCAGCTCTGACGTGACTATTCATACAGCTATTTGGAGTTGGTTGCCTATTTCATCAAATACAAGTAATGGAAAGAAACAATCTGAGAGGAGGATAGATTATGAAAGGAGCAACCTTGTATGCGGTGTTAATCTCAACCGTTCTATTTGTTGGTTTGTGCATGGCCGGATCAAACTCAATGGATGCTGAAACAGAGACAGCTACTGAAATGGATATTGTGGACACAGCGGTTGCTGCAGGAAGCTTCAACACTCTTGTTACTGCGGTAGAGGCAGCAGGACTGGTGGATACCTTGAAGGGTGAAGGCCCTTTTACAGTCTTTGCTCCAACCGATGAAGCCTTTGCCAAAATACCTGAGGATCAAATTCAGGCATTGCTGGCAAACAAGACGCAATTAACTGAGGTCTTAACCTATCACGTAGTTGCAGGATCTGTCATGTCAAGCGACCTAGAGAATGGTATGATGGTAGAAACGCTCCAAGGCGGAGATCTGTCAATCAATACCACAGATGGCGTCATGGTAAACGATGCCAAGGTCGTGCAGGCTGACATAGTATGTACAAATGGCGTCATACACTCCATTGACACCGTGCTGATGCCTTGATGTAGCCGTATTTCCTCCGCCTGCGCCCATTTTTTTAAAACTCTTTTTCCGATGGCAACTTAGTTCAAGCCGCCATGAACGGCCAATATATCAGCGGTATCAATTAGCACCTTCATACACTTCGACATGGTATGGGCAAAGGCAGACTAAACAAAGTTTTAAAGCTGACTCCTGCCAAGGTAAAGTACATAATCAGAGCAGAAACCAATAACATCAGCTCCAGAATCATTGCCGCAGAGATGAAGGTAAGTATCCGAACAGTAAATCGCGTCTGGGAGCACTGGGTGAAAAACAAGGAGCCTTTGGCACCAAAGAAATTTGGACGTCCCAAGACAAATCTCAACGAAGCAGATACGCGCCTTATTCTAGAAATCCACAAAGAGCAAAATTCCGGAGCAAGAGGCCTTGAAAAGATAATCGAGAATAAATATGGCAGACATATACCGCACAACGCCATCCACCAGGTTCTTCTTGAAAATGGATTGGCAATTGAGAACAAAAAAAAGAAGAAACGCAGGAAGCCCTGGATCAGATATGAACGAAAACACAGCCTC
>JAFGNK010000144.1 GCA_016927055.1 Methanotrichaceae archaeon | reverse complement strand
TGTTAGGGTCCTGTCATGAAACACCTTCACCCAATCCGAGAATCCCAGATTTGAGGTAATGATGGTACTCATATTCTCATATCTTGTCGCCAGCAACTGAAATAGCAATTCAGCGCCTGCAAGGTCAAAAGTGACATACCCAAGTTCATCGATTATCAGGAGATCGATCTTTTTGAACTGCTTGATATAAAGTGAAAGCCGGTTCTCGTTTCGTGCCTCAATCATCTCATTGATCAGAGCAGCTGCCGTACGAAACGAAACCCGATAATTCTCCTCACAGGCACGGATTCCTATTGCAATTGCCATATGAGTCTTGCCGGTCCCTGAATTCCCAATAAGAATGACATTCCTCCGTTCCGTGAGGAACGTGAGTGCCTTTAATGCAGGAAGAGCCTCTTTTCCATCTTGTGGCAGATCATCAGACTCCAGGTCTTCAAACCGCTTTTTTGTAGGAAAACCTGCCTGGCGCAGAGACCTCATCTGGCGGTTTAGATGTCTTTTATCAAGTTCTGCCTGGAGAGCTGAAATCAAGAACAGCTCCAGCTCAGGATTATCGGGATGGTATTCCTTAATATGGGTGTATACCCCGTTCACACGCAACTGTTTGCAAAGGTCTGCAAGCGTCAAGTCCATAGCTTACCCCTCCATCATCTGATCAAAGGCATAGAGATCCGGTTCCATGACTGCAAATCCTTCTTTGAATGCTAACGGCTCAACCTTTTGTTCTGCCGTCTGATGAAGGAAAAATCGTAGTGTATCATAGGTTGGAGAGATGCTCTGCTCCTTCAAGATCATCAAGGCTCCTGAAAGCATCTCTGGCGACGTTTCCCGCATCAGATCAAGAATCGGCAGAAATTTCTTCGGGTCATCCAGGTAATAACGATTGAACAGATCCTGGATCTGCCCATCAACTTGAGCCAGAACCCTGGAATTGGCTAGCGCACCGGGCTTGCGATGAAACGTTTTAATGTAATGGGTGATGTCCAGCGAGTACTCCCGTTTTCTGGATAACCTGCGATGAGACGCAATGATATCGTTTCCATCAAGAAACACGATCCTGTCAACCAATACTTTCAGGGTGATCTGCCGAGGACGATAAGTATCCGGGACCGAATAGAAGTTCCCTTCACATTTCACCAGCGAATACCGGGATATGGTTGCACGTTTCAGGTCGTAGTTCTCATACTCAAGTGTTGGTAGTGGATGCATCAGGTCTCGCTCTTGAACGAGACCTTGAACCGGCACATTCGGACGACGATAGACAGGACAGGCGTTAATCTCGGCGAGGCACGTACTGAGCCATTCCATCGCCTCCTCGATAGAAGCGAATGAGCTTCGCTCTCCGAAGGCAAGCCTTCGTATGTAGCCGACGCTTTCTTCATCTGTACCTTTCTCGTGAGGTGAAGCGGGATTGCAGACACACGGACGAAAACCGGAATGTATGGAAAACTCTAGAAACTTTTCGTTCAATCGTTGTTTTCTCGAATCGTACACCACGGCCATTCTATCATAGAAGATTGTTTCCGGGACTGCGCTGATTTCATGGAAAAATTCAGTATGAGCCTGAACCACCTCCAGATGAGTCGACCGTGGATAGAGTCGGGCAAACCGGTAGAGGGAGAAAGGCAGAACAAAAACTGCAAGATAGAATTTGAGCCACATCCCATCGATACAGAGAATGACTTCACCCCAATCGAATTCAGCACGCTGGCCAACACGTGGTTCCTGGAGGATGTACACCTCTCGAGGACTGTTGGTACGTTTCCAGCGGACTACTTCGTCTTTGACGCTAGTGTAACCGATTTTATGACCGTCTCTGACGAGAAGCTCCCAGATTCGTTTGGCAGTGAGTCGCTGTTTTCGGGGATGCCCGAGGTTTGACTCAAGATATTGGTGGATCTTCTGGCGAACAGTATCAGTGAGGACGCGCGAGGGCTGGATGATCTTCCGGTTCTTCGGCAGGATCTCATCAGTCGCTCCATCCTGTACATCTTTGACCCGACGTACGTACTTTTTCGCTGTGTTCTTGGATATGTTCAGTTCGCGGGCTACTTGTTTGTAGGAATCACGGAGTTCGTACAAATCTACGATTCTACGTATATCTGCCATCGTTTTCACCTTAGTGCCCACCTCTCAGGATACTTGGAGAGAGGAGGCTTTCCTTCTTGGGGGGGTCAAAAACGAATCGGCGTTTCCTTAAATAGAGGGGTCAAAATTGAGTCGGCGAAAACACATATGTATCTTGAAAGCCATTTTTTATACATATTCGACTCTTTGCGCCTGAAATCGATGATGCTATGCAGGGCTTATTGGACGAATCCATAGATAAGTATGCAGGGACCTACAAAAGCGTTCCTTCCGCCCGGGAAGGCTTGATCGATCTTTTCCGGGAAATGGCCAAAAATCCCTCCCATCAGAAGAAGGCGATGGACGCAAGTTCTTCTTGATCTGGCCAGAGCCAGTTACCGGTTGATGGATGATGATAATATCTATTTGGGGCAGATAGAAGATGGAGATAGCAGACCGGCCAAAGTTGCCCCCAGACAGTTGGTGGGCCAGCCCGCGGGCATGGGCATAGGCAGCGGTGCGACCAGAGTGGTGAAAGACCTGGCCGATCTGCTCTTCCTTAAAGATGGGCGAGATGCTGGTCTCCGGCCACTTCAGGACATCAGCACTGTATCGAAGGCGTGTGTTCCAGACTCCAGTCAACCTCTGCCTGGTGCCTTCTTGCACAGGCATTTACCATCCCGCGTCAAGATGTTTCCGGAGGGGCGGATGATGGAGTCCACCTCACTCAGGCCCTGACCTACCAATAATATTATCTTATATATTATATATCTGCAGCCATGTCATTGATTACATGCAATGCAATCTCGTTTCTGCGAGAGAATGGTGGAGTCCAGGGATCGTTATACTGCATCAATAGCGGCTCTCCCTCTGTCGAGATCCCCCGAACTTCCAGCGTCTTGCTCAATAGCTCCAGATTCTTTTCATAATTCCCTTCGGTCATGTAACCGGAGAATCTTATCGCGGCCAGCTTTCTTGGTTCAATCAACTGGATCTTGACATTGCTTGATGAAGGCTTGGGAATGCTCTGGATAT
The DNA here is from genome assembly GCA_016927055.1 of Methanotrichaceae archaeon. Classification (GTDB taxonomy): domain Archaea; phylum Halobacteriota; class Methanosarcinia; order Methanotrichales; family Methanotrichaceae; genus Methanothrix. The sequence continues at coordinate 2,419 of JAFGNK010000144.1, read as the reverse complement.
CGAACCGCTCTGGCATTATAAACGCCATGAATTGCCCTTTTTCAGTATTCATTGTCACCACAGGCGAAGTCATCTCTATCTTTTCACCCTTAGTGGAGTCCGTTTTGGCCGGTTGCGGCGCTGGCGTGACCACCGGTGCCGTCATCTCTATCTTTTCGCCTCTTTCGTTTTCTCCGGAGATGTATCTGAACAATGGGCTAAAGGCATCGTTCTGATTCTCTGCGACTGTGGTTGCCCAGATCTCCTCGGGATAGGCCCTGATTTCTACTCCATTCTCAAAGGTCTCCAGGACCTGGTAACGAGCTTCAGATACCGACATGGAAATAAACACCCCATAAAGGGTCCATAAAAATAACAGCACAATAAGGATGAGCCCAGCCTGAATCGGCCATGATAATTTCATGAAGATACCTCGGGTTCTTATAAGACGCAACAATACAATACTCTCAGTTATTAAATTTATAGCTTCCGAGCGGACTAAAGAGCGGAAATACGGCCACATCAGGCATCAGCACGGTGTCAATGGCGTGTATGAAGCTGCTGGTTGCATAGATTTAATTTGTGATTAATAAGTACTGTAACTGAAAAATGTTTTGTCCTGAGATAAATAGATATTCATCAAAAAAATTAGAAAGAATTTGCTGGCTATGGGATGGCTCTAATTCCGTTTGAGATAAGAAGCAATAGCCACAGATAGTAGGCTTACTATTGCCAAAAGGCTCTCGAAGCCCGGCGTGCTCTTCTGGGCCGTTTCCTTAGCCTGCTTGGCTGTTTCTTCTGCCTTCTGGGTGGTCTCCTGCACATTTCCTAATGCTGATGTGACAGTTCCGATAGATCCCGCCACCTTTGCCGCTACGGGTGGCAATATTATGGCATCTATGACATGGATCACACCGTTACTGGCCTTGATGTCGGCTTGAATAACTCTGGCATTGTCAACCATTACCCCTGTTGAGTCGATGGTTATCTTTACATCGCTTCCTTCTACAGTCTTTACTGACATGCCATTCTGTAAGTCGGAAGACATAACCTCTCCAGGAACCACATGATATGTTAGAACCGCCGTGAGCAAGGTTTTGTTGGCCATCACGGCATCCAGAATAGCCTTTGGAACCTTCGCAAAGGCGTCATCCGTGGGTGCGAATACGGTAAACGGCCCGGGGCTGCTCAAAGTATCAACAAGTCCTGCAGTTCTTATAGCTCCAACCAGAGTGTTGAAGTTTCCTGCAGCGACTGCAGTCTCAACGATATTCTTCTGTGATTCGTTTCCAACGGCATTTGATCCATAATCTGATGCTGCTGCCAATGGAGCTAACAAGAATAATGCAGCAATAATAGTCACAATTTTCATATCCACGGCCTCACTTGCAGGATTTATTATGATAATTATCTCTGGATGACTTATAAACCTATTCATAGATCCAAGCATATTTCTTTCAGAGGAGAATGGCATGGTCAATTGGCATTATCCGATAATGTAGGCAGTTCTATCAATCCCCTTATTCCAGGTCCGATGTGACATATGAAACACAATTATGATTTATCAAAAGAATAAATTATCAAGACGCTTTAGAATAACAGTGATGCGAATTGAAAATGGGCTCTCTTTGACATCAATAGTTAGCAAATGCTACTGGATTGTAGCGATGATGGTTTGCTCTAGCTGGAATTCCTGGTTGCTTAACTGTTATGGATACTTTTTGGAAAAAAGATCTATCATTTTCCTGGGGCGCCATCAGAGCTAAATAGATTCAGGCACATATGTTGTTAAACTAGGGAGGATCTAAAATGGAAAAGGACGATCTTATTCGAATACTTAACGAGGATTTTATGCGCGAGTTAGAGGCCACTTTAATCTATGCGCGAAACTCATTCATAATGAAGCAATGCGAATCCAGCAGAGTTACAGAGGCCATCGCTGTGGACGAGATGAGGCATATGTGGTGGCTGGCAGATCTAATAACTAAAAGAGGAGGGACACCTACAATGGAGCACAAAGAACTCGACTTTGGCGGAGATGATCTCAGACAAATGCTGGAAAAACAGATATCATTAGAGACCGATGGCATAGAGAAATACAAGAAACAGATCGAAATAGTAGGTGATACTGAAGTTGCAGGCGTAATGAAGCACATCCTTGATGAAGAAAAGCGTCATAGGAAGGAGTTCAGGATCAGGCTGCAAGAGATCTGAAAATTGGCGATCTTATTTCCAATAAGTTGTGATCGTCGCATTGTTCATTGGATATCATTTTATTACCTGAATCTGGAAATTTCATCCTATTGATTTTAGTTAAGCTAAAAAACTAATATCTTTAGGCCGCATTCAAAAAGGCGATCATCGATTATAAAAACTCTGAAGAATAGCTACCTTGAGCCGCCCTGTCTGAAGGAGCACCTGCAAAATCCCAACCAGATCC
>JAFGNK010000143.1 GCA_016927055.1 Methanotrichaceae archaeon | reverse complement strand
GCAACGGGCGAACCGCCCACAAAGACCGCCCTCCCCCCGTCCACCTTCAAGCAGGCAATATCTGTATATGAAGACTCGATTTCTGTCCATCTTTTGCTTTTTATATTTATAGCGGCAAGCTTCCACTCGCCTTTATCATTGAAAGCACAAATCATCTGATCTCTTTCTGAATAGAAGGCATAATTACTATCCCCAAACGTCCAGGAGGGCCTTCCCACCTCGGCTTCCTTTTTAGTTAAGGGCTCCTCTTCACCATACCGATAAATGCTCCACCAGTTGTTGCGATCTGAGACATAGTAAAGTTCATTGTCTGGAGACCATAAAGGCTGAATAATGGATTCATTCTTGCCACCAGCCACCTTTTTGATATCAGTAAGTGATCCAATCTTATCGAATTCGCCCATCCACAATTCGGTGTTATCCCAGGGCATATCGGGATGATTCCATGAAATCCATGCTAGCCTGGTGCCATCCGGGCTCAGTCGAGGAGAAGAGTAGAAGTCTTTTCTTGGAGAGCCTTCTTTTGGAAATTGTCCATTTTTACGGTCCACTCCGGAAAGGAGCTTAATTTTCTCTATGTCTTCATTTTTCTCTGGATTTAAAATTGCTAAACCACTAATTGCATCTTGATCGGACAATGAATGGTCTTCGTAGACGCAAATTATTCGTTTTCTATCTTTATCCATTATGCCATCTGCAAACCGCAATTTGCCTTCTTTAATATCGGGAGAGATGGCTTTCGGCTCTTGGCCGGGATCCTGGCGATATAGCTTCTGGTCATTAAAGTTTGAGTAGTAAATAGATCCATCATGAACGAAATAAGATGCTCCCCCATATTCATGAACGCGAGTTCGAGCATTGTGATCCTTATTGAGGACATCTTCCAATTTTCCGTCAGCATTCAGACGAACAATTACACTCTTCCCTCCTTCTGAAGGCCGGGATTCGATCCAGTAAGTGTCTTTGCCGTCCAATACTATCTGATCAAGGCGCATAGATCCAGTTGATACAATACAGGAATCTATGGGAGATATCCAGCTTCCGTAGGGGCTTTTCATATGAAATTCCTCATCTCTTGCCATATTGCTTGCCTGAATCTTCTGCACCTTTATCAACCGCCCAATGGCATAAAAACTTTCGGTACTATGCGCATACCTGTACAGCCGGGCCTAATTAAGCCATGATTGTGATAAGATAAATGTGCCTTTGTGAATGGCCAGTCGTTCTTTGCGCCTCAGTGGCCGTGCGTGAGATTCAACCGGGTCCGGTTTCATGCGAAGGCGCGAAGGCGCAAAGCCGCGAAGTCGAAACATTGGTTTATTTCCGCCTCGCTTTACTAGCAGCGGACTATTTGCAGGTGCTCATTTCAATATTCGTTCCTACAACACCCAGGACCATCCTGCCAGAGAAGGATCGGCTGAAGATCCACTGCGAGGAGGACGAGATGTTACAAAGTTTTTATATACGGTTAGCCACAATAATATCTAGGGATATTTGGGCTGTGCTATAGCACTCAAATCCGCATCGCAATAGGCAACATCAACTTTGAATAGATCCATTCAGGGGATGAAGATGGAAAATTTTTCTACACTCATCGGCGGCATAGCCGGCGACGGAATAAATGAAGCCGGCATAACCGTATCTCGCCTCTACAGCCATCTTGGCTATCACATTTACATGTACTACGACTACCCCTCCCTCATCAGGGGTGGGCATAATTTCTCTTTGGTGAGAGCTTCCCGACAAGAGATTGCCGCTCACACGGACCGGATAGATATCCTGATAGCTCTTAACCAGGAGACTGTAGAAAAGCACAAGAGCCGTCTTAAGGAAAAATCTTTTGTCATTTATGATGCAGATAAGGTCAAGCTGGACGACGCAAAGCATAAGGGATGCGGCCTTACTATTACTTCCATCCTCAAGGAGGCAGAAGCTCCCTCAGTCATGAAGAACTCCTGCATAATAGGCGGATACTGCAAGGTTGTCGGCATAGAATGGTCCGTCCTGGAAGAGATCTTGAAAAAACATATTCCAAAGAAGCTGGAGCTGAACTTGCAGGTGGCCCGGCAGGGCTACGACCAGGCGGAAGGGTTTTGTCGCATAGACCGTCCCGTAGATAAGCAGGACCAAAAGCCTCACCCCCTCATAACCGGCAACCAGGCCGTCAGCCTGGGACTGATCAAAGCCGGCCTGGGGGCATACGTCGCCTATCCCATGACACCTTCATCCAGCGTGCTCGATTTCATGGCTGGCAACGCCGGGCATTTCGGCCTCAAAGTGGTCCATCCGGAAAACGAGATCGCAGTGATGCTCATGGCTCAGGGGTTCGCCTATGCCGGAGTCAAAGCGGCGGTAGGCACCTCTGGCGGCGGATTTTGCCTGATGACTGAGGGCCTGAGCCTGGCCGGCATGGCAGAGATGCCGATAGTCGTGGTTATGTCCCAGAGAACGGGACCGTCCACCGGTATTCCCACCTATACCGCCCAGGGAGATCTGCACTTCATTCTAAATGCGGGCCAGGGCGAGTTTCCCAGGTTTATAGTGGCACCGGGAGACGCCGAGGAAGCATACTACTGGTCCGGCGTGGCCCTGAACCTGGCCTGGAAGTTTCAGGTGCCCTCATTCATCCTGGTCGACAAGACCATCAGCGAGAGCTTGTACAGCTTTAACATCGACCTGGCTGGCGAACTGAAAGATCAGGCAGCCCAGGCTCCTTTGCTCTGGAACGGACAGCAAGAGTACAAACGCTACCACTATACGGATACGGGCGTCTCTCCTCTGGCTTTTCCCCCCCAAAAAGGGCAGGTGATTAAGGCGAACAGCTACGTTCACGATGAAAGCGGCATAACCACAGAAGATGCCAGGATTGCCAGGGAGGTGAGCAACAAGTTTTGCCAGAAGGGCCAATCTTTAGCCCAGGATCTGGAGGCATACGAGACGGTAAAGGTCTTTGGGGACAAAAATAGCAAGACCGCTCTGATCTGCTGGGGTTCGAATAAAGGGGTATGCCTGGAATTGGCCTTAAAATTGGGCCTCAGGATGATTCAGGTGCTGGCCATCTCGCCTTTTCCCGAAAAGAAGCTGAAAAGCGCTCTGCAGGAAGTAGAGAGGCTCTTTTGTGTAGAGTGCAACTCGACCGGCCAACTGGCAAGGCTGGCCGGCTTTTATGGCATTCAAACCCATGGCCGAATTTTGAAGTATGACGGAAGACCTTTTTCGCTGGAGGATCTGGAATCGGAGCTGGAATCTTATCCTGAATCTGAGCTGGAGAGGGCATTGGCATGAATCCTAAAGATCTCGCTACAACAGCCGTTAACACCTGGTGCCCCGGCTGCGGCAACTTCTCTATCCTGAACGCCATGAGAATGGTGCTGGCACAATTGGACGACGAAGGCTACCCAATAGAAAACGTTGTCCTGGTCTCCGGCATCGGCTGCCACGCCAAAATTGTGGACTACATGAATGTTAACAGCTTTTATTCCATCCACGGCCGTACGCTGCCTGTGGCCACAGCCCTGAAGCTTGCCAACCCTGATTTGAAGGTGATCTGCTTTTCAGGAGATGGCGACAGCCTGGCAGAGGGGCTTGATCACCTCATCTTCGCAGCCAAGAGGAACATTGATGTCACACTGATCCTGCACGACAACCGCGTCTACGGCCTGACCACCGGCCAGTACACGCCCACGTCGCCCCAGGGCTTTAAGGGCAAGTCCACGCCCGAAGGCGCAGTCGAGCATCCCATGAATCCTCTCGAGCTGATGCTGGTCAGCGGAGCGTCTTACATTGCCCGGGGCTATTCGCATGGAATTGAACAGCTCCAGAAGCTCTTTAAGCGGGCGATACTGCACAAGGGCTTTTCCTTTGTGGATGTTCTCCAGGTCTGCGTCTCTTACAACAATCTGTATGAGAGCTACAATAAGTGGACCTACACTGTGGAGGGAAACGATGCCACAAGCTTCGAGGAGGCGCAAAAGATCATCCGCTCCTGGAACTACGACAGCTCCGAGGCTGCCATTCCCCTGGGCAAGTTCTACGAGATTGATGCACCTCGCTTTGATCAGGCATTTGCACAGCACGCACAACACGCGCCAAATTTATGGGAAAGGGACAGCAAAATAAAAGAACTGCTGGAAAATTTCATCTAGATTGAAATTAATAACATGAGTGGTGAATGAAAAATGGACAAATATGTCTGTACGGTCTGTGGATACATCTACGATCCAGAAAAAGGAGATTCTACCTCCGGCATAGCTCCAGGTACGGCATTCGAAGATCTTCCCGACGACTGGGTCTGTCCTGAATGCGGCGCCGGCAAAGATCAGTTTGAGAAGGCGAAGGCGAAATAGAAAGAAAAAACAGCAGCAATTTGGGGATTAAGGTGTTTTGTTATGCTCAGTGAGAAGATGAATGAAGCTCTAAACGTTCAGGCGAATAGGGAATTGTACTCCTCCTATCTCTATCTCTCCATGTCCTATTATTTTGAGTCTATTAATATGAAAGGCTTTGCCCACTGGATGAGACTGCAGGCTGGCGAAGAGCTGGTTCATACTATGAAGATGCTCGACTACGTGGCCGGCAGAGGCGGCAGAGCTGAGATGCTGGCCGTAGAGGCTCCTCAGCTCTCCTGGGCCTCGCCCCTGCAGGCCTTCCAGCATGTCTGGGATCATGAGCGCGTGGTGACCGGTCTCATAAATTCCCTGGTCAGGGTGGCAGAGTCTGAGAAAGATGAGGCAGCAAAGGACTTCCTGCAATGGTATGTGAAGGAACAGGTAGAAGAGGAGGAGTCCTCAGATAATGTCCTGAATAAGGCTAAAGCAGCAGGAGACAACAAAGCCGCTTTAGAGGCAGCAGACAGGGAGCTGGGAGAGAGACACTTCAAGTTCCCCAGGGGATTTGAGATCTTCCCGTATGCGGGTTTTGCTAAAATAGAACGGTAGCCTGACTCCTCCGCCTGTGGCTTCAAGCTATCCATCCTTTTTCCATCCGTTTTGTTAATTGAATCCTTTAGAAAAGCTGAGGCTGCTCTTGAGGGTCAATGACACGCCAGAGGTTACCTTCCTGATCGTTTCCAAAGACATCTCCAGCGGCTCCGTCCCTGGAATAGAGGTAGAGCGGCCAGCCCTTGAATGTAGTCTGCTTTGATCCATCGGTTCTGGTAATGGTCGCAAAGTCAACGGGCCTCAGGCTATCCGGTACGGCTATTATTTCGGCATAGAAGGGTGGCCATTTGGCAGCGCAATCGTCATAACAGGTGCTGGCACCATTTGCGCCGGAATCATCCGAGAAATAATAAAGCGCAAAGCCGCTCTGGTTTACCAGATAGCTGCCCAGAAACTTATTTGTCGTGACATTTACAGAGTAATTGCTCTCAGCCAGAGCCGGGATCGAGAGAATCAATACTGCAAGGAATAAGAGCACAAGCTTGTGGCTTCTTGACATATTTTTCACCACTAATTTCTTATCGGCCTGATAATTAAGCATTTGCCATAGCTTCAGGCTAATATTATGAACACATGAATGCGCGCCTTCGGGGGACGAGGACTCAAGCAGGCCATGACGGCCTGGACCCCAAGTTTGAAGTGGATCTGGGAGGATCAATGATGAGAATGTTAAGTACGAAAAGGCTTTCTACCTTAAAAACAATATAATTGAGCGGGGCATATGAAAAGATGCCACCGTAACACCTCCCTTTCCTCTGGGGGATTCCCTCCACCCCTAGAGGAATCTGAATTCAATAATAGGCACTACATTTGCCCTTCATCTACTTTCATCTGCCTTCATCTAACAGATTCTTCTTCCATAGCGCCCTCATCATGATTGGGCGGGTTGATGAGATCTGGCAGATTTAAGGCCGAGGCAGGCATGCCCATCGATATGGACGTCTTCCTCAGTTCTCTGATGATGGACCCGATTCTCTCGAAGGAAAAAAGTATCTCAGAGAACTTGGTGCTTGATGCGCTTTTTGCAGCCAGCCTGATAAGGTATGTCTTATAATGCCAGTTGAGCACCTGGCGCAGTAGTTCGTCATTGGAGCGCATCTTTTTGTCGACATCCTCCGGCATTTTCGGGAATGTTGCCAGAAGATATTCAATATTTTCCCGGCAAAGGGCTGCCATCTCCTGTATTCCCAAATAAGAATCAGGGGATAGCGCCATTTTCATCTCACTCATCTGCTCAAACTTTTTTGCCATGGAGACCATCTGCTGTGCCATCAAGCCGCCAAGGTCGGCAACTCTCGCCAGTATGGCAATATGAGCGGCATCTTCCACAGAGATATCACGATCTGCCAGAGAGACAATGGCGGATATGATCTTGGAATGCAAAAAATCGATATAGTCTCTCAAATGCACAATTCTTGAGCACATGTCCATCCTGCCGGCTGCGACCTGTAGCGTACTTTCAAATATATCTTTAGAGACATTGAGCATGTGCACCATCTCTTTCTCCACCAGAGTTTGGGCCTCCGAAATATCATCAGGCAGTTTTGCCGTAATATGCTTTGCAGCGAAGACTATCTCGCCATCCTTTTGGGGCAATATATGCATGATCAGGCTGGAAAATGGCTTTATGGCCAGCAAAAAGATTATTGCAGAGATGCAATTGAATATAAGATGGGCATTTGCCGTCTGCACTGCAGCCGTGCCTCCCATGTTCTCAATCAGCCGCGAAAAATCCCCAATGAAAGGCAGAAAGAGCAGAACACCCAGGAAATTAAAGAGAAACTGAGCAATTGCGGTACGTTTTGCGGCTTGATTCATGCGCAGGGATACGATAAGTCCGGTGGTTGAGGTGCCAATATTAGCTCCCAAAATCACCGGGATGGCCTGTACTGCTGTGATCAGATCGCTCTGTGCCATGACCACAATAAGCCCGGCTGTGACTGAACTTGACTGGAACAGGTTTGTTACGACAAAACCGATCCCAATGGCAATCAGGATGTTGTCGGTCATGGAGAGCAGAGACAGAACATCGGCATCTCCCTGCAGAGGGGCGACAATTGATGAAATCAAATTGAGGCTGTAGAAGACCAGGCCGAAGTAGAAGACCGGCTTTCCAAAAGCTCGATACGGTCCTCTAATCAAACTTGCTGCAAACCCCAGGACCACAAATAGAGGGGCGAACGCCGTCAGTTTAAAGGCAACAAGCTGCGCGGTAAGGGTTGTGCCTACGTTGGCACCAATGATTAGGCCAAGGGAGCCCAGGAAAGAAATTGCTCCGGCGTTTACCAGCCCCACGGCGATGACGGTGGTAGCGGTGCTGGACTGGACAATTGCGGTAACCGCGGCACCGGCAAGCGCGCCCCGAAGAGAGGTCTTGGTCGCTTTTTGCAGAATGCTTCGGAAGCGTTCCCCAGCCACATGCCGGACTTCATCTGAGAAATTCTCAATACCGTAAAGAAATAAAATGACGGCGGGAATTACGGCGAACAACAAATCCCATATCATCTTGCTTTCATTTCCTCAAACGGGCTGGAAAAGATGATAATTCCATTTTCCCTTTCCACACCGTTGTTTCGATATCGACGCCACGGTTCCCAAATGATTGCAGGAAATAAAAACCTTATGATCAAACAGCAGCGAGCAACACTGAGCAACACTAAAAAAGGTTCCTCGCTGTTTCAAGTGGGTAATAGAATAATCGAGTCCTCTGTGAGTCCTCCGTGCGTTCTTGCCTCTGTGGTGATAATCCGT
>JAFGNK010000019.1 GCA_016927055.1 Methanotrichaceae archaeon | reverse complement strand
TCAGAGCACCATTCACAAGGCGCCTTAGAGAATCATCTCAAAGTGCGTATCATCCGAGTCTCGATCCCGTCTTTCCAGGAACGTGTTGCCGATCATCTCCACCAGTCTTGCCCCACCCGCATAACCGATGATCGGGAAGTAGTGCAAATTAGCGCGATCGGTGATGGGGAAGCCTACTCGCACCAGAGGTATGTCTTCAGCCCGGGCGATCAGCTTGCCGAAGCTGTTGCCGATGAGCATATCCACAGGATGGTTCTTGATCTTCTGATGCAAGAGGAAGGTGTCGCCGATAATGGCCTCACAGCTCGGGGCAACATTATGCACCTCTTCTGCGAACTTTTTGTCAGGCGTGCCGGTCAAAGCAAAGACAGGATTCATACCCAGTTCCACAGCCAAACTGAGCAGCCCTACGACCGTATCTGGATCTCCGAAGATCGCCAGGCTCTTGGCATGGAAATGGGGATGAGCATCGGTCATCATGTCCACCAGTCGGCCTCGTTCGTACTCGATCTCTGTGGGTATAGGGACACCCATGAGGCTGGACACGTTCATCACAAAGGCATCGGTGTTGCGAATGCCTATGGGCATGGGGCCGATGACCGCTGGTATGCCGAACTTGCCTTTCAAGACCACGGCTCCTGAGGCTCCCGCCGTTCTGCCCAGGGCAATGGTGGCGCGGGAGTTGCCAGCATCTGTCAGATCCGGGATACTGGTTCCGCCCGGCGGGTAGAGGCCTCCCGATTCTGGCGAGAGGGGCGCATCGAATACATCGGTCGTATCGGGAAATATGATATGAGAGACCCCCATGACCTTCAGCATTCTCTTGATCTCGCGGATATCTCCCGGATCCACAAAGCCAGGGATGACATTCAATTTGCCGTTGGGCTTGCTCTTTCGAGCGAAGCTCTGCACAATGGCCTTCACGGCATTATCATAGCCGGTGATGTGCGAGCCGACGTAGCTGGGCGTACTGGCTATGACCACACGCACCTTGGGATCGTAGAACTCCTCTTCTTTGATCTCTTCCATGAAGCTGTTTACATCGTCACCTATGGTCTCAGAGGAGCAGGTGGTGTTGATGGCCAGCACATCGGGATGGTAGATGTTGATGACGTTGTCCACAGCCTCCTTGAGGTTTTCTCTGCCGCCGAAGACCACAGAGTCCTCGGTGAAGGAAGAGGTTGCCGCCAGCGTGGGCTCGCGGTAGTGGCGGGCCAGCATCATGCGCAGATATGATGAGCAGCCCTGCGAGCCGTGAGTTATGGGCATGCAGTTGTGGATGCCTTTGTAAGCCAGAATGGCGCCAATGGGCTGACAGATCTTGGCCGGGTTTATGACCAGCGTTTCCCGCAATGCCATCTCTTTGGGAGTATAATCAAGCATTTGTCTCCTGCCTCCAGGGTGGGTTTATGAATTTCCAGGTAGGGCTGTTCACGGACATGTCGATGTCCTTGGCAAACTGTATAAAGCCAGCAAAGCCGGTGTAGGGGCCGCTGTAGTCGTAGGAGTGCATCTGCCGGGAGGGGATGTGCATTTTCTGGAAGACGTACTTGTCTTTAATTCCAGAACAGAAGAGATCTATTCCCAGATCTTTTACTATGCGTTCGCACTCATGATGGTTGTAGTCATCGATCATGATCTGGCCCTCTTTCATATGGGGCAGCAGGCCCTCATAGTCCATGAGTCTCGGAATGGTCTCCCTTTTCTTCTGGATCGCCGCGTCGTCGTAGGGCGAAACCACGTTGGGATCACGTTCGTAGTGGATATCGGCCAGAACCTTTGACTGTCCGGTATGAACGATGCTGGAGAGGACCCGTCTGCCCTCGTAGTCGTCCCGGTGGGCGAACTCGTAGCCAGCCGCAACTACATCCATGCCCAAAGTCTCGAACATATTTCTGACATGGTGAGCACGCGATCCTCCCACCAGGAGCATGACCCTCTTTCCCTGCAGCCTTTCCCAGTACATATCGATGATAGGCTGGACCTGGGCCATCTCCTCAGCGATCACAGCCTCCGTCCTGCGGGTCAGATCGGGGTTGTCAAAGAAGGCGGCCATATCTCGCAGGGTCTTCATGGTGTCCTGCACGCCCAGGTAGTTAACTTTCAGCCAGGGGATACCGTACTTCTCCTCCATCATGCGGTTGGTGTAGTTAATGGAGCGATGGCAGAGCAGGATGTTCAGCTTGGCCCGGTGGGCTTTGGCCATATCATGGAAGGAGCCGTCGCCGGTGAAGCAGCTGACGATGCGGTAGCCTACCTTCTCCAGCAGATCCTTGACCACCCAGTAATCTCCACCGATATTGTATTCTCCAAAGACATTGACGTCGAAGGGTCCAAGGTCCTCCAGCTCCTCCGTGCCCACCAGATGCTCCATCAGAGCGTTGGAGGCGATATGGTGGCCAGCCGATTGGCTGACGCCGAGGTAACCCTCGCAGCGCAAGGGTATGACTTTAATCTTCAGGTCCGCCTCAGCTTTGCGGCAGACGGACTCGATATCGTCGCCGATGAGCCCGATGGGGCAGGTACAGAAGACCGATATGCACTCGGGCTTGAAGATGGAGTAGGCTTCCCGGATAGCTGAAGCCAGCTTCTTCTCTGCCCCAAAGACGATATCCGTCTCCTTGACGTCGGTGGAGAGGCAGTAGCCGGAAAAGCAGTCCTTACCTTCTTCCGCACTCATGAGGTTGCGACGGCTGCCCCAGGTGAAGTAGGCACAGCCGATAGGGCCGTGGGTGATATGCAGGATATCCTTGATGGGGCCAAAGACCACTCCTCTGGAGCCAGCGTAGCAGCAGCCCCGGTTGCTGAGGATGCCGGGGACGGTGCGGCTGTTGGCCTCGATCTTCTGATCGACCTCGCAGGAATCTTTGACGACCACGTGCTTGTTTCTCACATTGGTTGCCTTTTTGGTAAAGTCTTGCAGCATTCCCCCTACAACCTGCTTGCTGTGGGCGACGGTTACCGGTTCTCTTGGGCTCTCGTCCGTTCTTTCCACTATTTTCTCCACGGTTCTCTCAATTGCACTCATGATATGGCCACGCTCCCTCGCTCGCCGGTTCTTATGCGGATGGATTCTTCCACGGGACAGACGAAGATCCTGCCATCACCGAAGTTGCCGGTGCGGTTTATTATCGTGATAATTGCCACCACAGCCGGAACGAATTCATCTTCCACCATAATGGAAATCATTCTCTTGGGGATGTACAACATGTTCTTTTGATCAGACTGCTCGAGCGGCGAGGGATGGGGGATCTGCAGGCCACGCTGCTTTCCCCGCCCACTGGCCTTGTAGACTGTGATGGAGGGAATGCCGATGACGTCCAGAGCGTCTTTGGTGCTCTCCATCTTGTTCATCTGAATGATGGCCATGACTTCTTTCATTTCTATAACCCTCTCTGGCCGGTTCGGATAGTGTAGGCCTCCTCGACTGAGGTGATGAAGATCTTGCCATCGCCAATATTTCCGGTTCTGGCGCTTTCTTCGATTATCTGGGCAGCCTTTTCCGTCTGGTCGTCGCCCACCACCAGCATGAGCAAGGTCTTTGGCAAATTGTCATAGACAACGTTGCCGACCTTGATGCCCTTCTGCTTGCCTCTGCCGAAGACCTCGATACGGGTGAGAGCAGTAAAGCCGCCTGCCTCCAGGCTATCGGCAACCTTATCCACGGCCTCGGGCCTGATGACGGCACGGATCATTTTCATTCCATAACACCCCACTGCATCATGACCTGCTCCAGCTCTTCATACTCCATGGGCTGGGGGATCACGAACATCTTGTTTTCATCCACAGCCTTGGCCAGCGCCATGTAGGCCTTGGCCTGATCGGAGTTTGGGGCATACTCGATGACGGTCTGCTTGTGAATCTCGGACTGGTGGACGACGTTGTCTCGGGGGATGAACTGGATCATCTGGCTGCCGATCTTCTCGGCAAAGGCCGATACCAATTCCTTTTCTCGATCGACGGCGCGGGAGTTGCAGATAATGCCGCCCAGGCGCGTTCCGCCTGATTCGGCGAACTTCTGGATGCCCTTGCAGATGTTGTTGGCTGCATAAAGGGCCATCATCTCACCTGAGGCCACGATGTAGATCTCCTGGGCTTTGCCTTCCCGGATGGGCATGGCAAATCCGCCGCAGACCACGTCGCCCAGGACGTCGTAGAAGACATAGTCAAGGTCGTCCGTGTATGCGCCCAGGTTTTCCAGCAGCCCAATGGAGGTTATTATGCCGCGGCCAGCGCAGCCCACACCGGGCTCGGGACCGCCGGATTCAACGCACCTTATGCCGCCAAAGCCAACCTTCAGTACGTCTTCCAGTTGTACCTCGCCTTCTTTTCTCAGAGTGTCCAGAACGGAAGGCTGCCTTTTGCCGTGTATGAGCATCTTCACTGAGTCTGCCTTTGGATCGCAGCCTATCTGCATGATCTTCTTTCCCATGGTAGATAGAGCTGCAGTGAGATTCTGGGTGGTGGTCGACTTGCCAATGCCGCCTTTGCCGTAGATGGCTATTTGCCTCATATTTCACCTGGATTAGTTTTATTTAATTTTTCAGATTTAAGTTTTAGATTTAAGTCAGGGGAGCTGCTGGTTTCTTGCACTGGCTCCGCCGCCATGCCGGAAAGTTGGGGGGAGGCCCCCAACCTTTAGGAATGAGCCCTTGAAATGAAGTGCTTCTTGTCTGTGGTTAGTCTTCGCCGCTTCACCTCCAAGATAGCAGTGGGGGGCGGGGTTATAAGGAAGTATTTGAGAAGAAGGCGGAGGATATCGGATCTGTGCGGTGGGATTGTGAAAAGGTATGAAGGGGAGCTTAGCGAGAACCTCAAATCAGAAAATGGTCTAGTTTATGGGAGGTTACTCCAGCAAAAAGTCATAAAATTCTCATGCTTGATTATACTAAATGCCTATCTCCCTCTAGTATCTCTTTAATCCTTTTCTTATTTTCGATTTCTACCTGCCGATCAACAGGCAAATGGTTCAAAGCGGCTATTCTGGATATTTTTTCGATAAGTTTAAAAATTGGACGCTCAAAAATAGAATTATCCATATTTTCGTTAAACTTATTTAACAAATTTCTATATAATATTCTGTTTAATTTTATTTTATTACCTGGCAATTCTATCTTTTCGCTTATCTTATTGACACCTTCACCATTATCTCTTATCAACTTAACCAATTTTTCATCTATTTTTTCCTGTGTGATTTCACCCATTGCCAATGCGATCTCATTATCCGAGAAGTTGGCAAATTCAAAACTGCTCCCCCTAAACGGTTTATCATTGTTGTCAATCCCCCATAAAAATTTCCAATCGGTTGGAATATTATAATTATAATTTTTATATTTAATTGGATATTCTGCTTCCAAGAAATGTTTTATATTGCCTTCGTTGTCGGATACAAAAAAGGGAATAATCTGCCAATTTTCCAAGTTGTAGCTTATGAATGAAGTCCAATTTGAGATAATGATATCTATATCCTTTAATTTATTGATTATGGCGTTTAATTTTTTAAGATGGTTTGAGGATATGGCTTTATCTTTTATATCGTTCTGTATATCATATATTAAATATTTAAGATCAGCACTTGTTTTAGAAGTCGATAATAACTTATCAACACCTTCAAAATTCATGAATTCTATTCCAAGGATCTCAGGTCTGCCTAGATACCAATTAAAAAATTCTGGCATTATCACCATTTCGGTCGCTCCTTCTACAAACACGATGACACGTGGCTGATAATCAAGGCCAAAATCATTCACCAGATAAAATAGTCTTTTATAAACATCATCATAATAACTCTTGTTGTCATCTGAAAGACGCTCATTCCTCGAACCTCTAAGATTCCATCCTCGTGTTATTTTATTGGGATCACATTCAAGAGCAAAATCAATACTGGTTTTAATAATTTCATCTACATCTGGAATATTTTTGCCAAGATAATCTTCAATAAATCTCTTATGCATCAATGCCCATTGCAAATATTCTACTCCCAATCGGAGGCTACCCTCAAGAAGGTCCTTTTTATACCAACGGATACTTTTCCACAATTGAATCCAATCATGTGCTCGCCCTTCTCCAAGCAAATAGTTGGTTTTCATAGAGAAAAGCTGATAATAATAAAATATCATCTTTATATCTAAATCTAAGGCCTCCAATTCTCTTTCCGGATCAAATTTTCTTCTTTTTTCTTCCCATGTGTCTGGATCGAATGCGTTACTAATTAGCTGTATGCTTTTTGCACTGGATCTACCATATGGTGCATAAATGCTTTGTACGCTAATTAAAAATTCCAAAATACAATTAAACTCATATAATTCTTTCTTTATTTTTGATTTTTTTATCTCGATATCGAAGAAATCTTTAAATATTTCGTCTTCACACATTTTTTTAAATTTTTCAACAAATTCCTCAAGGTTGTCTAATTCAAAGGAGCCGTTTGAAATGGATTTATTATAGCCACCAATGATCGGTGATGATATTTTTAATTTGCCATTCGATAAGTCAATATTTACAGAATAACTCTTTTTGATTATGTCAAGCCAATAAATTTGATAAGATACGTATAAGCTTATAATTTTATTATCCTCAAAAAGTAGCCAATCGCCATTGAACGAAGACCATTCTTGAAAGGGCCTTGTTGAGGGATCGAATAATATTCCTTCTTTAACCCATTCTAAGAGCAATTCTTTACTACGATTGTCGAAATTATATGAAGAATAATATTGTTTAATCTCCTTGCTGATTTCCACTTCCCCTTCATTCAGTCCTTGTATAGCAGGTCTACTGACCTGATTTCCATCTTTATTAGTGAATATAATCCATTCTTCTTCTCCTATTGGTCGATCAATTCTCATTAATGGATATAGTATTCCTTCCTTTTCAAAGAACTCTAATTCTTTCTCATTAGTCTTTATGCCTCTTTTCTTGCAATAATCTATAAATTCTTTTACAGTTAAGGGCGAATTCTGCTGGTACTGTTCCTTTTCGATAAATCGTTCAAGGAAACCTTTTCTCATATCAATAAATCACCTGGGCAACTACAACAATAATCAATTAGATCCCATTTATTTCTTCTGGTATCTGACCCTTAGGCGCTTATTTTAATCTTTTCTGGCAAAGGACCTTCTGCCCATCATATTAACGCTTGATCGATACAAGAATCCTCTTGTGTCAGATATTTCAGTAGCCCAAATGTTGATTCCGAAAGCGAGCGTCTTAATCGATGGCACAGATCCGCTAGCCCCTGGGAAAAGCCTCATTCGCCTGGCTCCATCCTCTCCTAGCTCCCACGCCCCTCCGGCGCGGCCCGAGGGCTATGGCGAAAAATTGTCCTTCTCTCATCGGATCTTCGTGGCTTCGCGCCTTCGCGTGAACCCATGATTTCGCCCTGACCAGCTCGGCCCACAAGCGTCGGACCCAGGAGCGCGAGCCGAGGCCCTATACAAGGATGCGACATGGTCGAAGAGCTGCCAGGAAAACTCTGCTAAAAAGTCTCTGTGCGCTCTGTGCCTCTGTGGTGTGATCAGTAGTTGTTCGGTTATAATTTTCATCTAATAGTAATGGCGAACCTCCATCGCTTCCAAAAAACCAGCCCCCGAAAATCTGCCCATCACAGAGGCAAGCGCCCCATGATTGCAGTCCCACGCTGGCACGCGCGCCCATACGAGAGCCCGCACGAGCGCACGCCCGGCAGACGGCGATGCGGCCCGGACCACCCCGCCCCTCAACGGACGACTTAGACTGCTCCTTCCCTATTTGTCTCTAAGAGCCTCAAGAACATACTTTGCTTGAGCCATCATGGCATCATAAGACCTTTCAGAGATCTCGATGGAGTCCTCGTAATCACAGGCATTCCTCCACTGTCTCAGTCTGTCCAGGTTGCCGGCAATCCTGATCATTCCACTGGATCGAAAATGCTCTCTAATCCGTGCATGGTCCGAAGCATTGCACTTTGCGGCAAAACTTTGTTTTTTCTGTGCATAATTCCTCGCATGACAGAATGCAGCATAGTAGATCCTGCTCATTGAGCATCTGAATGCAGCTTCAATTGTTATTGGCTTGCTGTCCCTGCCCATAAGGGCTTCTGCCAGATCGAGGTATTCTCGCCAATCAAAGGACATGGAGCTTATAGTTCCTTATTTTGGCAAAAGAAAATCTGTAGTCACCAAGAGCCACCCCGACGCTGATCCCAGGACCGGCTCGAACTCTGCCATGGCTTCATCAATACAGTCCAAAATCTGCTCTTCGTACACATTCTTTCGAATGTAAAGCGTCAGATACTCATCGTGAATCTCGGGATCGCGGTAAATCTCTAAAAAGAGCTTTGCATCCTCTGGGAACGTCTTGATCAGTTTGCAGCAGATCGGTGGAATCAGGCAGCTTAAATCCGGATGGGCAAAAAGGTACCCTCTGACCTCAGAGGTCTCCGGAATCATCACATGCATCGCTTTTAGAACTTCCAGGACATCTTTGACATCCGGTGTCGTGCCATTAGCAGCGTCCCTGGGAAGAAAGCTGGCTCGTGAGGTCTTTCTTCTTGCCCTTCTTCCGATATTTATTGACAGATCCGATTTGCCTAACTGAGCTTTAGCGCGCATTAGATGCCTCAAATCTATGTTGATTTAGGGACACTTAAGTTTAGCGGCAGTCAATCAGCCATACCGATGCAGCCCTGGACAGCCCCCAGCCCAAGTCAGACCAGGAGCGCGAACCTTGGACCCGAGGCAAGGATGCCGCACTGTCGATGGGCCTACCGGGCGAGGCTAGCCCACAGCTTGCAGGGATCGCAATATCTAGAATCAAAGAAAAGATACTTTCAGAATAAATATGAAATAGCTTCCAGTTGAAATGATGCATTATGGAACCAGAATAATCAACTCCATCCCCGCCAGGTTGTCGGGCGAGGCTAGCGCACAGCCAGCAGGTATTGGCATTAGCCAGAGAACGCCCTGAACCTCGGCCAAGAAGTCTCTGCGCGTTCTGTGACTCTGTGTGTGTGAGCCTAATGCCCGGTACTGAATGTGAAAACAAAAGCCACTTTTAAGAAAAATGCTCAAGCCTTTCGGGGACATGAATCTGCCTAATAAATCTCGGGCCAGCATCACCATCCAGGAAAGCTTTAGCGATCTTCTGGACAAGCTGGGCGAGCCTGAAGCCAGGGATAGACATCGATTCCGTCCTGAAAGAGACGCGGACAAGATAAGCAGTGGCGCAAGGTATATTTTCCTTCATCGCCTTAATAGAAGGCCAATATGTTCTCTGAATATATCGAGGCAGCTCTGGAACGGGCTGTTTACAAGACCATCGATGATGAGGAACCCATCTTCGTCTCTGTACCCGAGCTTCAGGGCGCCTGGGCTACGGGCAAAACTATTGAAAAAGCCCGCAAAGAGCTTATCTCGGTTATTGAAGGCTGGATAGCTCTCAGGCTCCGCATGGGACGGTCCATACCACCAATCGGCGGGCATGTGATAACAGCATCAATTGAACCGGTGAGCGTAATTGAGTAGACTTGTGCCGGTTTCAAGAGCAAAGCTGATCAAGCGATTGAAAAAGATAGGATTCGAAGGACCATTTCCGGGTTTTGGATCATGATTACATGGTCCGTGGAGATAATTTTGTGCGCATACCGAACTACCATAGGCGAGAGATCGGAGCAAATCTCATCTCAGAGATTCTTCGGGAAGCTGGGATCTCTCGTGATGAGTGGCTTTCGGCAGATTAGCTAACTTTTGCCAGTAGCGCAATTTATGCACAGTTCTTCCTTTGCGGTTTACACATCACTATTATAATTATAATAATATAAGAGTCGCAAACCACCATCGTCCAAAAACCAGACCCAAAAAAGCTCCCTTCGCTTGGGTCTCCAGCCTCTCCTGGCCCTCAGGCCCGACCGGCCTCCAGACCCCCTGGCACGAGCGCTTGCCAGGCAAGCCAGCCCGCCCGGACCGCAGCATGGCCCGGACGGCCCGGCCCACGGGCGGATCACGAATGGAACCGAAATTAAAAAAAGCATAGTTTCAAACCGAAGCTCATATCTCACTATCCCTTATCTATTTAAATGCAGACAACCAAACGTAAACAATATCAGATACAACGATAGATAGGAGATCGAATGAATCGATTTGCGGATCTGAGGGAAAAAGTATTGCCGTTGCTCAGGCCCTACGTTAAGCGCATTTCCGTCTTCGGCTCATTTGCCCGTGCTGAGGAAACACCAGAAAGCGATATCGATCTTCTGGTGGAGCTAAAGGCCCCAGAGAAACGTCCTCGACTGGGTCTAGAATGGTTTGGTCTGGAAGAGGAGCTTAGCCGCGTTCTAGGAAGAGATGTAGAACTGATAGCGGAAGGTTCTCTCAGCCCCTATTTGCGCCCTTACGCAGAAAAAGATCTGGTTTTGCTCTATGAAGAAAGATGACACTGTTTATCTTCACCATATCATAGACGCCTTCTTACAGATAGAGCGCTACACAGACGGCGTCACTTATGAGGAGTTCTTGAGCAATAGTCTGCTTCAAGATGGAGTGATAAGGCAGCTGGAAGTAATGGGAGAAGCATCTCGCAATCTTTCCAAGGATCTGCGAAATGAGTATCCTAAAATTCCATGGCGTCAGATGATAAGTCTTAGAAACCGCATGATTCATGCCTATTTTAATGTAGACCTTCAAATCATTTGGGAGATTGTTCAAGGGGATGTTCCTACTCTAAAGCAAGAGACCAAGCGCATGCTTGAGGCCCTTAATCAAAAAAGCCAATAATAACTGTAAATTGCATTTGCCATCGGTTCCCAAATCAGCGCGCCCCAGAAGATCCACAATATAGAAACCATCTTCCTCTGATCGCTAGCCGGACGGCCTTATGTTGCCCGAGTAAGAGCGCTAGCCAGGCAGCTCAGCCAGAACTGCCTGCCCTTTTGGAACCATCGATTCCGAGCTAGAGAGAAGCCCGGACCTCTAATGCTGATCAAAACCTCAAAGATCCTCAATCGCAGCAAGCGGCGCAGGCAGACAGGCTTCCAGTGCGTTCAGATCAACTTCGCCCGCAGCGAGTGGCTTGGCAAGCAGTTTTCCTTCATGAAAAGCCTTCATGATGCGATCGATTTTTCTTTGAGTATCTATGGAGTAGTAAGCCTCATCGCAATTAGGACAAACAAATGCCGGGATGTTCTTGATTACTAATACCTGCGCCCCAACTCTAGCGACAAATTCTGTAGTCCCTTCTCGCATTTTGCTTTTGCACAGGAGGCATTCACAGGGACCCATTCTATTTTCTACACCCATTATTGATCCAATCATCTTCATTTGGCCGGTATACTGTTACTATTATCAGTTGATCTTTGCAAATTGCCACTACGTTATGATGCGGAATTCCTCTTACCTGCCCCAGCATCAGCACGGCAGGGCAGCGATAATCATCATGGTATTCCTCTATCATCTCTCCTTTCGTTATTAAAGATATCAGGTCATCGGCTGATACGCCTCTTTCGAACATCCTTGCACCGGCATGATTTGAGATAAATATATTGTCTGAAGAAATAAATAATTGCATATTATCATGTCGGATATCACTATCATCCTTCTCTATCGTAGCAACACCGCTATACACTACTATGTGGAAATCTCTGACGTCGATACAAAACCGCCTTCATCAACCGCCTTGTTTAGTTTAGACATTATATAATTAGGATGCCGCTTTGAAATCCAGCTTATGCCCTTCACGATTTCATCGACTCGCAAAGCCCAGAACCTGCCCAATGATAACGATCCGAGCCCAATCAGCCTAACCTCATGGGCAACGAACCACAAGCTTCACCTGATACCAGGTCCATCCGGCCTCCCAGCCCTCTGGCACGAGCGCTCGCCAGGCAAGCGGCTCTGCCAGGAACGATCCGGCACCAAGTCATACGAAACCTCAGATCTTTGTCTAACGGCAACCTTGCCAAGGCCATGGATGCCCGGCCATAGGCACAGGCCAAAATGGAGGGAATGGATCTTTCGCAATCTTTATTGCCTAATAGGTAAAGGGGTTATCATGCCTTTAGCAGCGAAAGTCCCCAAGCGAAAATCTATTCTTGCCGAATCAGAAGAAGATGATATTGCCACAGGCATTATCAAGGGGCTTAAGGACTTTAAAGAAGGACGGTTTACACGCCTAAAAAATGCTGATGAGCTGGCAGACCACTTTCAAAACCTGTAAATCACCATGATCTTTCAGACCATAGCTACATACTATTTTGATAAAAAATTTAAAAGCTAACCAAAAAAGATGGACTATTAAAAGAACGAATTATCAGGAAGCTCCAAGCGATCAGTATCAATCCAGAAATAGGAGAGCCCAAGCGCCATGCTCTAAAAGGACTTCGCAGTGCGCATGTTGATCCATTTGTTATTATCTATATTATTATAAAAGATGTAGTTTTGTTAATAAACTTCGATTACCATGATAAAGCCTATGATGCAACTCCTTCAATCCTGAATTCTCTGCTAGGCAATCCCAGGACAATCGAAGCCCTGGAGAATGCAGGGATCACAACAGAAGAATACCTCCAGTTTGTGAGATCACTTAAAAAGAAGAAGTGATACAGCCCCAGACCTCTTTATGCGGTATACACTCCCGCAGGCCCGACCAGCCTCCCCAGGGACGAGCGCTTTTTAGGCAAGCTAAGCCCGCCCTGACGAGCATCCCACAAGCCCCGCAAGGCCCGGCCCACAGGCAGCAGACGCCTGCAAAGGCAGTCCCATTCAGACAGGCTGCCGGGCACTGCTTCCATAAGCCGTCTGATCGGAAAGCTAGTACAGCGAGGCCGAAATAAACCAATATTTTTACTTCGCGGCTTCGCGCCTTCGCGTGAAACTGGCACATTATACTCTTACAGTCATGGCTTTAATTAGGGATGTGAGAGCGGGCCCAACCTAGGCGAGATGCAACGCAACAATTGCTGCTATCAGCGCGATCGTTGGTGATTCCTTTTAATCGTCTTTGTGCGTCCTTTGTGCGCTTTGTGTTCTTTGTGGTTTAGTTATAGTTGTATAGTTATAATTTTCCACTAATACTAACCTCAAATTGCCATCGTCTCCAAAAAAACTGCCCCAAAAGGCTTCCTTCGCTTGGTCACCATACTTTCCTGGCCCTCAGACCCGACCAGTCTCCCGGCCCGACCGCCCTGTCCGTTGCCTTGTGTGCGAAAGATCGAAAAATAGAAGAACCTGAAAAAAATGGGCCCATCCCAATTGCCCGGGAAAAGCCGCTTAAAAAAGACTTAAATGACGGCGTAGACCGCCGCCTCGTCCAGTTGCTCCTGTATCCTGAGGAGCTGGTTATACTTAGCAGTCCTCTCAGATCTGGCTGGAGCACCCGTTTTGAGCAGCTCGCAGCCCAGAGCCACAGCCACATCAGCCAGAGCCGAGTCCTCGGTCTCTGCCGAGCGATGAGAGGCCATGACCTTCCATCCCGCCCGGAAAGCCATGCGTGCCGCATCGAAGGCCTCGGAGACGGTTCCGATCTGGTTGAGTTTGAGCAGCAGTGCATTTCCTGCATGCATCTTGATGCCCTTCTCCAGGCGCTTTATGTTGGTGACATAAAGGTCGTCTCCTATTATTATCGTGCCCGGCAGCTTAGCCGTCAGCTTGGCAAAGTCGTCATAAGCCTCCTCCTCGAAAGGATCTTCCAGGGAGACAATGGGGTAGGTCTTGACCAGATCAACATAATAATCGATCAGCTCTCCGGGCGTGAGCCGGTTTCCATCCACGGAATAGCCTCCTTCCATATAGAAACTGGAGGCTGCCGAGTCCAGGCCGATCTTGATCTCCTCGCCATAGCCGCTCACATCAAGAGCGCTCATGATAGCGTCCAGGGCATCGCGGGTCTTGACCAGAGGCGGTGCATAGCCACCCTCGTAGCCGACATTGGTTGCACCCACACCGTACTTGCCCTTTAGAATCTTGCCCAGAGCATGGTAGGTCTCGGCAGCCATACGAAGGCCCTCGGAAAATGTCCTGGCCCCGGTGGGCAGAATCATGAACTCCTGAATGGACAGATCGTTGCCAGCATGCTGGCCTCCGTTGAGAACGTTGAAGGAAGGAATGGGCAGGCAGGAGGTATTAACTCCTCCCAGGTATTTGTAGAGCGGCATTTCCGAGGAAGTTGCAGCCGCCTTGGCTACCGCTATAGAGACGCCCAGGATGGCATTGGCACCCAGATTGGACTTATTAGGCGTTCCATCCATCTCGATCATGAAATCGTCGATCTCCCTTTGGGCGGAGGCATTCATGCCCAGCATCTCCGGCGCAATTACCTCATTGACATTCTTGACGGCCTTAAGGACGCCCTTGCCGCCATATCTGTCTCCCCCATCGCGCAGCTCCAAAGCCTCATGCGTGCCTGTAGACGCGCCGGATGGCACAGCGGCACGCCCAAAGCCGCAACAAGTGTAAACATCGACCTCGATAGTCGGGTTTCCTCGTGAGTCAAGGATCTCACGAGCATGAATCTTCTCGATCTCATGTGACATGGTATACCACGCCAAATGCTTGGAATGCTTCTTTATTAAGGTTGGCGTGCCCGAATAATGGTTAGCATTTTCTAGCAGGGCATCGTTATCAGAGATATGCTTGAAGAGCCCAAAAAACCCTGCATCTTTTGCGATATTGTGGCAGAGAGAACGCCCACCCATAAGATCTACGAGGACGACCTGACGCTGTGCATCCTGGATCTCAATCCCTTTAGCAAGGGCCACTGCCTGGTGATCCCCAAGAGGCATGTTCCCTGGTGGCATGAACTCACCGCCGAAGAAAACGCCAGCCTCTTTAATGTGGCAGGGATCGTGGCCCGCAAGATGATGCATTCCCTTCAGCCGGACTTCGTCTGCATGTATGCCCGGGGCAGGAGAATTCCGCATACCCATATCTTCCTGGTTCCTACCTACAGCGGAGACATGCTGGACAGATTCTTCAATGCCCTGGAGCTATTCCAGGAATCGCCCCCACTGCTTGCTGCTCTGAGAGAAGAGAGTTCCATGAAAGATACTGCAGAGCTTATCAGAAAAGCAGAGACACAATAGCAGTAATATACCAGTTCTTCATCTGATTTGATCTGGAGAAATCTCAACGCTCTCCGATCGAGCCGAGACCCTCTGCGAGGCCAGGCATAGCCTTTTTCGTCGCGAGAACCTGGATGTTGCATCTTCCTTCTCCTTGAAATATAGCGCGCATGGGCTGATCGCCAACATAAGTATCGCCAGCATTGATCAGGAATTTCGTGAAGTATCGTTGATGGCTGCACCGCCGGGCCATTGCCGCCAGTGCCTCTCTATCTCTATGGAGACGAACTTTTAGCAAGCTTGACTTGGATTTGCAATAGAAGAGAAGAATATCTCTGCCGCTTTGGAGCAGAAGACGGAAAGGGCAGTAATTGAGAGCCTGCAAGTTTAAAAATTTAAAAAAGTTTAAATTCTTGCTGCACGATTAGCAAATGATTTTCAGAAAATATGAGATTGCCCGAGCCAAAGCCCAGGCAATCCTAAATGCTCATTCCTGCATCAGACGTATTCAGATCCCAGTCAGGTGGCTGCCATCCATCGTACCTTGTCGTCCTTGGACCAACTCCTGTCTCCCTCAAGTCTATGTAGGCAGATGCGTCGGCAGTATCGCTGCCGGACCCGTCTACCGCGCTGGCAATAACGTGCACCTTATTGGTGTAGGCCCCGTTCCTTGCGGCACGCATGCTGTATTCGATGGTTACCAATTCATCTGGGAGCAGATTTGCGAAATTCCAGCGGATATAATTCGAGTTAACGCTGTATGGCTCTAATGAAGAATTCAGGAGCTCTAAGTCTCCTGGAACCTCATCGGTAACCTCTGCTGCCATGATGCTCCGGGCATTGTTCTTGAGCCAGATGGTGTAGTGCACCACGGCGGGGTCTGACAGGTCCAATTCCGCTTTCTTTTCCACAGAGACCTTGGGCGGACAGCAGCCCAGCCAATCGGACTCCAGGATCGAGCAATTGGTTGAAGATACCAGTGTGCTGCCTGTAACTCCGCTGGCCGCCACGCAATTGACCAGGTTGCCCGGCGCCTCATCAGTGACGTTCAGCTTCAGGTTAATGGTCAGGCTGTTGCCTATGCCCAGATGCAATATCGTCCAATTGACATGGCTTGCCGTAAGTTCGGACGGCCTGACTGAGGAGCTGATGTACTCTGTTCCCAGCGGGAAGGTATCCCAGACATACACAGGAGCCAAAGCGCGATTGCCGTCATTGGTTACGGTTATGTTGTAATTAGCAACCGTGGAATTGGTCCTGTTGTACATCTCATACCTCATCTGGCCATCCTTGACCACTGTGATGTGCGGATAGTCGTACCTTGCGACGCCGGTCATGAGAATATGCCGATTCAGGCTAAATTCGCCAACATAGCGCTCCTCGTTGTCCACCCCATCGGTGCCATTTGTGCCGACCGACTTTGCCCTGAAATCAGCCACACCATTGAAGGTGGCATTGGTCTTCATCTCGTTTAAGCCAAGAGCAATGGAGTCCTTCTTCAAATACTCCAGGGAGGTGTACTTCTCACTGATGATGGTAGCCGGAGCTGTGCCGTTATCGTTTGATGTGCACGGTTTATCGATGGCACCTCCAGAGGAATCATTTCCTGCAACTATATCGCCTCCCCGCAATGTGCCGCTCTTGGACCACATGCCTTCATTCCATTTGATGTCCTGGTTGGCCCGCAAGCTTGCAGAGTAGTTGTAGCTGCTCGGTTTATGAACAACCTCAATATCCTTAGCCATATAGTTGGGGAAGGTATCGACTATCTCCTCGCTC
>JAFGNK010000142.1 GCA_016927055.1 Methanotrichaceae archaeon | reverse complement strand
GGAGAGTGAGGCGCTATACAGTACCGTTGTTGGGCAAGCTTCTGATATAATTTTTCTAGCTGATGTGAACACTAAATTCATAGTTGATGGCAATATTGCCTTTCAAAAAATGCTTGGCTATAGCTCGAATGAGATCTCCGGCTTAACTCTTTACGATATCGTTGCTCACGATAAAGAGAGTATCGAACGCAATATTGACCACATCAAGGCATCGGGAAACTACTTCATAGGCTCGCGGCAATACCGGTGCAAAGATGGCTCAATCATTGATGTAGAAGCCAGTTCCACCCTAATTCATTATGGGAAAAAAGAGTTCTTATGTGTTATTGTCCATGACATCACCGAGCGCAAACGGATAGAGGTGGCGCTGCAGGAGAGCGAAGCGCGATATAAACGAATAGTCGAGACTGCCAACGAGGGCATCATGATCATGGATGATCAATTCTGCTATGCTTTCGTGAACCAGAAGCTGGCTGACATGTTGGGTTATCAACCAGAGGAGATGCTTGGTCAACCAGTAGCCGCCTTCATTTTCGAGGAGGACCTCCCGGATCACCGAGCCAAGATGGAAATGCGTTTATCTGGTGCATGGGCGCAATATGAGCGCAGGCACCGCTGCAAGGATGGAAGCTGCTGCTGGGTAATAGTATCGGCAACACCGCTCAAAGATGAAGTCGGCCGGTTTGCCGGATCCTTTGCCATGCTTACCAATATAACCGAGCGCAAGCGGGCAGAGGAAGAGATTAATTCAAATCTTGAGGAGTTAAAGAAATCCAAGACGCTGATTCAACAGTCAAATTCGCTGCTTGAGGCAATCATGGCCAGCCCCAATAATATTGTCGTTTTCGCGTTGGACAAAGAATATCGATATCTGGCCTTTAATCAAAATCATAAAACGACCATGAAGGCCATTTGGGGCGTTGACATCGAAATTGGGACAAATATGCTTGATTACATTACAGATCCAGCGGACCGTATTAAAGCAAAACGCAACTTTGACCGAGCCCTGGCAGGCGAGCACTTGGTTATTGTTGAAGCATATGGAGACAACGATCTGCAGCGCCGCTATTATGAGAACCATTACAGCCCCATCAGCAGAGAAGACAATTCCTTCATCGGGCTAACGGTATTTCTATTCGATATTACTGACCGCAAGCATATGGAGGAAATGCTGCGAAAAACAAATGAAGATCTGGAAATTGCTATTGAACAGTCCAATGAACTGGTCAAGCAGGCCAGGAAGGCCAACGCCGCCAAGAGCGAATTCCTGGCCAATATGAGCCACGAGATTCGCACCCCCTTGAACGGCGTCATCGGCATGATCGGATTACTGCTAGACATGGACTTAAATGCTGAGCAGCGTGAATTTGCAGAAATTGCCCATAAGAGCGGTGAGACACTTTTGTCTCTCATTAACGACATCCTGGACTTCTCCAAGATCGAAGCCCGCAAACTGGAGCTGGAAACACTGGACTTCGATCTGCGTTCCACGCTGAAAGATACTGCAGATATCCTGGCCATCGGAGCCCATGAGAAAAAGCTGGAGCTGATCTGTCTGGTAGAGCCTGCAGTTCCGTCGTTACTGCGTGGAGATCCGGGACGGATGCGCCAGATTCTAGTCAACCTGGGAGGCAATGCTGTGAAGTTTACTGAAAAGGGCAAGATCGTGATCCGCGTCAGCCTGGAGAATGAAGATAAAAGAGATGCCACGCTTCGCTTCGCAATCAGCGACACTGGTATCGGCATCCCAGAAAACAGGCAGGCTATCCTCTTTTCACCTTTTACTCAGGTGGATGGCTCGACAACGCGCCAATATGGTGGTACTGGCCTGGGGCTGGCCATCTCCAAGCAATTGGCAGAATTGATGGGAGGCAAGATAGGCCTGGAAAGCAAGGTGGGCAAAGGGTCCACCTTCTGGTTCACAGCAGTTTTTGAAAAGCTGTCAGCAGGGTCCAAATCCGCTGATGAGATGTCTGCCAAGATCGAGGGTGAGGGGGCTATAGAGCGCTCCGCCGCCAAGCCCACCATTTCTGAATACGAAAAACACAAGATACGCATACTGGTGGCGGAGGACAACCCCATAAACCAGAAAGTGGCACAGGCCATGATGAGAAAGATGGGACTTCGGGCGGATGTGGTGGCCAACGGCAAGGAAGCCGTTAAAGCACTCCAGATGATTCCCTACGACCTGGTATTGATGGACTGCCAAATGCCCGAGATGGACGGTTTTGAAGCAACCCGCACCATCCGCCAGGAAGGATCAAGGGTCCTCAATCCCAGCATTCCCATAATCGCCATGACCGCCTCTACTATGCGAGGTGACCGGGAGAGGTGTATTAAGGCAAAGATGAACGATTTCATAGCCAAACCTGTGCAGAGAAGAGAACTGGCAGAAATGCTCGCCAGATGGTTGGCCATAAAGACAAATGACAAAACAAAATAATAAAAATGATTGTTCAGAGCCCTTCAGGGGCAGGGCAGGGTTAAGATGGATGCATTGCCGCTCTCCAGTGACATCCTCATATTTGTATATCCCGAATAGACTCCATTCATGACATAGATGGGCACCGCGCCCGATCCCTTTTGCACCCGCGCTCCCACTCTGGCCGTCCCCTCTATCTCAGAATGGATGCTGTAGACAGAGTTATTGTCAGTCTGGGCGATGGATGTATCCTTGACCAGATCCACCAGATTGGAGTAGCTCTCCGAGTAGACCGATCCTACTTCATAATTCTTGGCACAAAGGGCGTTTTTAAGCTCGCTGTTCGTGATGGGTGCCGCATATCTGGACGGCCTGTTCTGAAATACTCCCCATTCGTTTGCCCAGATCTCATTGTAGCCGTCTTGAAAGCCGCCATAGACCTGAGCATCAATAGATCGGGACACGGTGCCGGTACCTCTTGTTCCCGTGACCAGCTTCTGTCCATGAAAACCGGCTACAGTCTGGTAGATGCGCATATCATCTATGGTTCCCTGGCTGTAGATCCAGGAATGCTCTGTGAGGTTTTGCTCTACGCCGTTTACCGCAGGAATCAGTATGTTAGTACCGGCAATAATAAAAAATACCGATATAATCAACAATCCGAACGTCAACGATCCGGGCCGACATTTCATCTGCACACCTCAACCTCAAAAACATCATGGCCATGCATTGAATATAAATCTGATCCTTATCTACCAGCCTTCTGCTTATTGTGCCCTCTCTGCTTGATTCCTCTCTGCTTGATATCTCTGAGACGGGCTTGCAGCGCGGAATGCAGATCAGGGGAGAGGCCGGCCCCGTAATAGTCCAGACGGGCGGCGATGGCCAGCTTTGCCGCCAGGGTCCGAGCCACACGTCCCCGCAACCTCTTGGCCGATCCTATCACGGCAGGATGACGGTAGATGATGCCGTGCTTGGGT
>JAFGNK010000141.1 GCA_016927055.1 Methanotrichaceae archaeon | reverse complement strand
CCCAGCGTTGTCAAGAAGGCGGCCCTGGATGTAGGTGTGAAGCTGGACGGCGAGTCTTCAGGCTCTTTTGTTCAGATGGACCAGACGCCTGTGGTGGCCAAGTCTCTCTACGAGGGTGTGGAGATCATGGATATGGCCTCCGCTCTGGAGAAATATGACTTTCTGCAGGATTACTGGTGGAAGCTGGTGGCACCGGATGCCGACAAGTACACCGCGGACATAGCGGCAGCGCCACCTGCAGGCTACTTCATCCGGGCCAAGAAGGGCATGAAGACTACATTTCCAGTGAAAAGCTGCCTGTATCTGGGGTCTTCCAACCTCAACCAGCGCGTGCACAACGTCGTCATCGCGGAGGAGGACTCGGAGCTGCATGTCATCACCGGCTGTACCACTCCAGCTCATGTGCAGAGGGGCCTGCACATGGGTGTCTCGGAGTTTTTCATCCAGAAGAATGCCAAGGTGAGTTTCACCATGGTACACAGCTGGGGCAAAGAGGTCGAGGTGCGGCCCAGAACCGGCATCACCATCGCTGAGGGCGGATCTCTCTCCAATAACTACATCCTGCTAAAACCGGTTAAGACCATCCAGACCTTCCCCACGGCTACTCTTGCCGGCCGGGGGGCGAAGGCCAGCTTCAACACGGTGGTCTACTCTACCATGGGCAATATCGACATAGGCAGCAATGTCAACCTCAATGCGGCCGAGACCAGTGCTGAGTCGATTTCTCGTGTGGTCTCCGTGGGCGGCGACGTTATCGCTAGGGGAAGAATGACCGGCAGAGTTGCAGGCGCACGGGCTCATCTGGAGTGCGTCGGCCTTCTGCTATCGGACAAGGGCAGAATCTACTCCATACCGGAGCTGGACGGACAGAGCCGGGACCTGGATATGTCTCACGAGGCGGCAGTGGGCCGCATCTCCGAAGAGGAGCTGGAGTATCTCATGGCCCGCGGCCTGACTTCGGAAGAGGCTACCAGCGTCATTGTCAGGGGCTTTTTGGATGTGGAGATCAAGGGGCTGCCCGAGGATCTGAAGCAGGAGATCAAGAACATTACCCAAAGAGAGGATCTGAAGGGAGCACCTTAAGCCTGGGGCATATCTCCTTTCTCTCCCGTTTTATGGTGAAACAAAAACGAAAAGGCTTATTGTCCCTATGCGTCTGCAGACATCTGCAAAGTTCTTACAGGAGGCCATCCGGGAGTGGCTCAAAGACGATGCCTCGCTCCTGGCAGCAGCTCTAGCTTACTATGGCCTCTTTTCTTTTGTGCCTCTGCTTATATTAACACTAATATTTATAAACACATTATTTCAGCATGGCTTTCTGGACGGCCAGGTGGTGGCCACCTCTCAGGATCTGGTGGGCCGGCAGATGCCAGGTGTGGCAAGCGAGCTGATTGGCCGGGCTTCCGATCAGGCTGCTTCCTTCCGTTTTACCCTGCTCAGCATAGGGCTCTTGCTTTTTGGCGCCGCTGGTCTCTTCGTTCATGCCAGGAGGGCCTTTCGTCTTATCTGGCAGATCCCTGATAAGATCGTCCCGCTCATGGAATTCGTCCTCTCTTATCTGCATTCGTACCTACTCGTCGGCCTGGTCGCTTTTTTGCTCCTGATAACTTCCGTTTTCACCGCCGTAATGCTGCCTGCGGCAAGGCAGATCGAGGAGATTTTGCCCGTCCACCTGGGGCTGCTCCGCCTGCTCACGTTCCTGGTCTCCTTCTCCTTTGTGACCATACTCTTTGCAGCAACCTACAAGACCCTGATCGAGGTGAAACTTGCCTGGCGAGAGATTATTCCCGGCTCGGCTCTGGCGGCTCTGCTTTTTGCAGCGGGAAACTTCTGCATCGAGGCTTATGTAGGATGGGTGAACGTCGGCTCAGCCTATGGGGCGGCAGGATCTCTGGTGATATTTCTCTTCTGGATCTACTACTCGGCCCAGATCTTCCTCTTCGGGGCGGAGGTAATCAAGGTGCAAAAGAGGATTTCTAAGGCATAAAAACAAGGTGCAAAATAGATCGGTGGCTGGAATTTTTTCTTTGATGTTAAGTGTTTCTCTGTTCAATTTCATCCGTTCAACTTTATAACAAACATTTATTAGCTAACAACAATAAAGTACATAATATTGGTGATATAGCATGCGTTTAGAAATTACAATCAATTCAATATTGTTTATCTTGCTGGCTGGACAATCTTTAGGACAGGAAGATACAGCGGAATACTGGTTCATGAGTGCTAATGAAGCGTATAAGGATGGGGAGTACGATCGGGCTATCGACTTGCTTGACAATGCCCTCAATAAAGACCCACAAAATGCAAGCATCTGGTTGGGCAAAGGAATTGCTTTCAGGGCTCTGGGTAAATTCCAGGAGGCCAGTGATTGTTACAATAAATCCTTAGAAATCAATCCTCAAAATGCTCGAGCCTGGTATGCGAGGGGCGCTGCACAAAGGGATCTGGGCAGGATCAATGAATCAATACAGTCTTACGATAAAGCCCTCGAGATCGATCCGCAGAGCAAGGACGTCTTGTACGATAAAGGCACTACTCTTCTGCAATTAAAGCGATACGAGGAGGCCATAGAATGCTATGGTGATGTCATAGAGCTTGATCCTCTTTTGGCCTGGCCATGGTTCAATAGAGGAAAGGCCTATGCAGCTCTAGGCAAGCATAATGAGGCTCTGCAATCCTACGAAAATGCCACCCAATTAGATCCCAACTATATGAAGGCCTGGAGCGAGAAAGGGACCATTTTAGCAGTTATGGGCCGGTATGAGGAGGCCGTGCAGGCTTATGATGATTTATTGGCTTTGAGTCCTCTTGACGCCGACGTCTGGTACCAAAAAGGTCTGGCCCTTGCTACACTGGGAAAAAACAATGAGTCCGTTCAGGCGTTCGATGAGGTCATCAATATTAGCCCAAAGAGCCCAAATCCCTGGTATGGCAAAGCAACAGTTCTTCAGAAGATGGGCCTGATTGAGAATGCGGAAGAGGCATTAGCTACAGCCAGGGACCTGACTTATTCTCATATTGTCTTCAGTGAGAATGGGGGCGGGTCCATGCAGGACGCCATAATCATAATGAATGCAAGTGGAGAGATGGACGGGATTGATGCAGAATATTACTATCTGGGAAAGAAACTAGGGAAAAAGGATGTAGACTGGGATCTGGTGATGCAGTCTGTTGAGGGCGGAGATGACGGCAAAGACTATGATGTAATGGAAATTAAGCTCTCTGGCGGGAAGATGATCACTATATACTTCGATATTACGGATTTCTATGGTAAATGGCTGGAGGAATTTGATATATGATGAGAAGACCTCCCTCCTGGGTTTTGCCATTATTGCTATTATCATCTGCTGCTATAAGCGGCTGCCTGTCCATGCCAGAGAGTACCAGATCTGCGTCAGATGTTCAAATGCCTCTGACGGACATAGGACAGACGGCAGTTGCCAATAATCGCTTTGCTCTGGACATGTATGCACAGCTGGCAAGCAAGGATGAGAATCTCTTCTTCTCTCCCTGGAGCCTGAATTCTGCCCTGGCCATGACATCTGAGGGGGCTAGAGGAAGGACTGCAGATGAGATGCATTCCGTGCTACATTTTTCCGGAAATGATAGCGCAAGACGGCAAGCATTTTCAGCGCTTGACCTGCGCATCAATGCCAATAATTCCGGTTATATCCTCTCTACGGCTAATGCTCTTTGGGCGGATCGTGCCTTTCCTCTGCTTGGTGAATATGCCGATCTGGTAAATAGTTACTATCATGCAAAGGCAGTAAATGTTGATTTCAAAGGCCATCCCGATGATGCGAGAAAGACCATAAACTCCTGGGTGGAGCAGAGAACCGCAGGTAAAATAAAAGGTCTAATTCCACCTGGCTATGTAGATTCTTTGACGTGCCTGGTCCTGACCAACGCCATCTATTTCAATGGCACATGGGTCAAAGAGTTTGATCGCAGCTTAACAAGGGATGAGGACTTTTTTACGGGCGAGGGGAAGGCGGTCAAGGTTCCCATGATGAGGCAGCTTGATGAGGGATCTTATTTCAATTATCTGGAGACGGGAGATATGCAGATGCTACAGATGCCTTACCAGGGCGAAAACCTCTCTCTGGTAATCCTCCTGCCCAGGGAGCAGGATATCGTCCCGCTGGAGAGGTCGCTTACTGTGGAAAGGCTTGCCCAGTGGAGGGACGGATTGCAGCTTCGTCGCGTCGATGTCTACATACCTAAGTTCAAAATCAACGCCAATTACTTCCTGGCCGAGAACTTTACGAATTTGGGAATGCCGACTGCTTTTACAGAAATGGCAGATTTCTCTGGGATAAGCCCTGGCCGAGAACTGTTCATAAGCGAGGTCATTCATCAGGCTTATGTCGATGTGAATGAAGAAGGAACAGAGGCGGCAGCAGCCACGGCAGTTTGCGTAGCGGAGTCTGCCTCACCTCTTCCTGAGGAAAAGGTTATGGAATTTCGGGCAGATCATCCTTTCCTATTTCTGATACAGGACCGGGTGACGGGATGCATACTGTTCCTGGGCAAAGTCAACGATCCGGGCAAGGGTTAGCCGTCCTTGCCTCTTGCGTTTTTTTATTTCTTTATAGCCTTTCTGACACAGACTGTAAAGCCCGTCGATAGACAATAATCAGATGGATTAGCCATATCGTCCCGATGAGATAGCCGCCAATAACGTCGCTCGCCCAGTGCGCTCCCAGAAAGACACGTGACGGCCCAATTAAAACGATCAATGCGAAGGCAAAGGTCGAAACCGCAATGATCGTCAATGCCAATGCGATCGCGGTTTCGCCCAGGTGGTTGACCGTTTGCATCAACAAGTTGAAGGGAGGGCTCGCCTCCTCCTGCAACTCATGGTAGGACAACAGATCGAAGGGCGAGACAGTGAACTTGCTTGCTGCATTCGATAGCGCGATTGCAAGAGCCAGCAGAAGCAAAATTATCAGAGCTGTCTTTCCATTCATGCATTTCCCTTTTGATAGATTCGTGCTTATGTTATTTTAAAATCTTCAAATTGCCGGGTGAACAAGCCCGGGCTTTCTAGCTGTCTATGAAGGATTCTCTCTTCTGGTGCTCGTAATCCTCTTTTATGGCCCTGGCCATCTCCTCGTCCGCTTCTATGATCAAGGCGCCTATATAGTCGCAGTTCTTGCAGTGGTAGATCTTGCCGGTGTAGCCGCCTGCCTCCAAGTAGAGTTCAGAGCTGCCGCAGACCGGGCAGACTTCATGGATCTTCTCGGGATTCATGATGATGTTATGAGATCTATTAGATGTTGAATGCTTTGCTTTGATACAGACAAATATCTTTATGAGTTAGCAGTAGCAATTGCGTTCCTCAACGGATATTGCAGAGAATAGCATGTCTGCTGGCGGAATGGAGGGAAAAGGTTTGACTCGATCAAGCTCAAAGGGAACATGCAGCTTCTGTGCAGGAAGCTATGCCAAATCGGCCATATCCAGGCATTTGAAGGCCTGCCAGGCCAGAAAAGCAGAGACCGAAGGACTGTCTGGAAAAGGTTCGGGCAGAGGACGGGCTAAAACCATCTTCCATCTGCAGGTGGAGGGACTTTACCTGCCCATGTACTGGCTGCATATCGAGATTCCCGCCAAGGCCACATTAGAGGATCTGGACCGCTTTTTAAGAGCTGTGTGGTTGGAATGCTGCGGCCACCTGAGCAGCTTTGAGATTGCAGGCGAGTCTTTCATCTCGGAGAAGATTGAGCCCGGCGATCGAAGCATGAAGGTCGCCCTGGAAAAGGTGATGGCTCCGGGCATGAAATTCGAGTACATCTATGACTTTGGAACCTCGACTGAGCTGCTCATCAAGGTGATATCTGCAAGGGAAGGCTTCGCCTTGGGCGGTAAGGATCCCGTACGCATCATGGCCAGAAACGATCCGCCTGAGATCAAGTGCGGTGTTTGCGGCAAGCCGGCCACAGGGGCGTGCTGCGTGTGCAGCTACGAGGAGACAGGCTGGTTGTGCGATGAGTGCGGGAAGACGCATGAATGCGGAGAGGATATGCTTCTGCCTGTGGTCAATTCTCCCCGAGTGGGAATGTGCGATTATACGGGTGGCTATTATGATTAGAAGAGCTTCATCAGCTCCTCAGCTATAATCCTGTAGCCAGCCTCGTTGGGGTGGTCCAGCCCGGGCAGGATCAGTGAACTCAAGGGTGTGCCCTGCGCCACGCGCCGCATCCAGGCCCTGTAGACATCTACGAATCCCACATCCATCTCCCTGGCCACCCTTTCCACAGCCTGGTAGTAATCCAAAACCAGTATGTCGTAAGGCGCCGTCTCCAGGGGCTGGGAGGAGAGAAGCAGTATCTCCGAGTTGGGCCCGGCCCGGATGCGTCGCACCATCTCCACCAGGTTCATCTCAAACTCCTCCAAACCCAGGCCCAAGACGCAGTCGTTGATGGCGAAGTTGATGGTGATCAGGTCCGGCTCATAGGAGAGGGCGGCCCAGTCCAGCCGGGCCAGGCCATCCAGGCTCATGTCTCCGGAGTTGCCGGAGTTGATCATCTCCACATTCGCCTCGGGATACTTTTCTGTGAGCAATGCTTTCCAAAAAGAGGGAAATCCCCGTCGCACGGCAAATCCGGCGGTGATGGAATCGCCGAAGGCCACAATGGTCACATTGCAGCCGCTTTGCAGGTCCTTTCTCGTCTTTTCTACAAATCTCTTCTGCCCTTCATCCATAACAGTATAGTTTTTCAGCCAACTATTGGAGCTTTACTCTTCCTGGCCGCTTTCGCCGCCGCCTTTACCGCCGCTTTCATGTCCCGGACCAGGCTCTCAAGCTGCTCCACCTCTCCCCGGGCGATGAGGTCCACGCAGACCGAACCCACAATGGCCGCATCTGCACCGGCGGCGATCACCTCTGCCGCCTGTTCTGGGGTGGAGATGCCAAAGCCTACTGCCCTGGGCTTGTCCCCCGGCACGCGAGCGATGAGATCTCGTGTGCCCTGCAAAACCTCGCTTCTGGCTCCCGTCACGCC
The DNA here is from genome assembly GCA_016927055.1 of Methanotrichaceae archaeon. GTDB lineage: Archaea > Halobacteriota > Methanosarcinia > Methanotrichales > Methanotrichaceae > Methanothrix. Next base: position 1,717 of record JAFGNK010000141.1, on the reverse strand, counting down.
CGTTCGGGCCACCAGGTAAAGAAAGCCCGCTGTCTGCTCTTCAATCATCTTCAGCCGCTCTGCCGGGGTGTTGGGCGCGGCCAGGAAGATCAGGTCCACTCCCGCCCTGGTGCAGGCCTCCTGAAGAGGTCCGGCCTCTTCTGGTGGTAGATCGGGCACAATCATGCCGTTGATGCCTGATTTGGCGCAGTCCTGGGCAAACCGGTCCAGGCCTCGGGCGTAGATCATGTTGTAGTAGCCCATGAAGACCTTGGGGATGGGGACGTCCGCCTGCGCTGCTACCTGGAAATAGACATCCGTGTTCATCCCGGCGGCGATGGCCCTTTGCGCCGCCGCCTGGATGGTGGGGCCGTCCGCGATAGGGTCGGAGTGGGGCAGCCCCAGCTCAATGATATCCGCCCCGGCTGCAGCCAGCCGTCGCACCAGATCGGGCGTGGCCTGGGGGCTGGGGTCGCCGGCGCAGATATAAACAATAAGCAGGGGCCCCTCATTAAATGCTTCAGAGATTTTCATAATCCATCACCGTTGCCAGATCCTTGTCGCCCCGCCCGGAGATGTTGATGATGGCCAATTCCCCCAGGGCTCCTGGCTCTTGCAGGGCATAGCCCACTGCGTGGGCCGACTCCAGAGCGGGGATGATGCCCTCCAGACGGGAGAGTGCATGAAATCCCATGATGGCGGTCTTATCATCGGCGATCTTTGTCAGCACGCGCCCCTTTTCTGCCAGGTAGGCCAGCTCCGGGCCCACGCCGGGATAGTCCAGGCCAGCCGCCACGGAGTAGGACTCGAGAATCTGGCCGTAGGGGTCCTGCAGGATCTTGGTAAGAGCACCGTGCAAAACCCCGTCTGTGCCGCAGCCCAGGCTGGCTCCGTGGTCCGCCGTTCGATCAGTGCTGCCGGGGCCGCGTCCGCCCGCCTCCACAGCCAAAAGTCGCACGTTCTCGTCCCTCAGGAAGGGTGCGAAGATGCCCATGGCATTGCTGCCTCCTCCCACGCAGGCCGTGATGCTGTCAGGCAGACGGCCCTCTGCCTGCTGGATTTGCTGGCGGGCCTCCTGGCCGATGACGCTCTGAAAGTCGCGCACCATGCTGGGAAAGGGATGGGCGCCCGCTGCCGTGCCCAGGAGGTAATGGGTGTGCTCAAAACTGGATGCCCAGTCTCTCATGGCCTCGTTGATGGCGTCTTTGAGGGTCTTCGAGCCGGAGCGCACGGGTATGACCTCCGCTCCCATAAGCTGCATGCGGTAGACATTCATCTTCTGCCGCTCAATGTCCACCTCCCCCATGTAGATCTGGGTCTCAAATCCCAGATTGGCTCCCACAATGGCCGTGGCCACCCCGTGCTGACCGGCCCCCGTCTCGGCAATGAGCCGGGTCTTGCCCATCTTTTTGGCCACCAGCGCCTGGCCCAGGGTATTGTTGAGCTTGTGTGCTCCGCCGTGCACCAGGTCCTCTCTCTTCAGATAGGCCTTGCAGCCCAGCTTTCGGCTGAGGTTTCTGGCAAAGTAGAGTGGGGTCGGCCTTCCGGCAAAGTTCTTTAGCGCCAGGTTCAACTCCTCTTTGAAATCATCGCTCTTCATGAGGCGCAGGTAGGCTTCCGCCAGCTCTGCCAGGGGCGCCACCAGCGTCTCGGGCACAAAGAGGCCGCCGTACTTGCCGAACTTGACTAGGGCATTTTCGGATATCAGACTATGCAAAGGATCACCGGCTTGTATTTG
>JAFGNK010000140.1 GCA_016927055.1 Methanotrichaceae archaeon | reverse complement strand
GTCATAACCAGTGGCGAGAGACGTTCCACCACAAAGATCACAAAGATCACAAAGGACGCACAAAGCGACTAAACTTGCAGATGGAAATTACAGTAACCTCAGGTTAGCCACTGGAAATGGCGAAGAGCCGATGGTTTTCTTGGGTTATGCCTGCATCCCGAGGCCCGGCCCTATGAGCCGCGTATTTTGAATACTGAAGACTATTGCCGTCTCAATGAGGCTATTGGCTGCATTTTTTGTGGTGCAAATGCCGAGCCTCCCGTCTGCTCGGAGTCTTATGATGTGCGCGATCGGGAGTGAAGAAGACCCTGGCTTCTGGAGATCCACCTTTCTCTCGTAGATCGTTTCCCAGAAAATATAGCCCGCTCATCGCATAAGTTTTCACAAAGCATTTAATAGGCCTTCAGGACAAATTAGAGCATATTTAAGAAGGGATAAAGATGCCAGAAGAAATCCTCCAGCCCGATAAAGAGTACCTCATGGATCTGTTAAAAAAAATCATCAGTTTTAAGACCGTTGCCCCTCCGGGTAGCAATTATCAGGAGATAGTGGACTGGCTTGTCCCCATCTTCCGGGAGATGGGCTTTGCAACGCAAAAGTTGACCATGCCAAGAGAGGTCTTTGCCGCCAAATGCACAGACAGCAGGCTGGTAGGCGATCGCTTCAATATGCGAGCCGACCTTTCTGTGGGTGCGGAAAAGACGCTGGTGATCTATGCCCATCTGGATGTGGTGCCTGCAGAAGGAAACTGGGATACAGATCCCTTCCAGTTGACGCAGAAGGGCGGGAGGGTCTACGGCCGGGGCGTCTCCGACTGTAAGGGATCCATTGCGTCCCTGATTGCCGCTTTAAAGGCGCTTCTAGAAAGAGGCAAGCTGAAGTACAACCTCTCTGTTCTCTTGACCACGGATGAAGAGGTAGGCGGCTACTCGGGTCTGTGCTATCTTACCGATTTGGGCCATGTAAAAGGAGACCTCATGCTCTGCATGGATGGCTTTTGCGATGATGTGGTGATAGGCAGCAACGGCATCATAACCTGGGATGTGGTGGTGCATGGCAGGAGCGCGCACAGCGGCTCCAGTTTCCTGGGAATCAATGCCGTGGAAAGATCGATACCTGTCATGGAGGCGCTCATGGATCTCAAGAAGGTGGTGCAGGCCAGGCGTTCTGCCGTCCCGGCCAGCACCGCCCTGGAAGCTATGGGCAAGAAGAGCCTCATGCCCATGCTCAATATTACCATGATCAATGGGGGCATCAAGGAGAATATTGTGCCTGACAGGTGCACCCTGCGCGGCGATCGGCGGGTGATACCGGAGGAGAGCATGGATGAAGCTATGGCGGAGATAGAGATGACCCTCAAGCCCCTGGATGTCGATTACGACCTGAAATTTTATCCCGGCTATCCGCCCATGAGTGTTAATCCGGAGCACAAATGGGTGGCTGAGGTGAGGGAAGCGGTGCAAAGGGGAATGGGTTTTTACCCCCGGCTCTCTGGAGCCCAAGGGAGCCTGGATCAGGCCTATGCCACGGAGAAGACCGGCATTCCCACCTGCGTCTTTGGTGTGGGGCGGCAGCTGGAGAGCAATATTCATGGCCTGAATGAGAATGTGCGCGTATCCGACCTGAATGGATTCGCGAGATTTTTGATTGAACTCCTGCAAGCCTGAAGCAAAGAAGATGCAAGCCGTCTGAGACGATCCCGGACTCATAAGAGCTGTAACAAAAAAAGCATGAATAGAGAAGCATGAAAGTGATATCTGTAGTTGGAACCAAGAAGACGGGCAAGACCACACTGGTGGCTGCCCTGGTGGCTTCGCTGGCCAAACACGGTAAGGTGGGCACAATCAAGAACATGGCCGGCCATGCCGTGGATAAGGGCGATACCAAGCGCCACTTCGATGCTGGGGCGGATGTGGTCATTGGTCTGGGCGAGGCGCGGCTCGTAGTGAAGCGGGAGCGGGGGAACCTGGACTCTGCGCTGGCTGAACTGGAGACGGATGGGGTGGACTATGCCGTGGTGGAGGGCTTCAAGCACAGCTCCCTTCCCAAGATCGTCATGGGCGATATCGATGTTCCCAATACCGTGCGAAGGGTGAAGCTCGCCGAGGTGGATGAGGCGTTGGTCGCGGAGATCGAGGCGACTGTGAGAGGGGCGGAGGACTATAAGGCAAAAGTTTAGATGAAGCTCGTTAAGGCTATTTTAATATAAATCTATTTTGGGAAGTTATTTAAACGAGTAAGCAGCCATTATTCATTAACAATCGCTACAGACATTTTGGTGGGTTATTGTGACGGGGGAGGTGCCAGGTCAAATTGGATATGAGCATCTGTTCGTTCTATTGCATCCGGTGGTGATAATATATTTTAGGCAGTCTTTTGAAACCGTTTTTGTCTTGTCACCACTATGAGATTCAAAAGAACCGTCAAAAATAATCCTGGAACGGAACAAGTCTTTTCGAAACTCTCCGTTCGGCGCGGTAAGTGGTGTTATGAAAAAGCGAGATTTATTGATGGCGGCACTGTTATTTCTGGCAGTACCCTCAATTGTGGCATCGGCTTGCGAATTTAAGGTATCCAACTGGAATATCAATATCGGCTCGGAAACATGTTTGGGCGGCCCATCCTTTACCTGGGGTCCGATGTATTGGACGCATATGGGGTCTGACGCGATATATTCCTCAACGGTTTTCCTTGATAACGTGAACGTTTACCTGTATGAAACAGAAGGCCGCGTATTTTCCAACCCCTTAAGCCAAACGGGACCTGCGTTAGCTAAGATGACGATAAGTATCCAAGACAGCAATATCGTTACCCAAGGGGGCAAAGAATATTACATCGCCAAGGGTGAGACTTCTGCCAGCGCAGGACTTGGCGGCAGCGCGGACTATTTGGTAATTACACAACTGGATGGCCGGACAATGATTGTCATCGAATCGGTGGACATTGACGCGGCATCAAACGCGGCGACCAGCCTTGAGGCATGGCGGGAATAGCTTTCGCTCTCACAACCGGCTCAAACCAACCAGCCGACAAATCAGTTCAATCTGCAAGGAGATCCATTCAATACATTTGCCTAGATCAAATGCACCTGCCTGATGGCCAACAGAAACCTTTTACATGAGAAACTACATCTCACATTTCGTAGGAGATGAAACTAAATGGCTGATTGCGAACTATGTACCCGTGCTCGACCGCTGCTCTTTCCCATAAAGGCCCCCGTCCACAACCTAAGCTACCCTGAGGGCGCATACAAGGGCGTATGCGACATCTGCCTGGAGAACCTGGAGAAGGGCTGGCAAGAGCGCTT
>JAFGNK010000139.1 GCA_016927055.1 Methanotrichaceae archaeon | reverse complement strand
TAATTTAGGCTGATGATCTTTCCGGGATATAAACCTAAACCCACATTTTCATGCTCATGGGTGCCTAGCCAGGCATGACGGTTTCAAAAGAGGATATATGCCGTGGTGGGGACTATCCCGCGCGGCCAGACCATGACCTACGGCGCAGTCGCAGCAAGCGCAGGCAGCCCGAAAGCGGCCAGGGCCGTGGGCCGGGCCATGGCAGCCAATCCCTTTGCCATTCTTGTGCCCTGTCACCGCGTGGTCGCCAAGAATGGGCTGGGTGGATACGCCTTTGGCAGGGAGATCAAGGAAATTCTCCTTTTGCTGGAGAGAGAACAGTTCTTGAGCAAGCGGGCCTGCTCATGAGCCCGCTGGCAGGGCTCAGGAAGCTTGAGATCCAACAGATACAAGGAATGCCTGACCTATGTCTGCCAAGAGCGTCTATTGAGAAAATTGCCTTTTCCAATATGATTTTGAGACGCTATCCACTCTGCGCCTCTACCAGTCGCTTTTCCTGGATTTTTCCGGCTCTTTCCCAGAATATTCATCCCGCTTTCTCAGTTGGATGATTGGCATGGCTGAGGTTTATGGTCAGCTCGCTGATGTTCATGATGTAGTCAAGCATACGCTCCAGACTGCTCGCCAGGACAAGTCGTACCAGCATCTCAGATTTGTCTTTGCTGCTGGATGATTTGGCTATCGCCACCGCATGCCTTTGAATATCTCTGACCCGGTCGATAAGCTCGTTGGCCTTGTTAGAGTTGGTCTGCAGCAAGAAGGAGATGGCGTCATCAAGCAGGCCGCATAGCAATGAATCCATACGCGCGACCTCTTCTTTCAGATCATCTGGCAGGGGGTGGCTTTGCGGGCCGACGATCTCGGCAATGCGATGGGCGTGGTCCGCTATGCGTTCCAGGTTGGATGCCGCCTGCATATAATTGAAAGCGGTAATGGGGTTGAGAGTCTCTTGCTTCACAGAGCCCGATCTCAGGATCTCTGTGAACTGGCGGGAGATGAGAAGGTTGAGCCGGTCCACGTCATCATCCCTCTGGATCACATCGGCGGCCAGCTCCTCGTTATTATTCAAAAGGCTGGCGAATGAATCGGAGATCATGGATTTTACTACGGTTCTGATTCTCTTTAATGCCCGCTCGGACTGAAGCTCCTCGGAACTGAGAAGATCCTGAATGACAACCTTGCTTATTGTCTCTTCCAGTATCTCGGGGCCAATGAGCTTGTTGACAATCTGGTGCAGATCCTTCTTCTGCAGAGAGGACATGTGCCCGGCCGTCACCTCAATGGTTCTATAGCCACCCACGTAGCATCCAATGATATCTCTTACCAGATGCTCTCCAATTTTGTCGCCGATATCGAGGCGCGCTCGCAGGTCGCGCTCGGAGCGATCCGTGGATAATGTGAGTGCTCCATTATCTCCCTGATTGATGTAAATTATCGAACCGGCCGAAATACCGTTCTTTGTTGCCCAGCTCTTGGGAAGGGAGACTATAAAGGTCGACTTGCCGGTTCTCTGTACCTTTCTTGTGTCCATAAATAGCCCTAATTGAGATGTTCCCTCTTTGCTTCCACCATGTAGACGATGGTCTCGCAAATATTGCAGATATGATCGCCGGTCCTTTCCAGATGCCGGTTCACCATGAGCAAAGCAGTTCCTTCATTGATCACTTCAGGTCTTTCAATAATTATTTTCAAGAGCTTGGTTCTGGCTTTGACGTACAGTCCATCGATCTCGTAATCCCATTTGGTGACCTGTCGGGCCATATCGGCGTCGCTATTCATGAGAGCCTCCATGGACTGCTCGAGCATCTTTTTGCTGGTCTCCGCCATGCGAGGAATATATTCCAGCTTTGTTATCTTAATCTTATCTTGCGATTGCGTGGTCACTCTGGCTACATCGACGGCCAGGTCGCCGATCCTCTCCAGATCTATGCCGATCTTCAGGATGCCGATAATGCGTCTGAGATCCTTGGCCATCGGTTGCTGCAAAGCCAGGAGCTCCATGCATAAATTCTCTATCTTCAGGCTCAAATCATCCATTTCTTGATCATGTTTGATGACCTCTCTGGCCAGTTCTATATTTGAATCACGCAAGGCAGTAACAGAGTTATCTATGGCTCCCCCAACCCGATCTGCCAGATCTTTTGTAAGATTTTTTAGCTCATTCAAATCTCTGTGATATCGCTCTCGATACGGGCTCATCTTACCTCCCCCCTCAAAGCCTAAGCTTTCCTTCCCTAGCCAAATCTTCCGGTGATATAATCTTCAGTGCTCTTCATTTTTGGAATCTCAAAGATGCGTTTTGTCTCTCCCACCTCGATCAGTTCGCCGAGCAAGAAGAAAGCGGTGAAGTCAGAGATCCTGGCCGCTTGCTGCATGTTATGAGTTACTATCACCTGGGTATAGTTATCCTTCAGGCTCTCCATGAGGCTCTCGATCTTACCGGTGGAGATGGGATCAAGAGCGCTGCATGGCTCATCGAATAAGATAACATCCGGTTTCATGGCCAGGGTCCTAGCGATGCACAGCCTCTGCTGCTGGCCCCCGGATAGGCCCAAAGCAGGTTGGTCCAGCCTCTCGCTGACCTCTTCCCATAGGGCGGCATCCTTCAGACTGCGCTCCACAATTTTACCTACATTTTTCTGCCCATGAATTCTGGGGCCGTAAGCAATATTGTCATAAATCGACATGGGGAATGGGTTAGGCTTCTGAAACACCATGCCGATCCTCTTGCGAAGTTCCACGACATCAACATCTTTTCCATAAATATCGGTATCATCATAGAGGACCTGTCCCTCAATGCGAATATTGGTCACGAGATCGTTCATCCGGTTCAAGCAACGGATAAAAGTGGATTTGCCGCAGCCGGATGGTCCGATAAGTGCCGTAATTTTTTTCTCGGCAATTTCCAGGCTTATGTCCTTGAGAGCTTGCTTCTCTGCATACCAGAGATTTAGATTATTTGAGATGATCTTCGAAATCAATGCAGATCCCCTTTAACGCATTTCGCTGATTGGCATTCGTTCTGATTCCAGTTAATGATTTTGTTTCGTGATGTCATGATTTCTGTTTATGATGCTCAATTTACATCTCATGCCTTATAACAGCTGCAAGTCGTCCTTTTGCTGTGATCGAGAAGACTATATAGATCTTCCTATATAGACTATATATATGCTGAGCTGCATACAAATACTGCGTTAAATCATGCGAATCTTTTATATAGAACTTCAAACTGGTAGTAAAGAAAACAGTCGGGGAGGACTATACGTTTGGCAGGTTTGAGCGGCGTTCCGATAATTATAATGAAAGAAGGAAGCAAACGAGAGACTGGTAAAGATGCACAGCGTAAGAACATCTTGGCTGCAAAGGCGGTCGCAGAGGCCGTCCGGACCACCCTTGGACCCAAAGGGATGGACAAGATGCTTATCTCTGGCGAAGATGCAACCATAACCAATGACGGCGCCACCATCCTTCGAGAGATGGACATCGAGCATCCTGTGGCCAAGATGATTGTCGAGGTGGCAAGAGCCCAGGATGATGAGATTGGAGACGGCACCACCACCGCGGTGATAATCGCTGGCAAGCTTTTGGAAAAGGCTGAAGCGCTACTGGATCAGGACGTCCACCCCACAGTTATAGTGCAGGGATATAAGCAAGCTGCCGCTAGGGCGCAGAAAGTGCTTTCCGAGATGGCCATAGAGGTCTCAGGCGACGACAAAATTCTTTTGAAGATTGCCCAGACGGCCATGCGAGGAAAAGGCATAGAGATCGCCATGGACAAGCTGGCGGCAATCTCAGTGGAAGCAGCACGGGCCGTGGCCGATTTTGAGGGCAAGGACATTGAAGAGAATATCAAGATCGTACTGATACCGGGCGGCAAAATAGAGGACTCTATAATAAACCACGGCATAGTAATTGAGAAAGAGAGAACATCCCGGGAGATGCCAAAGCGCATAGAAAAGGCCAAGATTATGCTCCTGGAAGGAACTCTCGAACTCAAGAAGCTGGATACGGATGCCAAGGTCACTATTACTGATGCCAAGAATCTCGCCAGCTTCAAAGAAGGCGAGGAGCAGGTTATCAAATCTCAGGTTGATGCCATTGTTACCGCCGGAGCCAATGTTGTCTTCTGCGAGAAAGGCATAGGGGTTACTGCCCAAAACTATCTGGCAAGGCTTGGAATTTTGGGTGTTCGCAGAGTAAAGAGAGAGGATCTGAAGATGCTGGCGCTGGCCACGGGTGCAAGGCTGGTTGGTGACGTTATGGCTGTCGCCTCCAAGGACCTGGGATCGGCAGACATTGTGGAAGAGCGCAAGATCGGCAAAGACAAGTACATGATCTTCGTGGAAGGCTGCGAGAAGGCCAAGGCGGTATCCATCATATTGCACGGCGTCTCGGAGCAATTCTTAGAGGAGATGGAGCGCGCCCTGGATGATGCACTCAATGTGGTTTTGGATGTCATTCGCTCCGGAAAAATTGTGCCTGGTGGCGGCTCGCCGGAGATCCTTGTGGCTGAGAATCTGAGACAGTATGCATCCACTCTGGAAGGACGAGAACAATTGGCAGTTCGGGCTTTTGCCGATGCTGTCGAGTCCATCCCTCTAACTCTAGCTGAGAATGCGGGCTTTGATCCAGTGGACAGCTTAGCGGCTCTGAGAGCCAAGAGCGGTCAGGGCATGAAGAACTTCGGGCTGAACATACTAACGGGAGAGCCTGCCGATATGCTGGCCCAGGGCGTTGTCGAGCCCTTAAAGGTAAAGACCCAGGCCATCAAATCCGCAACCGAAGCTGCAACCATGGTTTTGCGGGTAGACGATGTCATCGCTGCCAAGCAGGAAGAGCTGGCTCCCAAGCCCGGCCAAAGTCCGCATGACTACACCATGCCTCAGATGCCGATGCCTCACTACTAAATAAACAGGGGAACAAAAGGACCGGGCAATGCCGGTCCAATTCCTCCCTATGATTTCTATAAGAACAACTTTGGGTGGAGCTTATGGCGGATGCGGATGTGAAATCTGAAGCAAAAGCGGAAACCTCTGGTGCGAATGTAGAGGAGCTACTGCTACAGCTCTCCTTAGCCCAGAGTCTGGCAGAGGAACGGCTCGACCTCTTGATGCGTTGTCGAGCGGATCTGGACAACGTCATGAAAAGGACGGCCCGCGAGAAGGCAGATAATGTAAAATACGCCTCTGAGAAGCTCATCTGCAAGCTTCTTCCCGTGCTTGACAGCCTGGAAGCAGCGGCAAAGCATGACGAAGGCAGCAAGGGGCTCTACTTGCAGTTGCTCAGTATACTGTCGGGGGAGGGGCTCATGCCCATAGAAGCAAAGGGCATGAGTTTTGATCCCTATCGTCATGAGGCTCTCTATCAGGTCGAGACGGAAGGGCTGGAAGAAGGCACAGTGGCAGAAGAGTTGCAGAAGGGCTATATCTTCAACAGCCATGTCATTCGCTTCTCAAAGGTTAGCGTGGCGAAAAGATGATAAGTTTAAATATTTACAAAGTTGTTTCAACTTTTAAATTCAGGAGATGAGATCTTGTCAAAAATTATCGGCATTGACCTTGGAACCAGCAACTCAGCGGCTGCAGTTCTAATCGGCGGCCGACCTACCATAATTCCCAGCGCAGAGGGAACAAGCATCGGCGGCAAGGCATTTCCATCCTACGTGGCCTTCACAAAAGAGGGTCAGGTTCTGGTTGGCGAGCCTGCCAAAAGACAGTCGGTCACCAATCCGGAAGGCACCATCACGGGCATCAAACGCAAGATGGGCACTGACTACAAAGTCAAGGTTTACGGAAAGGAGTATAGCCCTGAGGACGTATCCGCTCAGATCCTGCGCAAGATCAAGACGGATGCTGAGACATACCTGGCTGACAGCGTGGACAAAGCCGTGATAACCGTTCCTGCCTACTTCAATGACAACCAGAGGCAGGCTACCAAGGATGCCGGAACCATCGCCGGCCTGGAGGTTGTACGAATCATCAATGAGCCCACGGCTGCGGCTCTGGCCTTCGGCCTGGATAAGGTGGGCGAGCACAAGATAATGGTCTTTGATCTGGGCGGCGGCACATTGGACGTCACCATTATGGAGATTGGTGAGGGCGTCTTCGAGGTCAGGTCCACCTCCGGTGATACTCAGCTGGGCGGCAGGGACATGGATGAAAGACTGACCAACTATGTTCTGGGGAAGTTCAAGCAGGAGTCGGGTATTGACCTGCGGGGCGACTCCATGGCCATGCAGCGTCTGAGAGAGGCAGTCGAAGTGGCCAAGATCGAGCTTTCCAGCGTGATGCAGACCAACCTCAACTTGCCTTATATCACTGCAGATGCCAGCGGCCCCAAGCACCTCTCCATGACGCTGGACCGCTCCAAGCTCGATGAGCTCGTCCAGGATGTCATTGAGCGCTGCCGCGGTCCCATGAGTCAGGCTTTAAGAGACTCGAAGCTGGAGAAGGCAGACATCGGTAAGATCATAATGGTAGGCGGTCCCACCAGGATGCCTGTGTTGCAGGAGTTCGTAAAGGGCTTCATGGGCAGGGACATAGAGCGAGGCGTAGACCCCATGGAATGCGTGGCTATGGGAGCTGCCATTCAAGCAGGCGTTTTGGGCGGCGAGGTCAAGGACCTGCTGCTATTGGATGTTACACCTCTCTCCCTGGGCATTGAGACTTTAGGTGCCGTCACCACCAAGCTGATTGAGAGGAATACCACCATTCCCACTCGAAAGAGCCAGATATTCACCACGGCTGCAGACAACCAGACCAGCGTGGAGGTCAATGTGCTACAGGGCGAACGGCCCATGGCCAAAGATAACGTCTCCCTGGGACGGTTCACACTGGTGGGAATCCCGCCAGCACCCCGCGGCATCCCCCAGATTGAGGTCACCTTCGACATTGACGCCAACGGTATCATTCACGTCTCGGCCAAGGATCTGGCCACCAAGAAAGAGCAGAATATGACCATCACTGCGCCTCATAAACTGAGCAAGGATGATATCGATGCCAAGATCAAGGACGCAGAGCGTTTCGCTGCCGACGACCTGAAGAGAAAGGAAGAGATCGAGGTCAAGAATGCGGCCGACTCTCTGGTCTATGCATCGGAGAAGATGCTCAAAGAGGCAGGCGATGTGGCCACAGCGGATCAAAAGGAAAAGATAGAAAAAGCCATTGCCGATCTGAAGAATGCCCAGACGGGTGGCGAGATCTCCGAGATCAAGGCCAAGACCGAAGCACTGCAGAATTCCATCTACGAGCTGTCGGCTGCCATGTACCAGAAGGCGGCACAGGAGCAGCAGGAAAAGCAGCAAGCTTCGCAGGGCCAGGAGGGCGCGGGTCAAGAGCAAACTTCAGGGCAAGGGCAGTCGGATCAGACCGTGGATGCCGACTATGAGGTAGTAAACGATAAAAAGTGACGCCGTGAAGATGGGAATAAAGTAGACAAAGTGAACCGCCCCAAGGAATGCCGCCCACAAGGAACTGAATAAAAAATGCCAGAGAAGAAGGACTACTACGAGGTCTTGGGAGTACCCAAGGATTCAAGCGAGAAGGACATCAAGGGAGCTTATCGCAAGCTCGCCATGAAGTACCATCCCGACAGGTCGGAAGAGCCCGATGCTGAAGAGAAATTCAAGGAGCTATCCGAGGCCTATGCAGTCCTCTCTGATCCGGAAAAGCGGCAGAAGTACGATCAGTTCGGCCATGCTGGAATCAACAGCCAGTACTCGCAAGAGGACCTGTTCCGCGGGGTGAACTTCGAGGATCTGCTGCGAGGCTTTGGCTTTGGTGGAGGCGGGGGCGGAGGAAGAGGTGGCGGCGAGAGCATATTTGATATGTTCTTCGGGGGAGGCGGACGTGGTCGCCCGGCCCGGGGCCGGGATCTGCGCTACGACGTTCGCCTCACTTTGGAGCAGGCCGCCTCGGGTCTGGAGTCGACTATTCAGGTGCCGCGCACGGAGAGCTGCACCACCTGCCACGGCAGCGGGGCCAAGCCCGGCACCAGTCCCACCGTTTGCAGCAACTGCCACGGCTCAGGCCAGATCACAAGAGCCCAGAATACTCCCTTCGGACAGATGGTCACCTCTTCGGCCTGCCCCAAGTGTGCCGGCAGAGGCCAGATCATCACCAACCCCTGCGGGGACTGCAGCGGAACGGGGCGAGTACGCAAGACCCGCAAGATCAATATCAAGATCCCGCCGGGCGTGGAGGATGGCCAGCACCTCAAGCTGCGCGGCCAGGGAGATACGGCCGGGCCGGAGGGTGAGAGCGGAGACCTTTATGTGGTCATAACCGTCATGCCTCATCCCAAGTTCCAGCGTGTGGACAGCGATTTGCTCCTTGAGACGCCCATCAGCTTTACCCAGGCTGCTCTCGGGGCGGAGCTGGAAGTTCCTACACTGGGTGGCCGGGCCAGGATAAAGGTTCCGGCAGGAACGCAGACGGGAACCGTCTTCCGGCTGAGGGGAAAGGGCATGCCCAGGCTGCAAGGCATAGGCTCGGGCGATCTGCATGTCAAGGTCAAGATTAAAACACCACAAACCCTGACTGAGCGGCAAAAGCAGCTCTTGGAAGAGCTGGCAGCGGAGCTTGGCGAGACGAAGAAGAAGCCGGCTGAGAAGGAGAAGAGCATCATCGACAAGATCGTGGATGAGGTGAAGAGCGCAGTACAGTGAGGCGCTCTTTTTTGTCACTCTTTTTCCAGGAACTTTTTTCTTATTCTTGCTTTTCTTCTACGTCACGAGCAGAATGAAAGGCTGCCAGGGAAGATGAACGCGGAAGATCTGGCAAGATATCTTCCAAAAGATGTATCATTCTGAACTATCATCAGTAATAATCATGGGCGATGACACCACTGATCGCATACAAGCCGAGTTTGTATTTCAGAAAGCCTTGCCAGCTGCGCAGGACGGCAAAGCCCAGTATGAGCAGGCAGTCTGGATGATATCCGATATCATCTGGCGCTACGATGTCAATGCCCAAGGAGAGCACGTCGGCTCCTATATTTTGCCGGTTGCGGACAGGATGCTGGGCCTGCCGGCTGGCACCATCGGAAACTGCTTCGACAGATACTTTTCCTATGTCTATCCTGATGACTTGCCGGCCATGCAGGAGATCCTGTCCGATGGGATACGAGTGCTTGGAAAAGATAAAACCGCAGAATATCGTCTGCGAAGGGCTGATGGCACCGCACTTTGGGTTCGCTCCAAGGGCTCAGCTTATTCTCAAGCAGACGGCCAGGTTACCGTTTTTGGCACCACAAGCGATATCACTGAGCAAAAAGAGGCTGAAGCAGCGCTGCGTCTCCAATATGACCTCAGTCTCGCGCTCAATTCCAGCGACGACCTGAACCAGGCACTTAAGTTACGTTCTGAAGGTCGCTCTACAGTTAGAAAGCATTGACTGTGGCAGCATTTACGGGGCAGATCCGGCTAGCGGCACCCTCGACCTGGTGGCTCAGCAGGGTCTATCTCCGCAGTTTGTGGCACATGTCTCACATTACCCCGCAAATTCTCCTCATGTGCATGCGGCTGCGTTCAGACGCTGCACTGCAGGAGAATGAGCTGAGGCTAAGGACCATTTTCGATGCCTCCAGCGCGGGAATAATCGTAGTTGGCATCGATGGACGAATCAAGGCTTTCTTAGGCTTTACTTGGACAGATCGATGAAGTCTGCAACAATTTTGGCAAGCCGGTCAGGATACTGATACATCAGGCCGTGGCCTGCTCCTTGAAACTGGACCAGCCAGGAGTCGTTAATCCTTTGGGCCAGAATAATAGAATTCTCAGGTGGCCTTATGACATCCTCTGTGCCTGTGACTGCAAGCGCGGGCGACTTTATCGAGCCAAGCCGGTCGAAGGTACCGGGCCACGTTGCGATGGCCTGGGCCTGGCGCTCTATATTCTCTGGAAGTGATGTATCTTTAGGCAAGGGGAACCACTCGTAGAAAGGCGGCTGCTTGGCCAGCCATTCCTTAGGGAAGAGCAGGTTGAATTGCCTCATGCCTATCTCTTCCGGGGACCCAGAGGTGTTGGATAGATCATTTAGAACCTGGGAAGAGGGCATAACCGCCTCGTTTCCACCGCAATCGCTTGCATATAAAATGATTCTATCCACCTTTTCCGGGTAGCGGATGGCCAGCTCTTGAGCCACGAACGACCCCATGGACCAGCCCATTACATGGGCCTTTTCTATGCCTAAGGCCGCCATAAGGCCTGCCGTGTCATCGGCAAACTGGCCAATAGAAAAATTTCCTGGTGGAGCTGTGGTATTTCCCATGCCACGGTTGTCGAATATTAGTACCCTGTATTGGGAGGTGAGGTTATCCAGGAAACGAGGGTCCCAGAGATCCATTGTTGAGCCGTAGCCCATGATCAGCACTATCGGGTCTCCCTGGCCAAGGACTCTGTAAGCTATGTTAATATCCCCAACCTGAATTCTCTTCTCTTCCGCCATAACATGGGCCTTCTCTTCTCTGTCGTCCATTCCGATGCAATTATGCGTCGCCGCCGAGAGCATAAATAGCAGGATGAGGCCGAAAATCCTTGATATGCATTTCATAGGGAGTCTCCTTTTGAACAAATTCTCCAGAAACTTCTTAAATTTTTCCTATAAAACAGTTTAAGAAAACTCCTGGAAGCCAAGAAGCACTAGGCTGAAAGAAAAAGATATAGAGATATTTTCAGCTTTCACATTTCTCTTCTAGATAAATATAATATCTGAGTGGATTAGCTTCATCAATATAGTCTTGATTTGCAGTCTTGATCCTGAAGTCGCCCATCAATTTTATGTCTTTATTCCTGCTGAGAGCTATGTTCTTGTCCTTGTTGTCCATGGTGATGGTATCGTCGGTAACGCTGGCTATTCTCATCCTATCATACTCGGTATCAACCTTGACCTCAGTGGCAGCACCGGAGATCTGCCATAAACCATCTACTGTAGCGACCGTCTGGTTTTCAATGATCAAAGCATTCTTGAAGTGCACAGCGATTATGACAAGTCCTCTTTGTTCGCCTGAATCTCTTCGGTAAAGGTAGGTCTTATCGGCCATTGTCGCACCATCTCTGGAAGGCGTCATGACCTTTGAGTCGATAACTGCGCAATTTTTCGTAAGTTCCAGCAGCATGCCGCCACTGTCTATGTATTTAATGGCCAGCACATAGTCCTCAGCCAGCTTAAGCGGCGCTCCCGTCGTGACGATTGTTTCACTATCACTATCCAATAGAATCGCCTGGAGATGCTCGTCCGCCAGAGAGTTCTCATCTGTAGACTCCTTGAAAAGGATCTCGCTCAAATCATCTACATATTCATCATAAACATAGCCGGCAAAATATTTCTTACCCATGAAGCCTATAACGTTGTAGTATCCCCAGTCCTCAAATTTAAAATCGTTCTTCCGCGCAGTTGTGGTGTAAACGACCCCGTTAGGCTCCTGGAGCTTTCCATCAGTGACGCAAGTGGTAATCCGTTCAGTACCCAGGTCCTTGTCGATGTCATAGTAGAAGCCCCCAAAGTTCTGGGCGTTCCACTCGAAGTCGCTGGTAGCTACTTCACCGCGGACCTCTGTCGCAAGTATCGGATTTGCTATGACCAATATTGCCAGTGAGATGGTAAAACACATCAGATAATTTGGTCTCAAATAAATCCCTCTCTGTCAATAATCTGGCCAACGTATGAAAAGTTTTGTGCGGATTTGCTGGGAAGAATGCGACCTTCAAAGAGATCGCGAATGAGAAGATGCCTTTGCCTCCGCCGGCAAACTGGCAATAGAAGCTATCTCATCCATGACTTTATTGCCCGTGATCCTGTGCTCCCCCTCGCTGTCGTGCACGACTATCCTGCCGCTTTTTCCTGCCTCACCCCTCTCGAAATCCCGATATCTTTCCAGGAGAGCGATGGACTCCCGGATTTCTGTGATGTAGCGCTTGATGAGCCGCTCTGCCATCCTCAGAGCCTCGTCGGGCTCGATCTTGCCCCCCAGGCCCCGGCACTCCGAGCGCTGCAAAATCCCATTGTCCAGATAGAAGGGGTAGGTGTTGCAGAGCATGGGCCTAACAGGGTAGATGCTGCAGCGGCCATTTTGGTAAAACCGGCAGGAATCGTTCTCCTTTTTCACCCGCCACTCCAGGGTGTGAAAGTAGCCATATTTGTCCCACTCCCCCTCTTCCGGCGGGCTGACGACATCGAGCCAGTCCAGGTCCGTGGCCGCCTGAATAGCTCTAATCTCAAAAGGAAAGACAACCACGCTGTTGTCCTGGCCGCTACAGCATTCCCCGCATTGCAGGCAGGAGAAGCCATCCACCTGTATCTGGGCGGCCAGCTTTGCCGGCGAGATCCTTTTTGCTGCAAAAAAAGCCACTCTCAGTTCAGAAATCCTATCTTCTTGATCGTTTCTCCCGGCTCGATCACCTCTCTCCACTTGGGGCCCCCTTTTACGTTCATCTCTTGCAGACGGCGATGAAATTGTCCAAAAGCTGCGGGCCATGCTCGGTATGTATAACCTCAGGATGCCACTGCACACCGTAGAGCGGCCTTGTCAGGTGCTTCATGGCCTCGATCTCGCAGACGTTCGACCTGGCTAAAATCTCAAAGCCCTCGGGCAGCTTCGACACCTGATCCATATGCGATGCCCATGTCTTGAACTTGGCCGGCAGGCCCCTCAGGATATCGTCTTCCTTGAGAACCTCTACATCCACCTCTGCGTAGCCGCCCATGCTACCAGGAACTACTTTTCCGCCAAAGGTGGTGCCCATCAGTTGCATGCCCAGGCAAATTCCCAGGATGGGGATATTCAGATCTCGCAGGTAGTCGGCGCAGCGCCCGGCGCGATCCAGCGTAGGCCCTCCCCCCAGGATGAGGCCGTTCGCGTCGATCTCCTCAGGAGGCGTCTGGTTGGAGATGAGTTCCGTTTCCACCTTCTCCCGGATGGCGCGCCGGATGAGGTGATTGAACTGTCCATGGTTGTTGACTACAAGTATTCGCATTGCCTCATCTTGCAACGCATTATGATGATATATTTTTTGGCGAAAGGAAATTAATGTTGGCGGGGAAAAGTCCCTATAAATTATATTAATGTTACTATACTACAGCAATATGATAATACTATGATAATATTAATCACATTTCCCGGCGGGCTTAGATTACAAATTTATATGAAAAATGATCTAAGGTTATTGTATGATGCAACCTTTTGACAGTGTACTGATAGGAGAGGCATTAGTAGGAGAGGGGCCGGAGATCGCTCATATCGATCTGGTAATAGGGCCCAAAGGCAGCAGTGTAGAGCAGGCATTTGTCAGTGCTCTGGCCTCTCCTGCCAAGGGGCATACACCCTTGCTGGCGGTCTTGGAGCCCAACCTGCCCGCCAAACCCTCCACCCTTATGGTAAACAAGGTTACCATCAAAGGCGCCGGGCAGGCCACACTCATGTTCGGCCCCGCCCAGGCGGCTGTAGCTAAGGCAGTAATGGACTGCGTGGCAGAAGGGATCCTGCCCCAGGAACTGGCCGAGGAGCTGATGCTAATCGTATCCGTATTCATAGAGTGGGATGCAAAAGACAAGAAGAAGGTCTACGACTATAACTATCAGGCTACAAAGCAGGCCATTATGCGTGCTGTAGCCAAAAATCCCAAGTTATCGGAGATACTGGCTAAAAAGGACTCTGCGAAGCATCCCTTTGCCTAGATTAATTCAAGGCATCTTGGCTATCTGGGGTGATTTGCTGCGATGGGCAAAAATCCCGGGTTCAAAGTGCTGTCAGCGCTGCGTGCCGAAAGCTAAAAAAGGCTCAGGGGGTGGCGCCTAGCCGCGGAGCTGACTGGATTAATGATAACAAATATGCTTATCGAAAGTTCGTGTCCATATAGAATCTACAGAGAATTCACATGAGTTTCCAGTGGCGAATGGTGCGCTTACAAGCCTTCAATGTGAAAAATAGGTTCATAAATGCCAGGCTCAACTTTTTGGTCATGAAGAATTTGTCAAGTGCGAGTGGGATAGTGAGAAATGGAGAGTGAGGATATGCAAAAACAGGATGGCAAAGGTAAAAATAAAACTAGATTTAGAGGAATTTTCAAGCACAAATATCGAGACGTATTTCTCGTCTTTGCGGTGTTAATGATAACTGGAACGCTCTTGGCCATATCAGCCTCGGCACAATTCGACCAGCCGCCGGGTCCTTTTGAACAGGAGGATTTCTCCTCTCTGGATAACCGGGGGGGAGATGGCTTCAACCAGCAGCCCAGGCTCACCGCCCTTGAGAGCGACAAGCCCAGTCCCCAGGAAGCAGGCACCACCATAAAATGGACGGCCAGAGCTGAAGACCCGGACAATGATCCTATGTCCTTCATGTTCCGGCTAAAAGGGCCATCTACAGGTGAGATATGGACGCCGGTAACCGTAACCCAATGGTCCGGGGACAATACCTGGAAATGGGATACCAATTCAGCAATTGCCGGAAGATACCAGATAAGCGTTCTGGTTAGGGATGAAATGCATGCCGGACCGCAGTTCACTCCGGATGAGAAAATAGTTGACTTTCTGTTGACGCAGCCGCAAGCTTTTCCCGTTCCAGAGGCGAGGCCAATTGTTGAGCCTTTACCCATTGTTCCGGCTCCCGAGCCAACCTATGTGCCACCTGTAGAGGTGCAGCCGCCTTTCCAGCCGGAACAGATAGCTGAACCGCAGGTCGTAGAGCCTGTAAATCTGGCCCCCATTATGACCAGCTTGACCTCTTTTCCTTCCGGCCCCCAGGAAGCGGGTATAGCCATAACCTGGTCTGCACAAGCCAGTGACCAGGAAGGCGACGGCCTGCAGTTCCTGTTCCTGCTGGACGGTCGGCCTGCAACAGAATGGCAATACCAGAATGAATGGACCTGGTATACCTCCGCCAATGAATTCGGTGCTCATAGCATAGAGGCAAGAGTTAGAGACAGCAAGCATAATCCAGAGGGAGACTCATCCCAAAAGGCAAGTGTAACCATAAATAAGCCCAATGAAAAGCCATTCATTTCCGATCTGTCCGCAGATAAGGCCAGCCCCCAGGAGACGGGCAGTATTGTAACCTGGAGGGCTTTGGCCAATGATCCTGAGAATGATCCGGTATTATTCAGGTTCTTTTTGAATGGATTTCCAGCAACCGATTGGCAGTCCAGCAACCAGTGGGCCTGGACGGCTGCCGAGGGCCAAGCCCAGGTAGAGGTTCAGGTAAGAGACGGCAAGCATGCCGAGCAAGACGGATTTGATGACAGCAGGAGTGCGACGTTCATCGTATTATCACCAAACCAGAAACCTGCTATCATCAATTTCAGTCCCGACAAGCTCAGCCCCCAGGAGATCGGTTCGACTATTACCTGGGCCGTGGAGGTAATGGATGTCGATGAAGATCCCATCCAGTATCTGTTCTCACTGGATGGACAGGTAGTGCAGGACTGGTCTAACAGCCCCGT
>JAFGNK010000138.1 GCA_016927055.1 Methanotrichaceae archaeon | reverse complement strand
TCCAAGATGGAATTATTCAATCGAACCACGTATAAATCCACCAAAATCAAGGATTATTGTATAAATTATTTTCCGTCAAGCCCTAAGACGTTCACCCCTTCTTCGTTTCTTATGAATACAAATAAAATAACCCTTGAGAAATTAGATCCATTTCCAATTGCAATTATAGATCATGACTATATATGTTTTTCTTAAGCAAAAGAAAAAAATAATTAAAATAATTCTTTTATAAATTTAGTCATGATATCATTTTAGCTGATCCGGGACCTTGAACTCGCCCCCTCCCGGCCTGGCAGTCCTGTGGTGGTGGCGGCCAGGCGGGCTCGGTAGCCCCGGCAAGCGATCGTGCGAGGGGGCAGGTGGCCGGTCGGGCCTGAGAGCCAGGTGTAGCTGGCCTCTTGCGAGGACAGTTTTCCGGGGGCTGGATTTTAGGGAAGCAAAGCCTCCTGTTTGCTATTAATATTAGCTGATAATTATAACCTAACAACTAACGATCCCCCACCGCAGGCACAGAGCGCACAGAGGACGCACAGAGACTTTTTGGTAAGTCTTCGGGGTAGTCTCAGCCTAGCCGGTCCTTGCGGGGCCGCGGGTCGGTCGGGCCGAAATCACGGGTTTACGCGAAGGCGCGAAGCCGCCAAGTTCCGATGAGAAGGACAAATCTTGCGACCCCTTTTGATTTTCGCCTCAACCGATGACGCATGGGCGCTCGCCCTCCCGGCCCGGCAGCGTCCGCTCGCTCACGGGCGCGGGTGCACGCGTGGATGGGGACGTGGCGGTCAGCCCGGCCCCGGTTGTGCCATTGTGCCAGGTGGCTGGGGATACCGTCGGCCTGATAAGAGGCCCTTGGGAAATGATTGTGCCCACGAATGTGCTGATCCCGCCGCCAAATAGCTTTCTGATGGCAAGGAGAATTCCAGGCGCAGAAATACGAATGATCGATGGTGCGGGCATATCTTTGAATCAGCCATCCAGAAGAGACAGTGTCGATAGTGAAGGAATTCCTAGGATGAGGGGTTTTAGCAGGATACAGATCGACCATCAAAGAGTCGGTCATCGGGCCTTAGATATTATCCTTGAAAAAGCAGAGAACCTGCAAAACAAACCATGTTCCCCCGATGGTTAACAAAATACGAAGAAAGGATAGCAAAGGATTAAAAACTATGGAGCTTACTGCCACCTGTCCAAATAGAAGTTGAAATGTGTATGCAGGAGTGAAGATGCCAGCCAGAGGACAGATTAAGAGTGAAAAGACGTTGGTTAAGGACATATTTCTAAATATGTGGTTCAGGATTCCAGTTTATCAACGTCCATATGTTTGGGGAGCAGACGAAGTCCAAGAACTACTCGAAGACCTAACATTTGCGATGATTGAGAAACCAGATTTCGACTACTTTCTCGGGACGTTCGTTTTTCAATCAAAGGTTGCTGAACCGGAAAAGGGTCAAGAGTTTAAAGAAAATGACCTATTAGACGGTCAACAAAGGATGACGACACTTCTGTTATTATTTGCAGTGATTCGAGATCTTGTTGAAGATAAGGATGCAAAGGCAGACTGCCAGAAGTGCATCTATCAAAAAGCAAGCAAGTACATGAATATTCCTGAAAGAACGCGGCTCTTATTCGCTATTCGGCCAGAAGTTCAGGAATTCATAGATGAGTATATTAAGACTGAATCAGGAACGACTGATGAAGGAAAATTATTTGAATTAAATAAAAAAGATGAAATATCCATTAAGAACATGGCCAACGCTGTTTTGGTGATGCGCAAGTTCTTCCATGAAAATACTGATCTGAGGCCAGAAAGACTCCTGCATTTTCTTCTTAATAATGTTTTAATGATCTATGTTTCTACTGAAGATCTGGAAGATGCTTTCCGTCTGTTCACAATTCTAAATGATCGCGGTATCCCGCTTCGCAATAGTGATATTCTGAAGTCGATGAATCTAGGTGAATTGAAAACAGATTTAGAGAAGGATAAGTACGCAAAAATGTGGGAAGAGGCAGAAGGTGAACTTGGTGACGATTTTGACCGCTTCCTAAATCATGTGCGGACAATCCTTGTCAAAGATAAGCCGAGATTAAGTCTGCTCCAGGAATTTGAAGATAAAATTTATGATCCAAAAGAAAAGGAAAAAACAACGGGAAAGAAAAAACCAGTGCTATTACATCGAGGGAAGGAAACCTTTGAACTGATAGAGCGATATTTGAACCATTACCATGCGCTATTGGACGGCCAGAATCACGACAAGGTCGGCAATTTCGAATTTGACAATCTGATGAAGGTCATGCTGAATGGATTACCTGCAACTGATTGGATGCCGCCTTTGCTTCGGTACTTTGATAAATTCCAATACGAAAGAATTTTGGATTATCTAATACGGCTAGATAACAAGTTTTCATCCGATTGGATAAGTCAATACTCGCCAACGGATCGAATTGAGGCAATGAATCGGGTGATCAGGATTATAGACGATGCTAATGATGTGGCAGATGTATTTGACTCAGGATGTTTCAATATAGATTCTGAAAAACTTATTCGTGTAATAGATAGTCCGGTATACGGCAGACGTTTTGCTCGATATCTTTTAATGAAACTTGATTTCCTATGTACGAATCATCACCAACGTATGAATTTTGAAACACTATCTGTGGAACATATTCTCCCTCAACATCCCGATGGGGGCAGCGACTGGATAACGAATTTCAATCCTGAGGAACGATCAGAGTGGACTGATAAACTCGGAAACCTAGTGCTTATAACGAGGCACACGAATTCAAAGCTAGGGCGCCTCGATTATCCCGAAAAGAAAAAAAGATATTTTGAGAAGTATATTGACACTTGCCCTAACTCGTTGCGAGTTCTTAAAAATGAAAAATGGAATAAATGGACTCCTAGCGAACTGAAAGATAATCACAAAAATGTTCTGGAAAAAATTTGCGCGCATTATGGAATTCAAAGAGGAGGACTTTCAACCTTCTCCGTATAATTCCCATTCCAAAAATTTCCTACAAAGATGTTCCCTGACGAGCCGGGGTCATTAATCTAGCAGAGGTGGTCGGTCGCTAAAAGGTGTTCTTTTACGCATATAGAGGTCTTGCACTCCAAGGAGAGTTTAAATAGCATAGTCAAATTAGGATGATACTTGATTTAATATGGCCACGGATGATTTTACATACCCTGAGTTAGACCAAGAATACGCTGATTCGTATTTATACCACCTAATTGCCTATATAAAAGACAAAAAGGAAGATAAAATAGTTAAAATGCTGCAAAATTCAGAATGCCGAATAACTACTACTACATCATTTTCGCGCAGTAGATGGAATGCTTATGAGATGAAAGTTCATTTTTCGGTTCCGCTTGACAAATTCATCTCACTTGATGGAAAAGAGAGTATAAAGTTTAAAGCTTACTGTAATGATATTGTAGATAAATCTTACGGTTATGATGTTACTGAAGCGAAAATAGTACCTGTGGCAAGAATCGATACCTGTTCTGAAGAAAAAATGACAAGAGAGATTTCACATATCCAAGAAAGGGTTCAAGAAACTCTCTCTAGAAATATTTTGCCTAAAGATATGCTCGATAAAGGGCGTGAAATGACCCATGTTTATCTTTATATCTACTGCGTAGAAAACTCCTTGAGATTGTTTATAGAAGATGTAGGGGCA
Organism: Methanotrichaceae archaeon; assembly: GCA_016927055.1. Taxonomy (GTDB): domain Archaea; phylum Halobacteriota; class Methanosarcinia; order Methanotrichales; family Methanotrichaceae; genus Methanothrix. The sequence goes on along the minus strand of JAFGNK010000138.1, from coordinate 7,307 downwards.
AAAAAATTAGGACGCGATTATTTTAATAAACTGAAAATAAAGAATGAAACTCGAAAAAAAATAACATCTCGAAAGGAAGATGAAGCTCATAAAAAATGGACAAGTCTCAGAGGAGATTCCGATATATTTTATACGGATTTTTCGGAGCTAGGTAACATATTTGAAAATAATTGGGAAATATTTAAAGAATACTTCCCATCAATAGCATGGATTAAAACGAAAATAGATGAGTTAGCAGAATGCAGAATCCGAATTGCCCATAACAGTTATATTAGCCAAGACGAACAAGAATCAATTAGAGCAAGTTATAAAAATATTCTCAAACAATTGGGTGCGTTAGAACGATAAAATTAATATAATCTATGTTTCTATATAGACTTATAGAGCCAATAATAAATCTAATTTGCTAGAAATTCAGGGAGTTTTTGAATGACAGCCCACACGTTTCATGCAGATCCAGTGATAGCACCTGCAAATGCCTGTCCTACCGTCGAACTCCTTCGCCCCTGCCCTCAGATATTTCCATCAATGACCTTGATTTTCATCTCCATCCCATCCCCCCTCCCCCCGGATCGATAAATTCATAACGCACCACGTATGGATAGGCATAGCTACTAGAGGTGTACCTGAATTGAAGATAATCGGTCTTTCCGATCCTGAAGTGGAGGCCAGTTTGCGCAATGCCGGCATTGGCATGTCCGTTGCCGAGGCGCGCTCCATTGCCGAGGTGCTGGGCCGCGATCCCACCCTCACCGAGCTATTCTGCTATGATGCTATGTGGTCCGAGCACTGCTCTTACAAGAGCTCTCGCGCCACCCTCAAAGAATTCCTTCCTACCGATGGCCCCAATGTGGTCATGGGCCCTGTTGAAGACTCCGGAATCGTGGCCATCGACGAGCGATGGTGCGTCGTCATCTCACACGAGAGCCACAACCACCCCAGCCAAATCCTGCCCAACGAGGGCGCAGCAACCGGCATCGGTGGAATCGTCCGCGATGTCAACTGCATGGGAGCGACTGTGATCGCTACCGCCGATCCATTGCGCTTTGGCAATCCCTACGGCTCCAAGGCCAGCAAGGTGCGCTGGGTGGCAGAGGGCGTGGTGGACGGAATCTGGCAGTACGGCAATGCTCTGGGCGTTCCCAACATGGGCGGAGACATCGTCTTCAATGACAGCTTCGACGACAACTGCCTGGTCAACGTTGTGTCCATTGGCATCGTGCAGCGCGACCAGATCATCCGCTCGCGCGCTCCGCCCCTGGCCGGGGAGAGGGGCTACGATGTAATTCTCATCGGCAAGCCCACCGATGCCAGCGGCCTGGGCGGCGTCACCTTCGCCTCAGAGGCTCTCCGAGAGGAGGACGAGGAGACCAACCGCGGCGCTGTGCAGATCCCCGATCCCTTCCTCAAGAACGTGCTCTTCAAGGCCAACGCTGACCTCTTCTCGCTGACGAGAGAGGAAGGCATCGAGATCGGCTTCAAGGACCTGGGCGGCGGCGGCTTTACCTGCGCCACATCAGAGATGGGCTCAGCAGGAGGCTTTGGCATGGAGATCAACCTGGATGACATGCATAAGGCAGACGACTTTCCCGCAGAGGTTTTAAGCATCGCCGAGACCCAGGAGCGCTTCCTCATAGTCTCTCCCCCGGAGCTTCGCGAGAAGATCCTCAAGATCTACAACGAGGACTGGGACCTGCCCAATGTCTACGAGGGCGCAAGGGCCAGCGTGGTGGGCAAGATCAATACCGGCGATCGCTTCACAGTCAGCTACAAGGGTGAAATCGTCTGCGATGTGCCCATCCAGCACCTCACACAAGGCATACGTTATCAGAGGGAAGAGAAGGAGCGCATCATCAGCCTGGCCGAGCCGGAAATGCCAGAGCCCGAAGACTACAACGAGGTGCTGCTCAAGATCCTCAGTTCGCCCAACATCGCCTCCCGGGAGCATGTTTACCGGTACTACGATACTGAGGTCATGGGCAATGCCGTTATAAGACCGGGCGAGGCCGACGCCGGCCTGATCGCACCTGTGCGAGGCGAGAAGTTTGGCGTGGCCCTGGCCGTGGACAGCAATCCCTTCTACGGGCGCATCAGCCCTTACTGGGGAGGAGCGACAGCAGTGGCCGAAGCCATGCGAAATGTGGCCGCCATAGGCGCTGTTCCCTCGACCCTCACCGACTGCCTCAACTATGGCAATCCCGAAAAACCGGAGGCCTTCTGGGAGTTTCGGGAAGGTGTGAAGGGCCTGGCCGAGTCCTGCAAGAAGCTCTATCTGAAAGGATACGAAGACCAGCAGCTTCCAGTCCCCATCGTCTCCGGGAATGTCAGCTTCTACAATGAATCTCCCCAGGGCTCAGTGGACCCGTCACCTGTGGTGGCCTGCGTTGGCATCATGAAAGACTTTAGCAAGGCCATCACCATGGAGTTGAAAGCGGCCGGCGACAAGCTCTTCCTGATCGGGCCCAGGTTTGATGAGCTGGGCGGCTCCGAGTACTACCGAACCATTCTGGGAGTCACGGGCGCCAATGTGCCCATCGTTCGCTTCGATCTGGAGAGAAATATGATCTACGCCGTCATCGATGCCATCGAGGAGGGCCTTCTGGCAGCGGCTCACGACATCTCCAACGGCGGACTGGCAGCAAGCGTGGCCGAGATGGCTTTGACCCGGCCCGCAAAATTCGGAGTGGAGCTTGATTTGGATAACGTACAGGGCAGCGACAACGGCATGAGGACGGACAAAATACTATTCTCTGAGTCCTCCGGCTTCGTCCTGGAGGCAAAGCCCGGCAAAGAGGCCCGGCTGGTGGAGCTCCTCAAGAGCTATAATCTGGAGCCGATGCTGATCGGCAAAGTTTCAAACAAGAGACGGATTGTGATGTCAAGAGCAGGCAATGCGGTGGCCGACCTGGAGCTGGACGGGGCGAGGAATGCCTGGACCACAGGTCTCGCGGAGGCGATGAGATGAAGATCGCGGTTATGCAGTTTCCGGGCACGAACTGTGAGTTTGAGACCCTGGTAGCTGTGAAGACGGTGGGCATGGACGGCGAGCTATTTCGCTGGAACAGATCCGCGGGAGAATTATCCGGCTTTGATGGATTTGTCATACCGGGAGGCTTTTCTTATCAGGATCGGCTTCGTGCCGGAGTTATAGCCTCCAAAGAGCCGGTTATGAACGCCTTGAAGGAAGAGGCGATCAAGGGAAAGCCCATCATCGGGATATGCAATGGATTTCAGATTCTGGTAGAGTCAGGCCTTCTTCCCGGCAGCGTTAATGGCAGCGGAAAGGTGGACATGGCTCTGGCCCAAAACGTGATGGTCTCTCAGGGAAAGATTGTGCGTCGGGGCTACTACTGCGACTGGGTTAATCTTCGGCATGATGCACCTTCAAAAAGGTGCAGCGCCTCTTTTATAATTGAAAGGGGAGCACTGCTCAAGGTCCCCATCGCCCACGGCGAGGGAAATCTGGTCACCACCACACCCGGTCTCATCGAAAAGCTCAACGAAGAGAGCCAGGTAGTCTTCCGCTACTGCGACAAGAACGGCCGGATCATAAACGAGTTTCCGTTCAATGTGAACGGCAGCACAGAGAGCATAGCTGCCATCTGCAATGAGCAGGGAAATGTCCTGGGCATGATGCCCCACCCGGAGAGGGCCTTTTTCGCCTGGCAGCTTCCTGCCTTCGACCCAAGAAAGCAGCGGCCGGATGAGCCCGGTCCCGGGAGAAGAGTCTTCCAATCCATGAAGCGCTACATCGAGGTGAACGCATGAGCCAGAAGATCAATCTGAGGGTCTGGCTGAAAATACCCGATGCTGAGGCGGCCACGGTCAAGAACACACTTATCCGACGTCTGGGTTTTGGCAAGGTTCTTGCGGACGTCAAGAAGGAACGCCTCTTTTCCATCGAGGTTGACTCGGGAGATCCGCAGGAGATGGCCCGGGCTTTTGCTAAAGAGCTGGTCAATGAGAACAAGGAGAGCCATATTGCTCTTATTGACGAGCTGTTGTTCGAGGAGGGCTACGTGCCAGTCAAGGTCGCCCTGCATATCGAAGACGGCGAGGCCATCTCTATTCGGGAGAGGCTGAGAAGCCGGCTGGGCTTTGAGAATGTGGTGGATGTGAAGAAGGCTACCATCTGGAAGCTCTATTTTAAAACGCTCAAGCCGGAAGCTGAGGCAGCAGCCAGGGAGATTGCAGAAAAGCTGCTCATCAATCCCCACAAGGATACCTACGAGATAATGACTTAGGAAGACAATTTTTGCGGGCTTTGGGTGTGCTTGGGCTCGCTGCAGTCCCTTTTTTTTAGTGCCTGGCCTTAACTTTCCGACACGGGCAAATGAGGCGAGAGCTTATCCAGGACTTTGGATACAATGGCATCGAAGGCCTCCTGAACCTCTGTCTTTCGCCCGGCAAAAACTATGCCCTGTTCAGCCAGAATTCCCACCTCCGGGTCCATAGGTATCGATCCTAAGAGGTCCACTCCCAGCTCTCTGGCAGCAGCCTCTCCGTTGCCTCTCTTAAAGATCTCGATTTTCTCTTTGCACCTGGGACAGGACAGCCAGCTCATGTTCTCGATCAAACCCAGCACGGGTACATCCATTTCCTGGAACATGGTCACGGCTTTGCGAGAGTCGAGGAGAGCCACCCCCTGGGGTGTGGTTACCACCAGGGCGCCGGATAGATCGGGCATAAGCTGGACGAGGCTCATGGGCTCATCACTGGTTCCCGGCGGCAGGTCAACGATGAAGAAGTCCAGGTCACCCCAGTTGACATCGGAGAGGAATTGCTTTATGGCCGCTGATTTCATGGGCCCCCTCCAGATCACGGCAGATTTCTTGTTATCCAGGAGAAGAGCCATGGAGACCACCTTTATCCCTTGCACATCGGCAGGCTCTATGCCCTCCGGCCCGGAATGCAGGCGGATATCCTCGATTCCTAGCAGCCTGGGTATGTCCGGGCCGGTGATGTCTGCATCCAAAAGTCCCACTCTATAGCCTTTTTGCCTTAAAGCCACGGCCAGGTTGGCGGCGATGGTGCTCTTTCCTGTGCCGCCTTTGCCGCTTGCCACCAGGATCTTGTGCTTTATCCGGCACATGCGGCTGGCTATCTTTATGGCGACGGAATCTGAACAGGTGCTGCGCTGCTGGCAGGTTTCGCAACGCCGATCGCAACTCTTCTCTTCTGATGCACCAGAATTTTCATTCACCCAAAGTCACATCCTATAATAATTATAATTAATAAAAAATAAAAAATGAGAAAAATTCTGATATTTAAAAAAATTTTCGAACGGTACATCATCTCGGGCCAAAGATCTCCTTGACGACCTCGCTCATAATGGGGCCGACCTGATCGATAACGTTGGCCTCATAGAGCCAGCCCTTGTGCTCGGGGAGAACTCCGGTCACCATGATGGCTCTGCCTTCGTATTCTGCCAGACTTATCTCATGAGAGGCCGTCAGCTCTTCAGCAATGGATGCCGGCTTGGAGATGCGGGTCAGCTTGACTGTGCAGCATTGAGGACGGGGCATCAAGATCGAAAACCTGCCATCCTGAACATAGCCTAGAAACTTTTCCATACTCTCTAATCCTCCTTTTGTTATTGAACGATATTCTGCTCACAGTATTATGCATAGTTATTGCTTAAACGTCTTTTGGGGGAGCCGTCTCAAGTGGCTTAAATCAGATAAGAATAAAATATATTTAACGCGTGTTATCTTTTTACAGATGGACTGAGACATAGATAATGCTTTGCAACCATTTGCTGGATTTTGGCAGATCGAGAAGAGTGCATCACAGTCTTTGCCAATTGTAGGAGATAGTGGGACCGAAAAATCCATTCTTTTGTCTAGTCTAACATTTCTATCGAGTTCCTCGCTGTTTCAAGTGGGCAATAGAATAATCAAGTTCTCTATGAGTCCTCCGTTCGTTCTATGCCTCTGTGGTGATAGTCCATAACCATCTGGTTATAACCAGTGGCGAGCGACGTTTCACCACAAAGATCACAAAGCTCACAAAGCACGCACAAAGCGACTTAACTTGCAGATGGAAACTACAGGGACCTCAGGTTAGCCACTGGAAATGGCGAAGAGCCTTCTATCGATATCAATAAAAAATATAATAATACTAACAATCTAAACAGGATCAAAGCTTTGTGCGGGAGGCCCGACATGGATCACCTGGCTCCATCCGTCCTCTTCATTCTCTACAAAGAAATCAGAAGCAGCAGAGATCTTATAGCTCAACTTCCCACAGACGATGGAAATTCTGGAAAAAAAGGTTGGCGGAAATGTCCGGCCTGAGCAAGAAGCAAGGCATTGAATCTCGCCAAAAAGCTGGCCGAGAGATCATAACCAAAACAACCATCAAGAGCCCGGCAGCCAGATCAAAGAAGCGGGCGGGGCGGATGAAGACGCCAATATCGGAGAGGAAGAGCCCATGACAAAGAAGACAGCAATAGGCGGCTTTTTATTCCGGAAAGCCATTTTCATGGATATGCTTGAAAAGATCGGAACCGTCCGAAACTGCACAGACAGCGATGCCCTGCAATTCCTCGCCCTTTTCAAAGACAGCATAAGCGAAATTCAGCTCAGCCAAGGCCTTGATTCATCCACATATTTCCGCCCCGAATATTCTCACTACATCGTCATCCACACCCCGCTTGACATGGAGTATTCGGGACACGGGAAGGAATGGAACGAGCGTTTTTGCGGCGGTGCCGGGGTTTCGATCGTTGAATTGATAAAGGGCAGAGCCGGGCGAGATACGATTTACGTCAAGGGGCTCATGGCCGCAGACGAGTCAAAGGTTTATGCGATCCTTCCTTACACCCATATCGATGCCTCTGCTTGCAAAGATGTGGTGAGCTTCCCAGAATCCCGGCCCGCTGCCACGAGAAGCCGGGTGTGGCCCATGGTCCTATCGAAGATAGAGGGCGAGAGGATCCTCGATGTCGGATGCGGTTTTGGAAGGCTGACCCTCGATATTGCAGAGCATAACCCAGAATCCCAGGTTTTCGGGGTCGATCTTTTCGATTCCCTTACCGGGCAGGCCAGGATGAACGCCGAAGTTCTGGGCATAAAAAATGTCGAGTTCAAGACGGCAAGCGTCTACTGCCTGCCATTTGAAGACGGTTCCTTTGAAACTGTCAACTCATTTTTCATGCTCCACCATCTCGACGAGATCCCGAAGGGTTTGCTGGAAATCCGGCGCGTGCTCCAAAAAGATGGTGGATTCGTGGCAGTGGAACCTATCGGACACCATCACGGCCCCAACTATTCTGGAGACGACTGGGAACGAATCTTCAAAGAAGC
>JAFGNK010000137.1 GCA_016927055.1 Methanotrichaceae archaeon | reverse complement strand
GTATCATTTTGCAGCCATCATTCTGCGAATATCTCCTTGTGAATATCTCCTGGCCGACGGCAGTATTGTTCTGCAGGCGAAGCTACACTACCTGCTTTGCCTCCTCTCCGATTATGATCTCAGTGGACCTGCTTCCTGCAATGCTGCAGTAGGCTGTAACTTTGAGAACATCTCCCTTGCTGGTATTAATAGAATAATTGTAAGTGAATGTGGTGGTTGTGGGCTGGCTCTTGTATTCTACGGTCAGAGCTTGCTCTCCATTTTTCTGGACAGCAATCTTGTAGACATAATGGTTGCTGGGATTTGATACCTGATGGGTCGTTGTCACCAGTAAACTCTGATTTTGGCTGTCATAGACGAGGCTCACCTGGGCGGGCGAATGAGCCGTGGCCGGCAATGTTAGCATGACGAGAAGCATAAACGCGGCAAGCGCTTTCATTGTCCGGAAAAGGGAAGCCTCTGGACCTATTGATTTATTCTGCGGTAACATACAGATAAACACCTCTTTGACAATTGAGAAATATTTGTATTTAATTGGGGCCGGATCTTATAAAAAGTTTGGCAGAGTTGTTGAATTGATAAATTGGTGGGATGGTATGAGTGAAATAACGATTGTCGAAGAAAAGTCCCAGCTCGTGGCCGGAATGAGGCGAAGAGGGCATTACAAAGAGATCGCAAAGATGTTTCCCGCTCTCTTTGAATATATCGTGAGCCGGGGTGCGGTAATTGCCGGCCCCCCTCTCTATCTCTGGCATGAGAAGAGCGTAGAAGATGCCATGAAAGCGGATGAGGCAGGCAATGCCGACATAGAGGTCTGCGTTCCCATTGCCAAAAAAGTCCCCGAGAACGATGAGATCAAGTGCTATGAGCTTTCTGGGGGAAAGATGGCCCGGATAGTACACAAGGGGCCTTACGAGGAATGCGAGCCGTTTTACGAGAGGCTCTTTGCCTGGATTGAGGAAAACGGCTACAAGCTTAGCGGGTCCTTAAGAGAAGCTTACCTGAACGATCCCAAAGAGGTGGCACCAGAGGAGATCCTCACCATCATCTATGCGCCCATCAGCTAGTGGTTTGCGGCAATAATTTCCGTCTCCGTTTTTTTTTTGCTTTGCCTCCTGTCCCCTAACAGAATATTTATCTCAAAGCAGCAAATCCTTCTTGATGGCCTCCCATGAATTTGATCCCGAATCCTGGATAAGCGTTATCCGGTCCATGTACCGGGGAGCCGATCCAGCTCATGATTTCTCGCATGTCTTGAGAGTTTACAAAAATGCCCGGATAATTGGCCAGGAGGAGGGAGCGGATATGCAGGTGCTGCTTTTCGCCGCGCTGCTGCATGATGTGGGATCGGAAAAAAAGCACACGTCGAAGCAGAGCGAGTCTGAGGGCCAGGGCCTAAAGACGGTGGAGGCTTTCCTGGAGTCTATTGGTCTGGATGAGGCTGTAAGAGAGAAGGTGCTCTATGCCGTTGATGTGCACCGCTTTTCTAGGGGAATTGTCCCGGTTTCTCGGGAGGCCAGGATCCTCCAGGATGCCGACCGGCTGGATGCTCTGGGCGCCATAGGAATTGCCCGGGTCTTTCTCACGGGAGGGACTTTGGATAGAGCGCTTTACCATTCTGAGGATCCCTTCTGCCGGGCCAGAGAGCCGGATGACGGAAAATGGAATTTGGACCATTTCTACACAAAGCTGCTCAAACTGGAATCGGGCATGCATACCAAGAGCGCCAGGAAGCGTGCCGCTGCAAGGACGGCCGTCTTGAGAAGATACCTGCTGGACCTGGAAGAGGAGATCGGAACTGAATATGAGAATGTTAGGAAAAAAGAGAATATAAATCCCTTGAATGATACGGATTGATCGAAATTTTCAAAATAGAATCAGAATAGATGAAGAGAAAAGCAACATTGTATGGATAATGGGGTTTTGGTGGTATAAATGGAGTATGTTTTACATCCCCGCTCGGAGATCGATGCCAGGATCAGGAAGCTGCAAGACCGGATGGGTGATTTGACCGGTGCCATATTATTTGAATCAACGGACCTGGGCTATTTTTCAGGCACGGCTCAGGACGGTCTGATCTACATTCCCAGGGACGGTCTGCCCTCTCTCATGATACGAAAGAGCCTGGAGAGGGCCAGGCAGGAATCGCCTCTTTCCGTGCAGCCGCATAGAAGCCTCAAGACCCTCAAAAAAGATCTGGATCTGCCTGCAGGCGCCAAGATCGGCCTGGAAACGGATGTGCTTCCCTACAATAATTATGCCCGGCTGAGCAAGGCTCTGGGAGAAGATGTCCAATTTTCCGATATTTCGGAGAATATCAAGCACATTCGCTCTGTGAAGTCCGATTTTGAGATCCGGCTCATCCGCGAAGCGGCCAGGATCCTTGATACCGGGATCGCAACCGTTGCGGACCACCTCCGAGAGGGCATGCGGGAGATAGATCTGGCCGTCGTTGTGGAGAGCACCATGAGGCTCATGGGCCATCAGGGCAAGGTGACATTTAGAAGGTTTAATCAGTCTCTTCCCATGGGCCACCTCATGGCCGGCGCAGCTGCTGCATTCCCAAGCTTTGTATCCTCTCCCACGGGCGGAAAGGGCATGTCCATTTTCTTTTCTCAGGGGCCGGGATTTGCCAGGATCAAGCGAGGTGAGAGTGTGCTGGTGGACTATGCCGGGTGCTACAACGGCTACATCGCTGATGAGACGCGCATATTCTGCCTGGGAAAGCTTCCCGCCAAGCTGGAGGAGGCGCACCAGGCGGCTCTGGAGATTGAAGAGGCGATAGCCGGACAGCTTTGCCCGGGAAGGGCGAGCCGCGAGATCTGGAGCCTCTGCGAGGCTGAAGGGGCGAGAATGGGCTATCAGGATTTCCTGGGAGGCCCGCCGGGCAGCAAAGCCGGATTTGTGGGTCATGGGGTGGGTCTGCAGATAGATGAGTATCCAGTGATAGGTCCCGTGGACCATGAAATTGCCCAGAACATGACCATTGCCGTGGAGCCGAAGATGATCTATCCGGGAGAGGGTGTGGTGGGAATTGAGGACACCTTCCTCGTGGGAGCAAACGGAGCGGAGAGGCTGACCCGTCTGCCCCAGGAGATCTGGCAGGTGTAGATTATGAAATGGGATTAAGAAAGCTCATGAAATGATCAGATGTCTGAAAAAACGGATACCTCCTCCCCTGCAAATCCAGAGCAAGCTGTCGATGCAGAAGAATGCATAGTCATACAGCTTTGCCTTTCCGATTGCCGGGACCTATGTCCTGCGACTTTCCGGCAAAGAGAGGGCTATGAGGTTGCTCGGGGTATGGAAAATAGGTAATCAGAAAGCGAACTGGAAGATAGAGCATTTGTGGAGAAAGCCATTAATTCTATTAAGAATATTATAGCATGTTATGGACCTCTGTTGAGGATGAATTCATGGGCAAAGAAAGGAGTCTTTTCATGATCACAATCAGGCCTTTTGCAGAGACAGATAATGAAGCTCTTTTGCAGATAGAGAAGCTGTGCCCTCAAGGTGATGATAAGTGCGCATTGGGGGTGGATAAGAAAGGCGACATTTCTGCTCGCTATAAGATCTACGACAACTGGAAAATGCTGGTAGCTGAGGATGAAGGGAAAGTCGCAGGTTGGATCGGCTGGGCGATAAAAGAAGCTCCTGTAAAGAAAGCCAAATACGCCTATCTGGCAGAGGTGATGGTGCATCCGAGTTCTCAGAGAAAGGGGGTGGCATCAATGCTGATATCCGAAGCGGAAAACGATATCAAGGACAAAGGAGCCGATCATGCCTACTGCTTCATTTATGAGCCCAATCGTGCTTCGAAATATCTGTTCCAGGGTCTTGGGTATGCGGAGAAGGCAATGCTCTGGCAATGTGCCCTGATGGTTTATAAGAAGGCCGTCATCTCGCACGAATATTCTATAGAAAATCCTGGGAGAGAGGACCTTCAAGAGGTCGCTCTTCTTGTCAATGAATATAATAAATCACGTACTCACTTCTCGCCCTTCACAGCGGAGAGCTTTGAGGCTTATGTAAATGGGATTCCTGCCTATGGTCTGAACAACTTCTGGGTAGCAAAGAGGGGAGATGAGATCATGGCCTGCGCCGGGCTGTGGGAGTGCTCTTATTTTGCCGATCTATACTACTTCAGAGAGCCTGCTGCTATGAAGGCCATGGGGAGGATATTTGCGGCTATGGGTCGTCTAATAAAATTGCCGAAAATTCCTCTGGAAGGTGCCCATTTCAATTTTCGTTTGATTGCCAATCATGCATTTAATCCTGATTATCCGGAGGCAATGCAGGATCTGGTAGGATTTTTGAGCAACAGATTGCTGGAGGCCAGGGTTGATTGTCTCCTACACGTTGTATCTCCGGAGGATATGTCGTTTGCGATCATAAAGGGGATGAAACCCCAGATTGAAAAATGGAGCGTCCATGTGAAAGGGTTAAATGGCGGTGATGCAAATATCTCTTCGTTTTATGGGATGTAAGGGATCTCATCCTCTGAGTTGTTTGCTGATCAGATTCTCATTTATTTTGCCCTTACCGTATTCGAATTGGAAGGACGGGGCCTGAGATCTCGTCTTTTTTCATTTGGATTTGCATTGCATCTGGAGATGTCGGCTGTAGCGTGGAGATAATTATTTCACCGCAATCAATGCCCTTTTCTTTTCTCAATTGCATAATATTAATATGCTCGCCAAGAGATGGGGGTAATCTATGGGATGCTGGCTACAGGCTAGCAATCAGCTTTTTCCCATACCTAATGCCCTTTTTCTCAATCGTGTTATAGGTCAGCCATGAGATGGGAGTCAGAATAAGGAGAGTCAGCAGCAGACAGGATAAAAAGCTCAAGCCGGCGGATATAGCCATATGGGCGTAGATATAGCCGTATGTCGGTTTTAGAAAATAGATCAATAAAGGATGAAGCAAGTAGAGGCTGTAGCTGATCTTTCCATAAAATGTGGTTATTTCATTTACCAGCAATTTAATTGGATATAATGAAAGAGAAAGGAAAAGCGTGCTGAAGGCTATCGCTTGCCAGTAGCGCTCGCTAAGAGGAATAAAATAAAAAGCTGGATTGAATATAACAATAAATAAAATAAAGAGCGTAATTATAAATAATAATAAGGATATTTTTTTCCGATATTCATTGCTTAATTTGTGAATATAGTTTTTGTATATTAGATAACAAATAATGCCTGTAGAAAAAACCGGTAAGAAGCTTGCCACACTCATATATCCCTGCATGATCTCCTGGCTAAATGGAGGGAATTGGCTGAGAAGGGAATGGATGATATCAGCAAAGGCCACGGTGCATGCTAAGAAAATTAGCGATCTTGTAATGGTGTTGAAGCCTGAATAGATGAGCGGCAGGATGAGATAAAAAAGCATTTCGACCCCGATGGTCCAACCTGTTGTGACAATGCTTTCAAAGTAGGGTGGATAAAGATTAAATATAAAAGCAAAATTTGCAGCAATTTCTGCCAGGGATGGAACATTTTTAAGGATAAGTATATCTTTAATTAAATAAATTACTATCATTATATAGAACAATGGTGCTATTCGGAAGAGTCTGCGCAGGTAAAATTTTTGGAATCTCTTCTCTTCATATCTTTTATTATCTAAGGAAAAATAAAGAGTAAACGAGCTGATGATGAAAAATAAAATTAAACTGGATCTTGCCAGGAGAATATGCTCTTCCAATAGTAGAGGGAGGCGTAAAAAGCTCAGGTGATAGAAAACAATTGTTAGAGCCGCAATCCCGCGCATGGAGTCGATGAAATCCAACCTGCCATTTTCGGTCTCCCTGCTCAGATTTATCAAATCACCTCTAAGCTGAATTAATTTTTTATAAAAGTAATCTAAAGAACTAGGATATATAATTTATCTACAGTTAAAACTTATTGCAGTTTTTGTCTTGTTGGGATTCATGTCTGGGAGAACAGCTCAATCCCGCTCGCTTAGGTATTTCTCAATCCTGTCCAGCCCCTCGGCGATGTTTTCCATAGAGTTGGCATAAGAGAACCTCAAATATCCTTCCCCATTTTGCCCGAAGTCGATTCCCGGCGTCACGCCCACATGCGCGTTCTCCAGGATGTCAAAGGCCAGCCGGTAAGAGTCGCCCGAAAAGCTCCTGGCATTGGCGAAGACATAAAAGGCCCCTGTCGGCTCCACGGTGATGGAAAAGCCCAGCTCCTTCAAGCGCTTGATCATGAACTTTCGGCGCTGGTTGTAGATCCTCTTCATCTCTGCCACCTCCAGGTCGGTCTCCTGCAAAGCGGCGATGCCCGCCCTTTGGGCCAGAGAGCTGGCGCAGATAAAGAAGTTCTGCTGCATCTTCTGAATGGGCCGGATGAATCTCTCCGGTGCGATGAGGTAGCCCAGCCGATAGCCCGTCATGGCATAGAGCTTGGAAAAGCCGTTTAAGACGAAGGCGTGGTCGGAAAACTCCAGGATGCTATGCTCCTGGCCCTCGTAGACCAGGCCGTGATAGATCTCATCAGAGATTATGTAGGGTGATAACTTTGCAATAGAGCGCATGCTGCTCTCGGAGAGCAGGCAGCCGGTCGGATTGGAGGGCGAGTTGATGAGAATGGCTTTTGTTTTTCTGCTGATCTTCTCCTGGATCGCCTCCGGCCGCAGCTGAAAGCCGTCCTTTTCATAGACCGGCACTTTTGCGGGAACGCCACCCAAAAATTTTATGAAATTTGGATAGCAGGCGTAGCCCGGATCGGAGATAATTACCTCCTGGCCTTTCTCCAGCAGCGCCGCAAAGACGAGCATCATGGCCGGGGAGGTGCCGGAGGTCACCACTATCTGCTCCGGCTTCACAAAGACGCCATAAGCCTTTCCATAGTGTTGGCAGATGGCCTCTCGTAGCTCTAAATCGCCCAGACTATGCGTGTAGTGGGTGAGCCCTTCCTCCAATGCCTGGCTGGTGGCTTCTTTCACGGCAGGTGGAATATCGAAGTCCGGCTCGCCCACCTCCAGATGGATGACATCAATTCCCTGGCGTTCCATCTCTCGCGCTCTCTCCAAGACCTCCATGACGATGAAGGGAGCGATCTCTTCTGCTCTCCTGGCGATCATTTAACTCTCCCTGTGATCATCATCTAATTCTCCCTGGAACATTTCTGCTTGCAGCAAACGGTTATGCCGGATCTATTATTGATATTCTTACTACGGCTATTACGATTATTACTATTAGATGCAAAGTGATTCCACTTCTCGATTCAGGATATTATTAACTTAACGCGAGAATGCCCATCAGGTTCTAGCGGCAATTGGAGGCAGAGGTGGCGATTAAAATAGAAACGAAAATCAAATTAGGCTGCAGGAAGGATGCGACCGGGTATCGTCTTCTTTTCTATTTTCAGGCGCATCAACCAGGTGCGGCGCGGTAGTCATCTCTGGGCGGGCTGAATGTATCCACCACCACAGATGGTTCTAATGCAATTGCCGAGTGCAATACACCGGAAGGGGCAGAGTAGCTATCGCCTGGCCCGAGATCGCAGCTTTTGCCGTCTACAGTAATGCGGATCTTTCCTATGACTACATAGCCTGCCTGATCATGAGGATGAGAGTGGCTCGGGATTTCTACTCCGCTGTCCAAGTCAAACCGGCAAATCATCAGCTTGTCGCCACTGACCAGGGTTTTGCGAATCAGTCCGGGGACCATCTGCACCGGTGTGGCATCTGCATATTGAAAGAACATGGGCTATCACTGGATATTCATGGCTGATTTGCAGATATGAATAACTATCGGATCTGCAATCCATAAATGCTATTCGGGAAATCAATTAAAAGAGTTGCATTCCCTGGCCCTGTCTCCACGGCCAAGGAATAAAATTGGAGAACTATTTGACTGTCACTGCCTGTGGCTGGCAGGCCTTCACGTTCTCCAGATCGCCCGTTTCGCCCAGGATGAATTTGTCCACCATCTCTTTTGCCATCTCATCTGGATACTGCACAGGTGGATGCTTCATGGTATAGGCTGAGATAGCCAGAAGCGGCCCTCCGATCTTTCTGTCCTTTGCCAGCTTGCAGATCCTTATAGCATCAATGGAGCTTCCACCGCTGTTTGGCGAGTCCTCTACAGAGAGGCGCAGCTCGAGATCAATGGGCACATCTCCAAAGATTCTGCCCTCCATTCTCAGGAAGCAGACCTTGTTGTCTTTCTGCCAGGGCACATAGTCTGATGGGCCGATGTGTATATCATCATCGTTTAAGGGCACATCCAGGATAGACTGCACGGCTTCGGTCTTGGAGATCTTCTTGGATTTGAGCCTCTCTCTATTGAGCATATTCAGAAAATCCGTGTTTCCGCCGATGTTGAGCTGGTAGGTCCTGTCCATTACGCAGGCTCTGTCCTTGAAGAGCTGAGTGAGGGCGCGATGCACAATGGTGGCACCAATTTGAGATTTTATGTCATCGCCTACAATGGGCACACCAGCCTCCTGGAATTTCCTGGCCCACTCCGGATTGGAGGCAATGAAGACCGGCATGCAATTGACAAATCCAACACCTGCATCCAAGGCGGCTTGCGCATAAAAGCGCGTGGCCTGTTCCGATCCCACTGGCATGTAATTTACCAGCACGTCAGCGCGGCTCTCTATCAGCTCGCTTCTCACGTCGCACGGCTTGGCATCAGCTATGATGAATCTCTTGTCCTCAGGATAATTAAGCATATGAGGAGCAAAGCCGTCTAAAACAGGCCCCATCTTGACCTCGACGTTTTTGCGGGGAACTTCAGGATAGAACACTTTAGTGCAGTTGGGTGGCGCAAATATGGCCTGGCCTACGTCCTTGCCCACCTTTCGCGCATCTATGTCGAAGGCCGCCACTACATCGATATCGCCGGCTCTATAACCACAGACATCATAATGCATAAGTCCGATGCATTCTTTTTCATCAGTATGTTTATAATACTCTATCCCCTGAATCAGGGAACTTGCGCAGTTTCCCAAGCCCGCGATTGCCAACCTTATCTTTTTCAACCTCTTTCCCCCTCCTGGGTCAAATGAAGCTAGGAGACCTGAGTTCGGAGTCGCTGCTTCGTATAAATGCAGGACATATATAACATTATAGGCCCTGCGCATAATGCCCATGCCTTGGCCTAATTTTCCACAACGGACGCCAGCATGGGGCCGAGCATCAGAGAAAGCTGCTCTTCCAGCTTTGCCCTGCCTGCATCGCTATTCTCGTATTCTATTCTATGCGTCCTGGGAATATCCGTCAGGTATTTTGAGCCTTGCGGGTAAATCAGGATGGTCTCTTTTCCCAGGGTATGGGCGATGCCCAGGCCGTACATAATTCCTGCATCAGGTCCCGTGAGATCGGCAATAATGACTGCCGCGTAATTGATGGAATACCACATCTCATGTACGGCGGATTTTCCGCTCCTGATGTCTCCTGCCTCAATAATCTGCAGGTCGTTGGCCTGGCTCGCGTTTAATATGGCTTTATCATTTACTCGCAGATCCGTATCCTGAGGCAGCAGCAGAAGTAGCGTCCTTGTGCCTATTGGCTGGACAGTTGGTCCAAATATGGGCCGGGTGCGCATGAGAATGAGCATCTGTTGCAGCCGAAGAAACTCCGAGTCGATATGCTCAGATGCTATTTGCTGCAAAGCAGCATGCCGCTCCTGGGTTTTTTGCTCTACCAATTCAACCGGAATCTGTATCAGAAAAGCATCCTCAAAGCCGAACTCCCACTGGGCGCTTTTAGCCACCTGATGGGGGCTCAGAGCGATATCAGGCCTATAAAAATAACTTGCGATCCTGTTCTCCAACTGGAATTGAGCCAGAATGGAGAGGCTCTTTTTATCCAGGATGGCCACCATGCTGCATGGCAGCTGGCTTCTGGCAATACCCCTCTGCAGATGCCTCTCCTCGGTCATGGTATCAACTATCACCATGAACTCGTCGATCAGTTTATCCACCCCGGCAGAAAGCTCATCATCCATATCGCCGGTCCTCATTCGGGTCCTGTCGTTAAGCATAAGAACACATCCTTATTCTTGACTTGAGATATCTAACTGCAATATCTATTCGAAAGAGATATGCATGTTTCCCTGGGGGCCCTGGAATCACGGCTCCGGCAAACGGCTCTCGCTCTTCTCCGCTGCTAAATCTTTCCACATCCGTACCGCATGATTTCCTCGACCATAATAGTTCCTGACCAGCTCTCTCTCCTGGTAGCCGGCTTTTCTGTATAGCTCTACCGTCTCGGGCTTCTCTAAAGCTGCTTCAAGTCGGATCGACTGGGCACCTAGTATTGCCAGTTTCTTCTCCAAAGCCAGGATAAGCATGCTGGCGATACCTTTCCTGCGATAGCTGGGGTGAACGTCCAGGGTATAGACGGCGCCTGCAGTTCCGCTAGTATACCCCATGATGAAGCCCAATACCTTCTTCTCCGGCTCGCAGGCGACTATTGCCACTGCATAGCGTATCAGGTAAGCGAACATCTTTGGGGGAAAGGCGGCCTCTTCGGGAAAGCAGAGCCCCTCGATCTGCACAATCTGGGCCAGATCCCCGGGCTGTGCTCTCCGGATCTTCATTTCTTCTCTGGCACCTTACCTGAGACCTGTTTCAAGACATCTTCATAGGCCCCAAAGACCTCAGGAATATCGATGGTGCCGATTACATCCACTACACCCACTGCGGCAATAACCTGGCCTTCTACTATTATGGGGGCGACAGAAACTGGGACACCCCGGTAGGCCCCTTTTTCGGGGGTGGTACGAATGCTCTTTCCGGTTCTGATGACCTCTTCGAGCACTGGTCCACTGTAGTTGTTATCCAGAACCTTTCCCTTCTCCACCCGCACGCCGGGAAATCTTGCGCAGCGCATTGTGACCGGAAGCTGGAAGATCTCATTAAAGGCAAGGGCGAGTGCAGCCAGATCCTCAGACCTGGCGTCCTCAGATATCACGAGCCTGGGCATGCTGAAGATATTGGCCCGCGATATCAAATAAATCCTGCCCTTGTAATTTTTCTATGAGCTATCCAGGAAATTCCCTATAGTCCTTTCCTCTTGAGCAGCCTGGCCTGGAAGCCGTGGTATTTGGCAAAGCCTTCCGCATCCTTTTGGCTCAAGGTCTGGGAGTCGAAGGAGACCATGTCCTGGGCATAGAGTGCGTCAGGCGACTGGCGGCCCACGGGAATGGCATTTCCGCAGTAGAGCTTCATCTTGACCGAGCCGTTGACTCTCTTTTGGGACTGATCCAGGAAGGCGTTCAGGTCGGAATATAGCGGATCTTCCACCAGGCCCATATATGCCAGTTCCGACCAGGCCTCGTCCACCATGACCTTGAAGCGAAGCTCGGCCCGGGATAAGACGAGATGCTCGAGGTCTTTATGCGCCGTGAGGAGAATAGTCGCCGCAGGGTGCTCATAGTTCTCGCGCGCCTTCAGGCCCAGCACCCTGTCCTCCACCATATCTGTCCTGCCCACGCCGTGTTCGCCGCCGATCTGATTTAGCTTCTCAATCAACTCTAATCCGCCCATCTGCACACCATCCAGGGAGACGGGAACGCCCTTTAGAAATCCGATCTCTACTACCTGCGCGCTCTTGCCTGCATCTGGTGTTTTAGTCCAGCCATAGATCTCTTCGGGCGGCTCGAAATAGGGATCCTCCAGCTTGCCTCCCTCAATGGAGCGAGACCAGACGTTCTCGTCTATCGACCAGGGCTTATCACGGGTTACGGCAACTTCAATGCCGTGCTCGCGCGCATAATCTATCTCCCATTCGCGGGCTAAATCCAGCTCTCGCATGGGTGCGATGACCCGGCAATCTGTGGCCCGGAAGATGGCCTCGAAGCGCAGCTGGTCGTTGCCGCGACCGGTGCATCCGTGCGCCAGGTTCTTTATGCCTTTCTGCTTGGCGATCTCTGCGGTTTTGATGGCGATCAGCGGCCGGGCGATGGCCGTTCCCAAAACATATCCCTCGTAAGAGCCATTGGCTTTGATAAGCGGAAAGATGTAATCCTTTACAAATTCCTCTCTTGCGTCTATGATGCAATGCTCGTCCGCCAGCAGCTTTGCTCTGCGGTTTCCGCGCTCGATATCCGATCGCGGCTGGCCGACGTCCACCAGAACGGTGACTATTCTATCAAATCCGTATCGCTCTTTGAGGAGTGGAATACAAACAGATGTATCCAGGCCGCCTGAATAGGCCAGTACAACTTCAGACACTTCGCAACACCGCTTTCGTACAAGAGGCATGATCAATTTAACCTTATCTCTTCATGTAGCGATAACTCTATAACTGCTCCGAAAAAAGTGAGAGCATAATGACCCAGCTTATCAAGACGGCCGCGCTATGCGTGGACTTCGATCGGGATCTTCGAGCCCTGCAGGCAACGGGTGCTCTGGCACGGATGATCCAGCCGGTTTTGAAGATGATAAACCAGAGGCTGGCGGAGGAGAAGCCTGCTCAGGTCAGGCTGAAGGATATAGTTGCCAGCACGTGGCTTCCGCCTATTCCCAGCGGCCCTTTCAAGAGGTTGCTTGTCAATGAAGCGCGGACAGCGATAGGCCGGCCGGTGCCTCAGACCCTTTCCATAGAGGTTACAAGACGCTGCGGGGCAAAATGTGACCACTGCCTGATAAAGGATGGCGAGGGAGAGCTCTCTCGCGAGGACATTTTGGGCACGATCGACCAGGCTCTGGAGATGGGAACCTGCATCGTCACCTTTACCGAAGGAGATCCTCTCTTGCGGGAGGACATCTTCGAATTGATAAAACACGTAGATCCTGAGAAAGCTGTGGTAAATCTCTTCACTCCGGGTCTGGACATGACTGTGGAGAAGGCGGTCAAGCTCAGAGAAGCCGGGCTTTATAATCTTATTATCGGTATCTACAGTACCAATCCAGAGGAGCATGACCTGGTGAGAGGGGTTGCTGGGGCTCATGCCAAGGCCCTGGAGGCCATACGCATTGCTCTGGAGACGGGATTGATGGTCACAATGTCCTGTCATATAAAATCCGGGCAGGTGGATAGGATCCTGGATCTTTATGGACTCGCGACAAAGCTTGGGGTACAGGAGCTGTCCATTTGGGAGGGCATGCCGAAGACTCCTGAGGAAAAGCTCACTATAATTGAGAAGGAGACGATCGTTGACCTTTACAGGAAGATCAACTCCACGCCTGGCGGCCCGCGGCTCTTTGCCAATACCTATTTCGAGGGCCAATTGCTCGGCTGCATGGCCGGGAGAAGGTGGATGCATGTGGCGGTTGACGGCAGCATCAGGGCCTGTCCCTATTTGCAGGAAAGCTATGCCAGTATCAAGGACTCTTCTCTGAAAGATGCCTGGAAGGCTTTGCGAAGATCCGGGCAGTTCGAGGGATTTGTCTGCCATTGTCCGGCGCAGGACATCTTCGGCTAAAGCAATTTTCTTTTTCTCTTTATTTATTCCGTTTTTTCCTTCTATTTTTCCTGTTTTTTCTTTTATATTATTTCCTCTCATACGACAACGCATCATCTCTTAAGTCCAAGTCGGCACCGATCGGTCGGGCCACGCCGGAAAAAAAATCATGGAAAATTATTAGTACAGACATGCGCTTATCAGATATCTGAGGTAGGATATGGGTATTTTCAGCAGCCTAAAGGAGAGCCTTGGGTCCTGGATAAACAGGATATTTAAAAAAAAGAGGGCTAAGATTGGACTTTACGGCCCGCCTAATGCCGGAAAGACCACCCTGGCCAACAGGATTCTGCACGACTGGAGTGGGGATGAGAGCTTTGGGGAGGCCTCTCCCATCCCACATGAGACCCGCAGGGCCATGAGAAAGGAGGGTGTGGTGATCAACGCCAACGGCTCGAGCATCGAGCTGGATATAGTCGATACACCAGGCATGGCCACGAAGGTTGATTTCAAGGAGTTCATGGCCTTCGGCCTCTCCGAGGGCGAGTCCAAGAAGAGGGCTAAAGAGGCTACGGAAGGCGTCATTGAAGCTATTAAATGGCTGGATGACCTGGACGGCGTGCTCTTAGTTATGGACTCAACTGAGGATCCTTATACTCAGGTAAACGTGGTAGTGATTGGAAATATGGAAGCAAGGAAGCTTCCCCTTCTAATTGTGGCCAATAAGATGGATCTGCCCGATGCGTCGCCAGCCAGAATTAAGGCTGCCTTCCCTCAGCATGCCATGGTGCCGATCTCCGCCCTAGAAGGATCGAATATAGATAACCTTTATCAGGCGATAGCAGCTCATTTTGGGTGATCTTGATGAGAGAAGTGCATATGGACCTCATATCCGGGGAGAAGCTGGAGAAAATGACCTCCATGGAGAAGATCCGGCTCATCCTGGACAAGGTCAAGAATGGCAAGATTGTGGTTTTAGAGAGCGGCCTGACTTCTGATGAGGAGGTGCGCCTCATTGAGATGACCATGACCGAGATTCGAGTGGACGAGTTCTCCGGAATAGAGATTGAGAGCTATCCTTCCAAGAAGGGTGGGTCGTTTTTGGACAGGATATTCGGCAGATCTCTTAAGGGCAGGATGACAGTCATCGGCCCTGCCAACCAGATACGCACCATTGAGAAGGACAAATATCAGATCAGTACCAAGGTCTCCGTGGGGGACTAGATGCCTCATATCTGCACCCGCTGCAGCAGTGTCTTCGATTCGGGAGAGGATATCCTGAAAGGCTGCCCGAATTGTGGCTGGAAGAAGTTCATGTTTATGAAAAGGAAGCCGGCGGATCAGGACGCGCAGCTACTACAGCAGGAGCAGATCATAACTGCGGCTATGGGCGTTAGGATACCTCCCAGGAGATCGGAAAAAAAGTTGGGGGCAATAGACAAGGAGATGCCTGCTCTGCAAAGAGCATCTCCTGCAGTGGCACTTTCTCCTCCGCTTTGCACTCCTACCCAGAAAAAGCCAAAGCTCGAGGATAATCCTCCGTTCGAGGATACCCATCAAAGTGATGGCAAGCCGGAAGGGAAGGCTCTGGAGAGCATCAAGATAACTGCACCGGGCACCTACGAGCTGAATCTGCCGTCTCTATTCGAGAGGGACGAACTGATTATGGCCGTCAAGGAAGGCACTTATTTTATAGATCTCACATCTGCCTTTAAAAAGGGCAAGAAGGAATGAGAGTTTTATCACTTATCGATTCTGATCTCAATTCCTTTCCAGTCCAGGCCTACTCCGTGCAGAGACTCGACTATGGCTACTGTCACGTTGGCGATGATCTCTTGTGGGAAGGCACTTAAATCGATGGCCTTACCGTCCACCTTCAGCTCAACGTTCATTTTTCTCCTCTTTAAGCTCCGCCGAATATGGCTATGGGCGGGGTGTAGACGGTGGTACTGGCAGAAATAGCCTGGGGCAGGGTAAAGACAGAGCCTGCCTGGTTGGTTACATCGGCATTCTTAACGGCAAACATGGGTGTGATTGTAACCGGAGATGCACCTTTGATCATGGTTGCGGTCGTATTTAGTTGTGCTTTATTTCCCAGGGTGCTGAGGTCGAGTACATTGCTATTCAGGTTGCCTCCCAGAGAGGTTGGCGCAATAGTTGGCATTGTAGGCGAGAGCTGGGGCAGAGAGACAGCCTCGATGCTCGGTTTTTTGCCTAATGTGCTCAAATCCAGAACATCTGCAGCGCTGGCCGTGACGGCCGTGCTTGCCAGAAGAACTGTGATGACGAAGACTGTAAGAATCAACTTCATTTCATGAACCTCCTTTCTCAAAAGGGTACTCAATCAAGCCCTTTTTTTCAGGTACGTGAGCTTTAACCATTTATTCCTTTTGCTTTCAAGTACTTTTCTTCGGGCTTCAAGTACTTTTCTTAGCTAATTATATCGCTTTGGTTGGATGGATATGGAACATATGATTTGCTGCCAAATTAACATCAAAGAGAAAAGTCCTGGAAATCCAATTTATGAGCGGATAAAAAAAGAGGTTTGCTGCCAGGTTTCCCTAGCAGTCGATGCCTTCACAGGCAATTTGGATCTTGTCTGGCACGGGATTCTCATGGAACTTGATGAGCTTCTCGGCCTCAAAGGTTCCTGTGAACATCTCGTGGGCCTTGATATCCTTGTAGAATATCTTGTGCCACTTGGCATCGGTACCCCAGGTACCGTTGAATGAGTTCTTTGTCTCAAGGCCGATGAGATGGGCCGGGTCGTAGATACCATTGCTGGCCGTCATGAGCTTCTCGACCTCAGAAGTGTCTCTTCCCGCATCCTTGAGCTTCTTGATCAGGTTCTCCGGGCTGACATTTGCATTATTGACCTTCGATGGCTGATAAGGCGTCGTGGAGACAAAGAATGCAGTTTCATCCTTTTCCATCTCGTTTACGGAGAACATCTCCTGAACATCAGCGCCGATGCCGCCGTAAAATGCCTTGGAATGCAGGTACTTGCCTCCGGTCAGGGGCGTATCGCCTGCATATGTCAGCTTGGTGGTCTCGAAGAGGTTAAAGGCAGACTTGTTTCCGCCGTTTACCGAGCTTACATTCCTCTGTAGCTTCTCAGCATTCTGAGAATAAGCATGCTCTGAGTCAAGCTCCATGTCGCCATCACCTGCCATGGTGTTGTAGTACTCAAGTGCTATCTTCTTGTCGATTACCGATGTGCTGACATCGATAATCCCTGTTCCAGACACCTTTTGGCTCTCACAGAACTGTTCATACTGCACTGGTGGTACCAGTGGTGGATTAGCTAGCACGGTGCCACAGCTCCCCAAAAGGGCAATTGCCAGCACAAATGCTACTATTACTACTCCCTTCATTTTTCTTTTCGCCCCCTTTTTTTTAAGCGATCATTTTCAAGCTATTTCGCTAAATAAGCGAAATTTAGCTTTCTATCTATGTGTTACTTTTATATTATATAAATTTATCCTTCAAAACCGTCCCAATGTGGTGACCTTTCTCATATCCAGGAACGATTTAGGAAAGCGAGGGAGAGCTGAGGATATTATGGGTGATATATTACTACTAATAAACATAAATTATAAATACGAAACAATAGACTTATATCTCTCTAAAGGGCATGTTAAGAATGGTCCAAGACCATGGAATCATTATTCTCATGAGCCTTTTCGACCTCAATTTCCCAATTATCAAACAAAAATCATCAAAGATTAATAAAATTGAATTAAAATGTGAAAATAGTTAATACAATGGAATCAAATACAACAAGATAGCATTGGATCTGTCATGTCCTCCTACCTGGAGCATCCGCATCTATTGCCGCAAACTGTAGAGAAGCGGCTCTTCCAGCTGGATTTGGCTGCCACGGCTCTCAAGGCCTCCAGCCTCATTGTGGTACCTACGGGCCTGGGCAAGACCGTCATAGCTCTCATAGTGCTGCTGGCCCGACTGGATAAGGGCAGGGTTCTTTTCCTGGCACCAACCAAGCCTCTGGTGGAGCAGCATGCCGTCTTTTTGCAGCGTGTGCTCAAAGATAAAGACATCGTCTCTATGATGACCGGGGAGATGCTGCCTGAAAAAAGGATAGGATCCTGGGAAAAGAGTCGCATCGTTGTCTCCACTCCGCAGGTAATCGAGAACGATCTACTCTCTCGAAGGATTGATCTTAAGGACGTCTCGCTGGTGATATTCGACGAGGCGCACCGGGCCGTGGGCGGCTACGCTTATGTCTATATCGCCGATCGCTATCATCGCGAGGCGAAGAGCCCCCTGGTCCTGGGAATCACCGCCAGTCCGGGCAGCCAGAGCGAGAAGATCGCCGAGATCTGCACCAACCTTGGAATTGAGAAGATCCAAACCCGCACGGAAAATGATCCGGATGTCGCTTCATTTGTTCATGAGCGGGAGATAGAGTGGGTGAAGCTTACCGTTCCCGAGGAGCTTCTGCTTATCAGGTCGGCCATCGAAGAGTTGCTCAAGACAAGAATCGATGATTTGAACCGGCTTGGTGTCAGCCCGGTCAGAATCGATGCCAAGTCCCCCAAGAAGGAACTTTTAGGGCTGCAGGCCTCCCTCATGTCCTCTGCCAAGACGCAGGCAAATAAGTCTACATTTGCGGCCATCTCCCTCATGGCCGAGATGCTCAAGCTGCATCATGCCGTAGAGCTGGCGGAGACGCAGGGGCCGGATGCTCTGGCCAGATATTTTCAGAGGCTGCAAGGTGAAGCCTTATCGCGAAGCGGTTCTAAGGCGTCTCGCAGGATAATGCAAGACCCCAGGTTCCGGCAGGTTGTGGATGCCCTGCAAGAGCTGGAGGTGGAGCATCCCAAGCCCGCTGCGGTAAAGAGAATACTGCAGGAGCAGATCGCAGCGAATCCTCAATCTCTCATCATGGTTTTTACAAACTATCGGGACACTGCCACATCTCTTCTCGCGTTTCTGAAAGATGATCCGGCCATTCGCGCCGTGCGATTCGTGGGCCAATCCAGCCGCAAGAATGATGAAGGCCTCAGCCAGAAGAAGCAAGCAGAGATTCTTCAAAAATTTCGAGCCGGGTACTATAATGTCCTCATTGCCACCTCTGTGGGGGAGGAGGGAATCGACATTCCTGCCACGGATCTGGTTCTCTTTTATGAGCCGGTGCCCTCCGAGATTCGCAGCATTCAGCGCAAAGGCAGAACAGGCAGGGCGAGAGCTGGCAGAGTAATTGTATTAATGGCCAAGGGCACGCGGGATGAGGCATACTACTGGATCTCCGACCGTAAAGAAAAGAGCATGAACCGGCAGATGCGGGATTTGAGCGGCCAGGACCAGGAATCGCGGCGGATGCTGTTATTGCCCCGGCAGCAGCAGATAACTGAGGAGCCGGTCGCCGGGACTGCCGAAAAAGGTGAAAGCCTGGCCGCATGGCAAGATATTGGGCAAAACGAAGGGCAAAGAGACGCGCAAGACGTTGTGAATGGTGAGAAGCAAAAAGAAGCGGAAGAGCTGGGCAGAATGCCTGGCAAAATCTTTGTGGACTCGAGGGAGAGGGGGATGGCAAAGCTCCTGGAGTCCATGGGCTTCGAGGTCACTGTCAAGAATCTGGAGGTAGGCGACTATGTGGTCAGCGACAGGGTGGCGGTGGAGCGCAAGACGGCTGCTGATTTTGTATCTTCGATCATCGATCCGCAAAGAAATCTATTCCGGCAGATCGCAGATTTGGCCAGGACTTACGATCGGCCGGTTTTGATTTTAGAGGGAAGGGATCTTTACACCACGCAGATGAATGCCGGCTCAATTCGGGGGGCCTTGGCCTCGGTGGCCGTGGACTATGGCGTCCCCATCATTCCTACGGACGATCAGGATGAAACGGCCCGGATTATTGCGCTGCTTGCAGGCCGGGAGAGCAAGGAGGGCCGCGAGCCGAAGCTGCACGGCCACAAGACCGCCAGGACGCTAAAAGAGCAGCAGGAGTATTTGATCTCAGCTATTCCCAGCGTGGGGCATGCCGTAGCCAAAAACCTGCTCAAGCACTTCGGATCCATCGAGAAGATCATGACTGCTCCTCCCGAGGAGCTGCAAGAGGTGCCGCTGGTGGGGCCCAAGATTGCGGAGCGGATTCGCGAGCTGGTGGGCGGGGAGTATAAAGGATAGAAATCAGAGATAATGCATCATATCTGCATTTCCTCTCAGCGCGTTTGCAGGGCGGTCTGAATTATGTGCTCCAGCTCCTCTTTGGGATAATTGCCCACATGCTTATGCACGAGCGTTCCGTTCTTAAAGATGAGCAGGGTTGGGGTTCTTGATACTCCATATTTGTTCATAGTAATTGGATTATAGTCGATGCAAAGCTTGCCGAATACGATTCTGCTCTTAGAATCCTTTGCTATTTGGTTAATCTTGGGATCAATAAGCTGGCAGGGCCGGCAGCCCAGCTCCCAGCAGTCCAATACAAAAGGAGAATATATCTGGAGCGCGCCGTCCAGGCTTTTGTCATCCACGGCAACGGGAGACCCTGGAAACACCAGCGCCAGCCCGGAGGGATCGACGTCCTTCTGCCCTTCAGTGTTCGCCCGGCAGTCATCCATCATGGCGAAAGGCAGTAAACAGAGGGCAGTGAGCACTGTTAATATTGTTTTTCTGTCAAATGATTTCGTATTTGTCGTCCTCCATGGCTCCTCACATGGTCGTGTGTTGCTCATGGATATAAAATGCTGCTTTTGATAGCCCTTCTCTTTCTCTCACCTAAAAAATTTTATATATTGATCCACGTACTATATCTGTGGTAAGAAGGATCTCCGGAGGAGGATTGATCAAGATGGTCCCAAGCCAAATCCTGAACCTCACACC
The DNA here is from genome assembly GCA_016927055.1 of Methanotrichaceae archaeon. Lineage (GTDB taxonomy): Archaea > Halobacteriota > Methanosarcinia > Methanotrichales > Methanotrichaceae > Methanothrix. The sequence continues at coordinate 5,264 of JAFGNK010000137.1, read as the reverse complement.
AGCTGAGTCGTTGATGCTCCTTGATCCGAACAATCCGCAAGGAAAGAGAATGATCAAGCTCACTTTTGCTGATCTCATGCTCAATGGTGTCCTCAAAGCTCACATTCAAGAAGAGAAGCAAATGTTTTCTTCAAAAAAGAGAATTTATATCCGAAAGGAAAAGATCAGTTCCGACTTAAGCTTTAAGCCTCATGAGAGGATCATTTTAGATCACATCCATGGGACTGAGCGGCTGGATAAGTTGGCCAGAGAGGTTTATCGATCTGTAGGCAGCTTAAAGAAATATGCGCTGGACCATTTTGCGCCAACCTCTTTATGAGCAGGATTATTTCCGGACCGAGGAGAGAAAACGGTTGTTGTTCATCCCTCAGACCGTGTACGTCCTGACGGAGAAGGGGATGGATGCCCAGAGGATAATAATGAGTCTTCTTGCAGAGGGAGATAATTTGTAGACCTGGGTGAAGAGCGATCCGGGCCGGGCCAAGGCCTATCTCTCCGTATGCGGCCCCAACCTCATGCTATTGGAGCAGTACGATCTAAAGGTTATTGAGGAATGGGGCAGAGCCCTGGCCAATGAGAATAAAAGGACATCTGATTATTATAATTATCACTGTTATGGCCACTTCCGACATGGGAATCTGCCAATCTGGATCCATGAAGATAACCAGGATTTAACGGATATGGATCCAAGCTTTGACTTCGAAGATCTCGATTTTGATATCCTGGACCGCTTGGGTTCGTTCTCCGATTTTGATTCTGCCTTTGATAGCGACTTTGGTGGCGATGGAGGAGACGAGGGGGATGGTGGGGACGGTGGCGACTAAAGATTAAAGATATGTCTAATTAGATTTGGCAGGATAGCTGGGCGGAAGAATGTCTGTTTGTATGCTCGTGATCCGATTGTGACGCCTGAAACCGAATCACGGAGATAGACCGAAAGGTATATCAAATATCCATTCCCCTAAAAAATAGCTGCATATGCGTCGCATCAATCGTGTTTGATGGGATGTTTTGTAGTAGGATCGATTCACGGAATCGATGCCAAAGGTAAGTGAAATAAATGGAGAGATACGGAAGCGGAAGCAGAGGCGGCTTCAACAGAGGCCCGAGAGAGATGCACGATGCCACCTGCGCAGAGTGCGGAAAGACATGTCAGGTTCCCTTCAAGCCCGATGGATCCAGGCCGGTTTACTGCAGCGACTGTTACCAGAAGCACAAGCCTGCCAGGCCGCCCAGAAGATACTGATCAGATCGATTTGCCTTAAGCGATCTGTTCGTATTAGATAATATTTAATGGGTATTTAGTGGGGCAGGGTTGAGCAACAAGCCCTGCAAGGACCTATTTTTCGTCGCTATCCTTATTGCTAGAATTAATCGCTACCTTGTTTCTGGTTTTTCCCCAGTCCTGGTGTACTCATGGATATCAATTATACATTCTTCTAATCTACTGGTTATAACCAACAGGTATATAGAGTAGTTAGACCTTTGAAGGAGTGCTGCATATCGTCGAATCAATTGAGTTTGATGGGATGTTTTGTAGTAGGATCGATTCATGGAATCGATGCCAAAGGTAAGTGAATTAAATGGAGAGATACGGAAGCGGCAGCAGGGGCGGCTTTAGCAGCGGCCCGAGAGAGATGCACGATGCCACCTGCGCAGAGTGCGGAAAGACATGTCAAGTTCCCTTCAAGCCCGATGGATCCAGGCCGGTTTATTGCAGCGATTGCTACCAGAAGCATAAGCCTGCTAGGCCGCCTAGAAGATACTGATCATTTAATGGGTTTCAAAATGGGGCAGGGTTGATCAATAAACCCTGTTGAACTATTTTTCTTTTGAATTTTGCGCTCGATTGTCGTTTTGCTGCTTTAGTTCAATGCTAACCACATCCCAGGTAGATTCCAGATCAACTCCAAAGTATTGGGATCTGCTCCGCGAGAATCTATTATCTCTGTGCCTCTGTCTGTGGTTTTTGTTGGAGAAGCTACCGATAAATAAAACCGCAGTTCGGAATCTAATCACAGAGTCACGGAGATACAGAGCAATTAGGAATACAATCTGATCAACGCATTGGATCCGGAGCAACTTGGTTAACAAATTTTTAATGCCTTTAGCGTGTATGTATCTCATTTATGCGAGAAATGCAGACTGGATGATATTAATGTTAATGAATATTCATTCTAGATATACCTGATAATCAGCGGCAGCATCAGCACTCCCATGGCATGCGTCCTGTGGATGCCGGCTATGGGTGCAATCAGGCCGATAACAGTCGATAAAAAGAATATGAACAGCCCGAAGACCCCCGTAAATGCGTAGGTCATAGCCACCAAAAAGAGCATCACCCCCAGGCAGAGCCGCTTGTAGTTGAGCTGGGATATGGCCCGCCCGGCTAAGGGCGCAGCGCCGATGCAGGCCAGGTAGGATGCCGCGGCTACTATTACTACTACTATTATCATCTGGGCTAATATACTCCTGTCCAGGGTCATTAGCTCCTGAATGGCCGCTGCCGCGCCGCTCCTGGGTTTGTCGATCACATAAAGCGCCACCAGCGAGAATAGCGCATTGGCAGTGTTTACTCCGGCAATAGAGACCAGAAACTCCTCCGGGCCAGGGGTGCCCCCCAGTCGCGCCGTTATGGCTGCCACGGACGGGGACACGCCGGGAATCCATGCCACTACCGATCCTCCCAGGCCGCCTGAGAAGATTGCTTTAGCCAGAGAGCTGGATGATAGCTTGATCTCACTCTCCTTTTGCTTTGGAATCTCCGTCTCTGTGGAAAGGCTGAGCAGGAGAGAGGAGGCGCCGAATATGCCGGACAGGAGGGGCAGGAGCACCTGCGGCTCCAGGCCCAGGGGCGAACTTAGCAGCTGCTCATGATCGAAGGCGAATATGCCGAGGAGGCCTGCGGTTATGAAGAGCAGGCCGGCAAGCCCCTTGTACTTGTAGTGCACCCAGGACCCTCGCCCCTCAATCCAGGGGCCGCTCTCCGACCTGATCATCATCAGAGCAATGCCCAGGAGCAGAATTCCTACATATTTTGTGAGGTAATCGTAGTAGTTGGCGACGATCCAGGACAGGGGGATGATCAAGAGAAGGGCGAACAACACTGACCCTGCACTTCCCAGAGCGGAGAGGCGCACCGCCTCGATGGCTCTGCCCTCCAGCATGAGCCGCTGGCCGGGCAGTACCGTCAGAGCCGTCTCTGAATCGGGCGCGCCCAGAAAGATGGCAGGAATGGCGTCAAAGAATGTCTGGGAGATGCTGGCGGAGAGGATTATGCAGGCCATCTGAAAGGGCGAGAGGCCCATGGCCAACAGTTGCGGCGAGGTCGCCAGCAGCATGGCGGCAAAGTTGTTCAGGTGCAGGCCGGGAGTAAGTCCGCTCAAAATTCCCAGGGCAAAGCCAAAAGCCATGCACGCCGCAAGGGTGATGTCGATCATTTCACTTCGCCGCAATTTTCCAATTGTTCTTACATTAATATCTTACTTGCGGTACTTACGATTGATCTACACTATTGATCCGCAAATGGTCTATCTACCTTCGGCAATGAGCTATCTGCCTTCAGCTTGTCTCTTTAGCCTGGCAAAATCTTGGCAGCAGGAAAGATGTGCTCTCTTGCCGCCCTGCCTGTGCTTTGGAAAACCCTTAAATACTGGCGCATTTACGATCTACATATTCCGCACAGGGATGATTATGCCCTGGGCGCATGAACCTATACTAAGGTTCGAACGCGCGCTTGACGCGTGAGTCGGCTCGAAAGGGGCCATGCGGAGGATTGAAATGACATTTGAGAAGACAAATCCAAGGATAGTCCGCCTTATCGGCGACCTTAAGGCGGCGACTCGCGAAACTGGCGCACCCATCTGGCGCGATATCGCCAAGAGATTGGAGAAGCCCAGTCGCAACTACGCTGCTGTAAACCTCAGCAAGATCAACCGGCACACTCAGTCTAACGATACTGTGCTCGTGGCCGGAAAAGTGCTGGCCTCCGGCGATCTGGAACACAGCGTTACCGTGGCAGCTCTCAATTTTAGCAATCAGGCCATGTCCAAGATTCAGGCAGCAGGCGGCAAATGCCTGGCGATTGAAAAGCTGATGGTTGAGCACCCCAAGGGATCGGGCATAAAGATTTTGAGGTGAAGCAATGATCGTAGTAGATGCAACTGGATTGGTCCTGGGACGCCTGGCTAGCGTAACCGCCAAGAGCCTTTTAGCTGGCGAAGAAGTCAAGATCGTCAATGCCGAGAAGGCACTCATTACCGGCGGAAAGGATTACATTTTTGAAGATTATGGGCAAACAAGAGACCGAGGCCATAAGGAGAGAGGTCCCTATTTCCCCCGCCGGCCAGAGATGATCCTCAAGAGGACCGTGCGCGGCATGCTTCCCTATAAGATGAGGCGGGGAAGAGATGCGTTCTCCCGGCTGCGGGTATATGTGGGTATACCCAGAGAGTTTAAGGAAATGCCATTAGAGCAACCTTCCGCAGCTAAGATGAGGACCGTGAGCAATAACAAATATATCGAGCTTGGGGCCTTGAGCCGAAGACTCGGCGCAAACTTCTGAAGGGCTTGCTATGAAGATAATTAATACCTCGGGTAAGAAGAAGACGGCAACTGCAAGGGCCACTTTAAAGGAAGGAAAGGGCGTTGTTCGCATCAACAAGGTGCCCTTAGATATCTACGAGCCACGCCTTGCCAGACTCAAGATTCAGGAACCCGTTCAGATCGCAGGAGATCTGATAAAATCAATGAATATCGATGTGGTAGTTGCCGGCGGCGGAACTATGGGACAGTCTGATGCCGTTCGCACTGCCATTGCCAAAGGCATTGTGGAGTGGAGTGGCGACACTGGGCTGAAAGAGGCTTTCTCCGAATACGACCGAAATCTCCTTGTCAGCGATCATAGGCAGAAGGAGAAGAAGAAGTTCGGCGGACCCGGTGCCAGGTCTAAGTACCAGAAGTCCTACAGGTGAAATTGCTTGATTCCAGTCAGGTGTTTTTCCTGTGGCAAAGTCGTTTCCCATGTCTGGGAGGAATACCGGGAGCGCATCAAGACTGAGCCTCCCGGCAAAGTCCTGGATGACCTGGGAATAGAAAAATACTGCTGCAGGCGCATGCTTCTCTCTCACGTGGAGATAGTGGACACGCTGAGGCGGTACCAGTAGAAGGGGTTGTAGGGTAGCCTGGTCCATCCTACAGCGTTCGGGACGCTGTGACCTGAGTTCGAATCTCAGCAACCCCATCATACTCTTCCTTTTGAGGTG
>JAFGNK010000136.1 GCA_016927055.1 Methanotrichaceae archaeon | reverse complement strand
TTGTGATCTTTGTGGTGGAACGTCTCTCGCCACTGGTTATGACTAAATGGTTACGGATTATCACCACAGAGGCAAGAACGCACGGAGAACGCACGGAGGACTCGATTATTCTATTACCCACTTGAAACAGCGAGGAACCCAAAATCATTTCCGGCGAGGACCAATAAACCCCAAATTTCCTCAATCCTCCACTCTCGCCACCCCGTTCTCCACCCTCACCTTTACTGATCCATAGCTCCTCGACGGCGGCCTGAACAATCTCCTGGAACCATCCATTTGCGCCTTGACCAGTGGATCGTAGTACTCTATTTCCCAGGAGGATCCGTTCTCTGAGGTGGCGTTTATGGCCACGGCATAGGCCCTCCAGCGAAAAAGCCTGACCTGGGGGAGCTCTTCCGCAGCAGCTATCTCTTTTTCCGCCTCTTCGACACTCGATGCCACAAACAGCCTGGGGAAGGCCGTTCTACTGGATATATTCCCCTCAAGATAGTCATACTGGGAAACCAGGTACCTCTCACCCTCATCCTCCAAAACCGCCCACTGGAAAAGGCCTGATTCTGGAAAAACCTCAGCACCTGTTCCATTGAAATAGCTCTGAGCGGACTGTTTCCCTTCCATCCTTATCCCGCCTACTACCAGCAAGAAGACCATGAATAAGATAAACAAATTTTTATTAAACTTTGCGTGGGACTTATCCCGCATAAGTACCGCCAAAACCAGGAAAGTGCCTATCAGTATGATCGGCTCTATCTGGAAGAAGATATCAGCCGAATAGCGTAACGACTGCCAGGGATAGAAGAGGGGAACGCCTATGGTCGTGGTGAAGTCCAAAGCCAGGTGGATGAGCACGCCGGCATAGACAAAGGCCATGCTGGAGGCAGAAAAGTCAAGATCGAATTTGATGATCCTGCCCAAATAGCCTTTGACCGGCTCATGGGTGCAGAGATAAAGCAGCATCAGGGCGAAGAAGAAGCCGAAGAACAGGGTATGGGTGATTCCCCGGTGCACCAGGAGAAGCGAGGTCGGATAGACGTTGTTGATCCAGGAGAAAAAGACATCCAGGTCTGGAGCGATGCCGCCCAGCACCAGGGCTGCCAGAAGCCTTTTGTCCAGGCCGAGATAGCTGCCCAGCAGGAATGGCAGCAGTGCATGGGAGAAGAAGTCCATTATCAAAGTTATTTATACATTCAGATATATTTCGCTTTGGGATGAATCGTCCTGATGGCTCTTCGCTGGAGAGTCCGTCAATCCGTTAGCAGCCAAGTTTCCAAGCCTCCCCGGCGTTGAGGGCGCCCTACTCGCCCCGCGCGTAACATCCGCGCGCGGCACCCCAGCAGAACAGGCAGCATGAAAAAATCAAACCGCCAAAATCATCTGTGAAGCTCTAGAGCGCAAACAGAAAACTCAGCGAGCCCAGGCTGCCCCAGCTGGGTCCGCTAGACATATATTTAGAAAATTATAAAAAATTGGTGGGGGCACTTCCCGGCAGTCCGCCCGCATTTGCTGGAAAAAACACAGGACGCACAAAGCGCCCCATCTCTTTTGATATTTCGATATTTTGCAATCAGCTCAAGGCATTCCGGGAGGCAGCTCCAGCTTCACCTCCATGCTCTGGTTGCTCTGCGTTCTGCCTGCCACAGGTACCGTTATGCCTGCCGCAATCGCCATCGGAGCCACGGGCACTTCTGCTTCTGCTTGCTCCTGCTCGCCTGTCTGGTTAATGTTCTCGGCAAGATTTGAGTCCTGATCAGGCTGCAAGCTCGAAGAAAGCTCCTGAGCCGAGGCCGAATCATTTTGCAGGTCAGGCTGGGTGGCCTGTTGGGGCAAGGAGACCGGATAGGGCATGATCATCAGGCACGGCCCCTGGCCACTCTCCCGAGACAGGAAGGAAATTTCCGTGCTGCTGTTGCTGTTAGCCTCCAGGAGGAAGGATATTTTGTCTCCCTTTGCCCTGGCATCCATCAGCTTTTTGGAGACATCAAAGGCAAAAACAGGGTCACCATCGGTGTTGCTGCTCATAAGGGTGGCATCGTTCTTCTTGATGATATTCCAGGCAGGAAGGATATTGACCAGAAATGTGGTGTAATCCGAGCTTTCCTCCCAATCTGAGCCGATGGACATCAATGCGACCAATATTGGATCCTTTTGCTTCTGGATAGATGCTGCTTTTAGCACTAAAACCGCCACGTCGTCTTCGGTGATGTTAAGGCTGGAAATATCAAACTGAACTGCTGGAACGCCGGGATAACTCTTCTCGGTCTCGTTGCCGTCCATCGGCATATTGACCGCACAGAGAAGAAAATCAGTTTGATTATAAACAGAAACTATATTCCCTCCCATGCTGATGTAAACATCCTGCGAGGCAGGAATGGTTGTCACATCGCCCTGTGCATCGCCCTGTCCATTACCCAGCGCACTGCCGGCGAGCAATGTCGCCAGCAGCAAAAGCATAATCCCCCGTCTAAGCATGAGCTGTCATCCCCTTCTTTTCAGTAATCTATCTCTTCGATTGATATTTAAATTTATAGATTCAGTTACATGAAGTCTGCCAGGCCCGTCTGTCTGGCCTTGTCATTCTTGAAAAGGGAGTTGATCTCGATCTTCAAAAGCTGCAGCCTCTGCTTGGTGTAGCTGCTCACGCCGTACTCCTCGGCGACCTTTATGGATACCTCCAGATATTTCCGAACGCTGCCCTCATGCACCGTGAGAATTATCCTGCCGCCGCACTTGGGACAGGTCTCTTTTAAGGGAGGGCGCCGGTATTTTGCCCCGCACTTCACGCACCTCACCTTTTGCTTGGAGAAGGCATGCAGATTGCCTATCAGATCGGGCAGAAAGTGAGAGTTGATGACCCGTTCGGCTACATCCTGCTCATCCACTGCCCGGATCATGCGCGCCAGCTCCAGCTGAGCGTCCATCTTGTCGACCATGGTCTCCAGGGTCTTGTAGGCGCTGTTCTTGGGGCCGGCGGCGATATCTGTTGTGCCGTGGCTGAAATTGAAGCCCTCGTACTGGGCATCGGAGCCCAGCCGCTTGGAGACCAGATCAAACCTCGCCTCCAGATCCTTGGGATTTGCTCCCTTGAGGCTGGCCTCATAAAATTCCAGAGGGTAGATGCACGTCAAATCGAGGTTATGAGCCTCTTTGTCCACCTCAGCCGGATTGAGAATGGTGGTCATGACCAGGCAGGCGTCCATCTTTCCTCCCCGTTTGGCAGGAAGGTAGGACATGGAGAAGTTGAGCAGTGCATCCATAAGCAGCATTACGCAGTCCTCATCTCCGTCGCAGTTGCGGCGCTTGGCGGCATGAAAGAAGGGATGGCCAAAGCCTGCTGAGGCCGGGCTGTAGCCGATGAGACGGCAGAGTACGCCTGCCGAGGTATGGGGGGCGAGGCCTACCATGAGTGTGCCAATGAGGTCGGCAGGGGTACTGGCATTGTAGTAGGGCGCAAGACCGTAGAACTTGACGAGAAGCTCATCCACGAACTTGGCCACTTTGGTCAGGTGCACTCCCGCATCTTTGGCTAAAATGATGTCCTGCACGCGAAGTTCGCAGACCTGATCCACGGCAGTTAGCGGCTGGCCGTGCATGTCCTCCGTGTAGCCTAAACTGCACAGAGTATCCGGGCTCGTGCCGATCTCATCCGGACGGAAATGGGTGAGCGGCAGATCGGTGAGATCGTATCTCACCGTGCCGTCTTTAAAGATGTTCACTGCGTGCTTGGCTCGCAAAATGCCCTTCTCCAGAGGCTCAGGAGTCTTATCCCGGGAGGTGAGGCCGAGGACGCCCTTAAGCGTCTCAGGTTCGCGCTCGCCCAAACGCTCCAGCGCCTGGTGATACAGCTTCTTTACATCGATCTGCATATTGGAGGCGGCCGTCGTTTCTTTACCGCATTTAGGGCATTTGTCCGGGGCGGGAATGTTACATTTGGGGCAGATTCTCTTTTTTTCTGTAAAGCCGCCACACTCGCAATGGAAGGAAAAGCCCTCTTTGCCGCAATCTTTGCAGACCCGACGCTCGATCTCCACATTGATGATGCCGGTGGTATTGTTTGTGGAGTGCTTGGCAGCTTCTTTAATTGACCTTGATTTGCCGCCTTCTTCTCCCGCTGGAAAGAGAACGTGCGGCGGTGGGCGCATCAGCCTTTTATCCGATTTCTCGGGCCGGCCCATGCGAGCACCGATGCGCGTGGGTGCCCGGGCTCGAACGACGAGACCGGATAATCTGTTGACAGCATCCAATGCAGAGCATTCCTTCTTTTCTGCGTCTGCCTTATCGCTATCTACTTTATCGCCATCTACTTTGTCTGCATCCACCTTGTCTATATTTGCTTTATCGCTGTCTGCGTTGTCCTCATTTTTCGGCCCCCCCTCCAACACCGCATTGACTTTTTTCAGGCGGTCGCCATCCTGTTCCAATCCCAGGCAGAGCAAGAGAGGCAGCGGATCTTCGATGATGATCTTTCCAGCTCTGACCTTATGGTGCACCAGCAACGTCTCCAGGGCCTCCTTGGCAGGCATTGGAAGCAGGAGCTTTCCAAAATCAAGACGGCCGTCTGAGAATACCAGAGTGGCAAGATCCTTATACTCCGGCAAAGAAAGATCGTGCCACAGGTAGGTATGAGCCGGATGCAGGGGCACGTCGTATTCTCGGGACAAGGCTATGGCTTCCTGACCGCCGATCTTCTCTTTGCCGGCTGGGTTTCCTCCCGCTTTTAGCAGCTCCTCTGCCCACCACTCAAAGGCATAGGAGGCAGGAGCCAGGGGCCGGTTGTTCTCCAGGAACTCACCGTAGCTGATTAAAATCTCGCCCAGGTCTAAAATCTTGGATACATGGGACTTGAGCGCTGCTTGAATGGTCCTGGGATCTTTGCAGGTTATAGGCATCCATTCCAGAATGTCCTGATCGGCATCAAAGCGCACTACATCGCCGTTTAAGAGCCTCACCGTCGGCCCCTCGATGGAGCTTACTGGGGCTACCGCGGCTGCTTTTCCCGGCTGCTCCACCTTGATTTGGGTTCCTGCTGCCATGAACTCACCCAAAAGCAGCATGCTGGCGGGATTGATGCCGGCGGCGGCCAGGCCCGTATTTCTGGCCCGCCCATAGCGCAGCCGGAAGCCTCCCGGCCGGGAGGGATGAGAGAAGACGGGCCTGCCGGCAATCAGGTCTCGCAAAAACTTGGGGGATGAGTCTCCGCCTTCCTTTTTGCCGCTGGCCAGAGAATCAAGCCACTCCCAGCCTGTGATGCCAAGTTTGGTGACATGCTTCTTGAGCTTGGGCCTCTTCAGGGCAATGCCCTCCGCTGAGACCAGTGCAATGCCGCCTCGCACGCGATTGGTCTCGATCCTGGGAAGGTCGCGGTATCCTGAGACCTCCTCCTCCTCGGTGGGCTCACCCTCGATGCAGATGGGGCAGTTTCGCACAATAGTTCGAATCTCATCGTCCGAGGGGGAATACTGCAGTCCTGCTACGCGCTTGTAAAGGCCGATCTCCTCTACATAGCGCTCCACCTCTTCAGGCCTCGGTTTCCAGGGAGCGATGCCAACGGCTCTTCTCACATAATCAGCCACGAGAACCGAGAGAGCCTGGGCGGTTCCGCCTGCTGATCTAATCGGGCCGGCGTAGTAGACCTTGAGGTATTCTGTTCCATCATCATTTTTCCCCAGGTCTACGCGAGCGATTCCCTCAATGGGAGCTGCCACCACGCCCTCGGTTAGCAAGGCAACCGATGTGCGGATGGCGTTTTCTACGGACTCGATCTTGGAGGCGCCTTTTCCCAGACGGCCTTCTGCGAAATCTACACCGATGGCTAAAGCCGCTTCTTCCCGGCTCATGCCCTTCTCTTCCATCTCCCTAACACGCGCGGCAATGCCGGGTATGCCGATCAGCTTCTCTACTCTTTCTGCCAGGTCCACAGCTAGCGGTATCTCCACCTCGGTGGTAGGGTCCAACCCCTGGCTCTTGGCTGCCTGGGCTACTTCCATGGCGTTTTTAAGACCGTGCTGTAACAGCTCGAAGTATTCGGAATTCTTCATCTTTACTCTTCTCCCCAGAGCGCGAGACCCGTAATAGAATCAGGGACTCTTTTCAGGGGCAGGCTGGAAAGTTCCTGCAAATAGACCTCTGCGGCAAAGACGGTGCCGCAAGTCAGGTGTCCGCTCCAGGTTCTTCCCGTCCTGTCCGATAAAGCGGCATGAGCATGCACAAAGGGCCGGCCGTCCCGCAGGGATATGTTTCCGGTACAGGAGGCCAATTCCACCGGCTGGTCTACAGGGATCTTACAGTACTCTTGAGAAACCTGATCGTAGTAGCCCAGTTCAGCCCGGGAAAGAGCACCGATAGCGCTAATAGTGCCTGTCTCAATTCCATTCTCCGCTGCCAGATTGGAGATCTGGCCGATGATATCTGTCCCGTGGTCGAGCCTGGCCAAAAAAATGCGACCTTGCCTGAAATTCCTTATCAATATTAACCATCCCTTGAATTCCCTCAATGTCTCAAGGGATCATAATGCTTTCTGCCGTTTCCTCTCTGCAGTGAGCTGGGAAAAAAGGTAGACAACGGACAACAATCGAAGGGCAAGTTATTCCGGGAAAAAGGGTGGGAAAGCACAGGTTGTCAAAAGAGAAGCAGGTTGGAAAAGATGAGAATGGTTTTCTCTTCTTTTAGGACCATATTAAAACGGGGTCTTATTGTCGATAAGAGGTCGTTTGATACTCTTTTGCGCTAACTTTGCAAGATATATTACCTTTCAACCCCCCGGCTTCGAGTGTGTTGATGCCACAACATGTATCGTTTGAAGAGAATAAAGCTAGATGCTTTTATTATTATTATTTACGCAGTTCCAAATTTACGATAGCTGTAGGAACTTTTAAAAATTTATTATGACATTTTTCCACTGGAGCCTTTCCCGGCAGAGGAATAACTCCCCAAAACGCGGGACTCTCCCATCATAGCCAGGAGTTTAAGAACCTTGCGCCTCCTCGCCCCGTCAAACCGTCATCTATTTTTGATCAGAGCCGCAACGTCTCTTCAATGAATCTGGAGTCTCTGGCATCCGAGCTGCGAGGATTTGTGGGCATCACTCGCAAAAAGCAGATAGGCAGCCTCATGCAATTCTTTCCCATAGAGTCTGAGCGCATCATTGCTTCTTTTGGTGAGGATGCCGCGGTGATTGACGACGGGGAAGAGGTCATGCTCCTGGCTGCGGACGGCATCTGGTCCAAACTCATGGAGGTCGACCCGGAGTGGTCAGGCTACTGTTCCGTTCTGGTCAATGTGCACGATATAGCGGCTATGGGCGGCTGGCCGGTGGCCATGGTTGACGTCATTTCCGTGGACGACCAGGAGATTGCAAAGAAAGTTCTGGGAGGCATGAAAAAAGCAATTGAGAAGTTTCATGTGCCTATCATCGGTGGGCACCTGCATCCGGACACGCCCTACAGCGCTCTGGATGTGGCAATCCTGGGCAAGGCAAAGAAGAGCGGTGTGATCCTGAGCAGCACGGCGAAGGCGGGCGAGGTGGTAGTGGCAGCAGCCGATATGGACGGTCAGGCTCATCCCAGATTCGCCATAAACTTCGACTCCACCAGCTTCAAGGACAGCAAGATACTTCTCACCCAACTGGGCTGTATGCAGGAGCTTGGTGAGAGGGGCCTCGTCAAGGCGGGCAAGGATATCAGCAATCCGGGACTGCTGGGGACCCTTGCCATGCTGCTGGAGACGAGCCGGGTGGGGGCAGTGGTGGATGTAGAAGCAATCGCGATTCCCGCTGGTCTGGACCTGGTAAGCTGGCTGAAGATGTATCCGGGAATGGGCTTTGTCGTAACCACAAAACCGGAGGACGCAGAGAAGGTTTTGGAGGTATTCGAGAGGCGTGGCCTGACTGCCAGGGTAATCGGCCAGGTAACGGATGCGAGAAAGCTGGTCATTCGCCAGGGATCGGAAGAGACTGTCCTTTTCGATCTGGAAAAGGAGTGCGTAACCGGAATTCATTGAAAAAGCATCTTATGCTCAAGTATCATCAAGTCGTCCGCACAAAGAAGAAACAGAGATAGTAATACTGACGTCGGCTGCAATATATGGAAATGATATGGATTCAATATTCATCAGCTCTTTGCAGGAATTGGCCCGATCCAGGCGAGCCCGAATTGGCATCGGTATTTGGAATGCAGATGCAGAGCTGATTGCCTCACTGCAGTCAGCCACAGAGTATGCCGATCTGCTCCTGGTAGGCGAGCCTGGCTGCGACTGTCCATTCGATTTCATTCCCGCCCAGGAGCCCTGGAAGGAGCTGGTGCGGCTTCTGGCGGCAGGCGAGATCGAGGGCGCAGTTAGGGGAAACCTGCCCGCGGGAAGGGCCATGCGGGCCCTGGCGGAGCAGTTCGACATCCGCGTGCGGCGTTTGGCCCTGCTGGAGCTATCCGGCTGGGCCTTCCTGCTGGGGCCGGTGGGCATCGATGAGGGCGAGACTGCGGCAGACCGGCTGGAGCTCTTGCTGGGAGGAGCGAGATTCCTGCAGAGCATGGGCGTGACTGCCAAAGCGGCTGTGCTCTCGGGCGGGCGGATGGAAGACCGGGGCCGGTGCCAGCGGGTGGACGTAAGCCTGTCAGAAGGAGAGCTGATCGCCGCCCGGGCCCGGGAGGCGGGCCAGGCTGCAAGCCATAAAGGGATACTGATCGAGCGCTGCCGGGATGACGACATTGTCATCGCTCCTGATGGCATTTGCGGCAACCTCATCTTCCGGACGCTATTACTATTATGCGGGGCTGCGTCCTATGGCGCGCCGGTGCTGATGGACAAAATCTTCATAGACTCCAGCCGGGCCAGGGGCAGCTTCGACGGGCCGGTGATGCTGGCAAGCAGCATGGCGGGGATGAAAGAGAAGAATTAACCATCAGAACGAAATATTTATGTTGTTTTACAACGAAAGATTTATTTCATAATCATTAATGGGTCGATAATTTCCCAACTATTGCCGGATCTGCTCGTATTTGGTTTTTCTGACCTTTTACGATAGATCCCTGTGAGAAGTTATCGAGGCTGCATCCGAGAATACAGGTGTGGAATGGAGGAAACGAAATGGTTACCAAACAAGTCATGATTTTCGTTGACCAAGGCGAGCAAGAGAGACGACGCCAGGCAGAAGCCGCTGTATCCCGCATACTTGCAACTTACCCCGGCAGCATTCTCGCTGAGGTAAATGAAGAGCAAGCTAAGCTTCTTAAAAGCAAAGGATTTCCCCTGGAATCAATCGCTGACAGTGCAACCATCAAGCTGCGATCTATTGAGTTTGATCCCACAATCGAAGTTCCTGTTGGGCCCAAGGCGTTGAGCTTATCTGCAGTCGAAATGGCTTCAACCGAAGAAAATTACTGGATCGTTCAGTTTGCGGGCCCGGCAAAATCAGAATGGAATGACTCGATCCGAGAGCTAGGGGGCAGCGTCGGTGATTATGTTCCAGAGAACGCCTTTTTGGTGCGGATGACTCCCAAAGTAAAGGACCAGGTGTCTCAGCTTGATTTCGTGCGCTGGGTTGGTCCCTATCAGCCAACCTACAAGATCAACCCTCTGCTGATGGGCGTCCACGGTAAGATTCCCCTGGCTTCCCTTCGCAGTGCAGCGATTTCGTCGGAGGCGTTCAAGCCCACCCGTTTTGGCAACTTGCGTGTGCTTCTCCACAGGGCGGATGAAGCGGCAGCGGTCCAAAAGGAGGTGGAGAGACTCGGGGGCAGCGTCATCTCAGCCGAGCAAGAGGTCCTGCGCATATCCCTGGATCCCACCCAGATTGCGGCTCTTGCGACCCTCCCAAGCGTGCAATGGATTGAGCCATACGTTATGCCTAAACTGGTCAACGATGTGGCTTCTGGCATCATCGACGTGCAGCCCGTCTGGAACCATCACGGGCTTGACGGCGAAGGTCAAATTGTTGCGGTGGCGGACAGCGGCCTGGACACTGGTGTCAACGATGCTACCATGCATGATGATTTTGAGGGCCGGATTGTTACCATTCGCAGCTGGGCAATCCCGGCATGGCTTCATCCTTATTTAGATAACACCAGCTGGGATGATGGCGCTGCAGACCTGGAGAGCGGTCACGGTACTCATGTCGCAGGATCGGTGCTGGGCAACGGTTCCCTGTCAAGTGGGGGCATCCGGGGTATGGCTTTTAATGCCCGTCTGGTCTTCCAGGCCCTGGAGCAATACTTGAACGTTAAACCTGCCTATGAGGCACAGTTGGCCGACGGCTATTACCTGGTCGGTATTCCAGACGACCTCAATACCCTCTTTCTGCAGTCTTACAATGATGGCGCAAGAATATTCAGCAATAGCTGGGGCGGTTGCCAGGATGAGTTAGGAAATCTTATTTGTGGACAGTATACCGCGGAAAGCCAGGATATTGACGAATTCACCTGGAACCATAAAGATGCGGTCATTCTCTTTGCTGCGGGCAACGAAGGAAGGGATGGTAACAGCAATGGAGTGATCGATGCTGATTCCTTGCTTGTGCAGGCAACCGCTAAAAACTGTATTACGGTTGGTGCGTCTGAAAATAACCGGCCAACAGGATCGGTTCCGGCGCCCGGGTATGATATTCCCTATGGAACAGGCTCATGGCTGGCGGATTTTCCGGCTGTGCCGATAAGAACGGATCACGTGTCCAATGATCCGGAGGGCATGGCGGCTTTTAGCAGCCGGGGTCCAACGGACGACGGTCGAATAAAGCCCGATGTGGTGGCTCCCGGGACCAACATTCTCTCAGTGCGCTCCAGCGTTGCGAGTGAGCATGGATGGGGGCTGCTGCCGGCAGGCGACGCCCGCCGGAACTTCTATATGTTCATGGGAGGGACCAGCATGGCGACCCCGATCACTGCTGGCGCAGTTGCTCTCATCCGCCAATACCTGCAAAGTGCTTGCCTCATTAGCAGTCCATCATCGGCTCTGATCAAAGCCATATTGATCCACGGTGCTGCGCCGATGGCCGGTCAGTATGCACCGCCGGAAGTCGGAGCTGTTCCGAACAACGATGAGGGCTGGGGCCGCATCAACCTTGATCAGGCCCTTTTCCCTGCTTATCCTTCAAAGCTGGAATTCCGTGACTCTGCTGCGGATTCTGTGGGGACTGGCGATCAGAGGACCTATACCTTCGCGGTGGTCAATACCGCAGTCCCGTTCCGGGCGACTCTTGTCTGGACGGACTATCAGAGTACTCC
The DNA here is from genome assembly GCA_016927055.1 of Methanotrichaceae archaeon. GTDB lineage: Archaea > Halobacteriota > Methanosarcinia > Methanotrichales > Methanotrichaceae > Methanothrix. The sequence goes on along the minus strand of JAFGNK010000136.1, from coordinate 657 downwards.
GGCAGCAGGAGGTCTAGTCAACCAGCTGCGCCTGTCGGTCATCGCTCCGGACGGAACAACCACTCAGGGAGCCCCTGCCAACAACAATGTTCAACAGGTCGTCCACAACGTTCCCCAGGTAGGAACCTACACCGTCCGCGTTACAGGCATCAACGTCCCGACAGCGGCCATGCCCGGGGTCAGCCAGAAGCAGGATTTCGCTTTGGTGACAACTGCAGGTCTAGATTTCGTTGATGTCTACATCAAGGACAATGCTGCAGATGATGGCATCCCGCCGTCAACCGGATGCCTCTATCGATCGCCGGACATCTGGATCAACCTGGCCAACGACCCCACGCTTCCTCCTGCCCCAAATCCGGAGTACGGGCAGACGAACTATGTCTTCGTGCGGGTCCACAACCGCGGATCAAAGGCGGCCAGCAATGCCACTGTGAAGCTCTATTGGGCAAACCCCGGGACGAACCTCACTAAACCCCACTGGAAAACCGATGGAATTAAAGTGGACGGTGCTGCCGACAACACTCGAACGGTTACTGTGCCTGCCCATGGCGCAGTTGGTGATGGAGAGGCAATCACCGCTGCCTTCGAATGGACGCCGCCTTCTCCTACAGAAAATCCGGTTGAGCCGGGACACTTCTGTCTGTTCGCCACCGTCAA
>JAFGNK010000135.1 GCA_016927055.1 Methanotrichaceae archaeon | reverse complement strand
GGCATACTCGCGGGGTTGGACGCATGCGGTTCAGACCTCCTGAGGGCGGGTGATAGCTAGATAAAAACAACAATAACTAGATATTTCCACACTATTTTTTAAAATATCTGGATAATTGAACATTTTCGACAGATCTATCATATTAATATGCTATGAATACCTCAAATCCAGTTGTGAGGAATAGATGATGAGATGGATTATTACTATTATTATCTGTTTTATTGCATCCGTCCTATTATATCTAGGAGGATCTATGGGCCAATCAGATGATGTTGTCGGTCCTTGGGCATTAAGAGGTGACCTTCCCATAGCAGGTGACTTCAATCGAGATTGGATAAAAGATGATGTTGGTGTGTTCAGGCCAACAGAGCGCAATTGGTACTTTGACTATTTCAGAGATGGGACCACCGATAGAAAGATGGGGCCCTGGGCAAACCGGGATGATCTGCCTATCGCAGGCGACTTTGATAGCGATGGCTTTGCAGATGATGTCGCCGTATTCAGGCCATCAGACAGGGGCTGGTACTTCGACTATGATGCAAATGGGGGCACCAATAAAGTCATAAAACCGTGGGGACGTCAGGGCGATCTTCCATTAGCTGGAGACTTTGACAAAGATGGCTATTATGATGATGTTGGCGTGTTCAGGCCATCTGAAACCAAATGGTATTTTGATTATGATGCCACCGGGAATACGGATAAAGAAATAGCACATTGGGGCTGGTCAGGAGATTTGCCAATCCCCAATGCCGCTGATTTTGAAGGCTCTGGCGAATATAATAACGATATCGGGGTATTCCGGCCTTCCGTAAAAGAGTGGTTCTTTGATTTTAATGCCAATGGAAATACCGATCATGATTTCACCTATGGTTGGCCGGGGGATCTGCCTGTCGCCGGCGACTTCGATCGAGATGGATGGAACAATGACATCGGCGTGTTCAGGCCTTCTGAGAGGAAATGGTATTACAAGTATCTATATTTAGGAAAGAGCTTGCCAGGAATGACTGGTGGTGCGCCTCCAGGATATGTAAATTCCTGAGGCAAAGCACCTCCTGCACGGGATCAGGGCCATCGACTTGCAGACCGATATCGATGCCCTGCAATCTCAACTTTATTGCCATATTTTCGGTTCCTCGCTGTTTCAAGTGGGCAATAGAATAAAAGTCTCTGCGAGTCCTCCGTGCGTTCTGTGCCTCTGTGGTGATAGTCCGTAACCATTTGGTTATAACCAGTGGCGAGCGACGTTTCACCACAAAGATCATAAAGCTCACGCACAAAGCGACTAAACTTGCAGATGGAAACTGCAGTAACCTCTGGTTAGCCACTGGAAATGGCGAAGAGCCATATTTATGCCATCACGATTATCTATTTGAATACCTCACAGCAGCATAATGCGCTGTTTGACCCGGTTTGCGAAAAAGAGTTGCATCGAACAAGACTTCATGCTTCGATCTCATCTTCCTGCGGATGCGCATTAGGCAAGAAATCCTGCAATTTGTCATTTCCTCTTATGTTCTCAACGTCGTATTCGGTCTCTTTCGGAACCTCTGATTTCAGGGTCCATATAATTTCTTCTAGCTCGTACGTATCTCCTGTGGAATAGCACCTTACCATTGGAGCACCCATAAATTCTACCCGTAAACCGCAGAGGGGACAGATTGCTACCTCAACCTCGCCCTTTTCATTCTTTCGTTCAGTATTAAACAAGGTTTATTCTCCCTTAAGCGTTTCTTAACGTCATCGCTTTATATATATGTTAAATGTCTGGACTATATGTGGTTTTTCGAAGAGAATGCCATAAGTTGGATCCATCAATGCGATTCGGATCTGATTGCGTCGTTGTTATTTGTACTATTTAAATCTGTTTAAGAAAAGTTCCTAATTTGTCATATAAATTCATAGAACTTCTCTGTTACTTGTTTAAAATCCCCAATTGCCCCCGAGATCCTGATTATTTTTTATGAAACCAAGCAGTTTCACGTATCAAGCATGGCCCATATGGTCATCATTTCTATTCTCCGAAAATGACGCCTATTTTTGTAGCGGTCAAAGTTAAAGATACCACGCATGGAAATGACAACACATTTGTCCTAATAGGGTGACAATATAATCCATGTCCTGTCCCACCCCAACGCACGGAGCGCTCGATGATTGGATTGCCAGTGAGGCTACTGCATTCTCTCTCGATTTGCCCGAGACCTTCAACGCCGCCGTCGACAGGGTGATAGCTTCCCTTGGTGGCGCGGTGGAATTGCTTGGCCTGGGTGAAGCGCTCCACGGCGGGGAGGACATTCCCATACTCCGCAACCGGCTCTTTCAGCGTTTGGTGGAGGAGCATGGCTACAGCGCCATTGCCATTGAGAGCAGTTTCCCCCGTTCGCGTGTAGTCAATGAGTACATCGCCGGTCGCGGCCCGGCATCATATGAGGCTGTGCGGGATATCGGGTTCAGCCACGGCTTCGGCCGGCTCGACGCGAATCGAGAACTTGTGGAGTGGATGAAGGCCTTCAATGCCGATGCAACGCACCACGTCAAACTGCAGTTCTACGGCTTCGATAGCCCGACGGAAATGACGGGCAGCGATAGTCCCAGACAGGTCCTCTATTTTGTTCTCGATTACCTGGCCTCGATTGATGGTGCCAGCGCGAAGGGCCGTCGCCAGCGCATGGAAGAGCATCTTGGCCAGGACGCCGATTGGGAGAATCCTGCGGCAATGATGGATCCCACGAAATCAGTAGGCTGCTCTCCCGCCGCAACCAGGCTGCGAATTGAGACGGAGGAACTCATTTTAGAGCTATGCCTGCGCCGTCCCGAATTGGTGGCGAAGAGCGATGAGCGTCGCTATCGGGAAGCCGTGCAGTATGCAAGGGCAGCACGGCAGCTTCTCAACTATCATGCTGCTCTGGCGCGAGCGTCGGGGGAGAGGGTTTCCGGACTTCTCGGTATTCGCGACCTGATGATAGCAGACAATCTGGCGCAAATGGTCACACGTGAGCGGGGCCGGGGGAAGGTGCTGGCTTTTGCTCACAACAGCCATCTGAAGCGCGGAAAGGCACAATGGCAATTTGGCGCTGACCTATTCACATGGTGGCCGGCGGGATCGCACCTCAATGAGATGTTCAGCTCGCGTTATGCCGTCATCGGAACGGGAGTGGGCGTCTCTGTTGCCAATGGCATCGGCCAGCCCGAGGCTGGCACTCTTGAGGCGCGCCTGACCGCCGGGCCGGGGCCGGTGCGGCTTATTCCAACTCACAAGGGCCAGGGGCTTCCAACCGCCGCAATCGGGGCTCTTCCGGCTCGCTCGGCCAGCCTGAAGAACCCGACCTACTTCCCACTAACTTCTCAGAGCTTCACCGATTTCGACTGGCTGGCCGTCCTGGATTCGACGGCATACAACAGGGGTGGGCCGTCACTGCCATAATGGGGCGAGGGTGCAAAGCAGCAAAACTGGAAGAGGTTATGGCAGCCGTCAGGATTTTATGTCTAAAGCAAAAGCTGCTGCTTATAGCCTGCAAGTCTTTTCGCCCATTTACGCACTTGGCTTGGATGGTCACGAAAGGAGATGGGTATTCGCTACGATTAGACACACGGCAGCCAGTCAACGCTTATGGCTCCGCATGTGGAATTACCCCATAGCTGTATGAACTTCTCGATGGAGAAGACACCTGTAAGATCCTCGACGGATCTGCCATACTCAGCATGGCGGCCTTTCAACTGTGAGTCGGCGTCGGGATTGCGGGAGATCCAGCCAATGTGGGCAACGCCGATGACGTTGCTGTTAAGGTTAGATTCGAGAACACCGGTACAGCAACTGCCGCAGGGCATTCCGGCAAGATCTGCACCGGGCTCTTGTGTCGCATATCCTCTGGTCTTGATCTCGGTGGTCTTTTGAAGGTGCTCAGCGTGGGTGTACATCTCAGTAAGCACGGCACCGATTCTATAGTTCTGGACGCAGAGCTTCTCAACCCACTTCTGGTCGTATCTTCCGGTCTGGTAGGAAACGGGCATGTACTCAAAATCAGCTTCCTTTGTAAAGTTGATATAATCCAGAGGGCAAGTTTGTTTTGCATTGTAGTCTAGATTCAGCTGCCTCTTGGCCTCGAGTTCGGTCCTCTCAGTGATTACGTTGCCTGTTCCGGATTGTTTCTCTACCAGCTTGGCGCCATCAGCGCCTTCCTGGGTTGATACGACCAGCTCCATATCCATGTAACCAACGCCCTTTATATTCTTCTTCTCATGCATGTAGTTTGCACTACCAGAGGAAAGGGGCAGATTGGGGGTTGGCGTTGGAGGGGGCAGATCAGGGGTTGGTTTTAAAACCAAATGAAGGGTCGATTCCTTCTGGACGTTATAGTCCGCGAGCGTTCGGCCGTCCTCAAGTTCTTTGCCGGCGAAGATTAATTTTTGTTGGTCTGGAGGGATGCCGTCCTTATCTTGAATCTTCTGCTTGACATTTTCTATGCTATCGCTAGGTTCCACCTCCAATGTGATTGTCTTGCCCGTCAGCGTCTTTACAAATATTTGCATGGCCAGCGAATTTGTTATGCCTGCGAATATCAGAAGACAAATTAACAGTAGACCTACTAGCTTTCTATTCGCCAACTACCCCCTCCTGCTTTATTTGAAGCGAATTGCCTTGTGCACACTAAACGTATATCAATTGCACGATCAGGTTTAAAAATGACAGGATGCTTTAGGCCCTCATGAAAGAGTTTGATGAATAAGAAGGAGGGAGGCAAAAGTCAGTGATGTAGGAGGGAAAAAGACACTTCGACTTTCGCCAAGATACTATACGTCAATTACCGTATTAAAGGCTTTCGCTTCAAGTTAGAAAAGACCTTTCTCCACCCCCAAAGAGAAATCATCAAGAGAATAAGATATCAAGTCCCAGGCAGGCCAGCGCCGATCCACAGCGCCCTTTAGAAGGAGCCAATCACCGCATAGTGTTGGCCTGACCATGCCCGAAGCTCGACTTTAATAAGCCGGGCTTGAAGGCGGGCACAAGCACTGGAATCTCACACAGCGTCCGTTTAACAGGAACCCTTTTCATGGGGCCTCGTGCCAGTCCTCTCGCCTTCGGCCTTTGTTCTGTGCCACTTCATGCCCCGACCGTGTATTAGCGTGAGATCTCCCGGCAGATTACTGCGCCATTTACAGCGCGCAACTTTTTCAGCCCGCCGAAATTTCAGCCTCACAGGCCCGTAGCCAAATGCAGTGCCACGACGGCATGCATCTCCTGTACCAAGGGATTTTTATCGGCTAGCTCGAGGAGGCTAGCGTCATTCTGCTCCATGATGGAGCAAACACCCTTGTCATCAGAGCATCATTGGATACGTTAAGCCCACGGCACGCCCGCCACCCTATTCAATGGCACGAAGCGGCAAACTATCTATATAATCGTTATGGATATTAGTAGTTGGCGGTCGAACGGCTGAGCATAAGCTAATTACTCACCAATCGCTTACCTGGAAATGGCCTGGCCAGAAAGATCCGGGCAGGCGAGTTAGGGGATGGGAACGAGTGCGCAAGAGAGCGAAGCATAGCGATGCCGTCATGACCGGCATAATGGTTACCAAGTTCAAGATGGGCCAGATCGATGTCAAGGACCTGGCGGAGATGGCGACGGACGAGTCCAGGGCAGAGAGGTGCTCGGCTGCCAAAAAGGTGCTGGAGGCGGTGAGGGACTCGCCGGATCTCCCACGCCCGCAGGACGCCCTCCAGATATCAGATCCTCTGCTTCAAAGGCGCTAAAAACGCGAGGCTTCGGCGCTACTCCAGCTTCTCGATGCCCACCTTCTTGACCATGGGCTTCCAGATCTTGTCTGGCATCCAGACCGGCGCGCCCTTGGGCTTGTCCACCTGCACCCTCTCGCCTGTGAATACGTGCAGCTTCTTTGTGCCCCGCTCCCGGAGCTTGATGTCCGTGTGGCCCCGGATGGCTGCCTTCAATGCTGCCTGGCGGGGCGACTTGCCCATGAAAACCCCGATCTCATTGCCATTCTCGTCCCGCAGGGCGAAGTTTCTCATCTCTTTCTCGGCCATGATATTTCCCTGCGTAATAGCTCAGATAGCCATTGCACTCTGAAATGATATCAAGCTTGAAGTGGGTAGTCTGTGCCCAGGCACGACTGCGTTCCCGTTTTCGCAGCAGTTCTAATCTTGTTCTGTGGCATTTTCATAAGTTTTAAGTATAATGCCACAGAACTATTTATCGTGCACAAGACAACAGCCGGCGAGAAGAGAAAGGCGCTGCAGAGAGAGGCCAGGGAGCTGACCAGGAACGCAAAGGCAGCCACGAAGGCGGCCAGTGTCCTCCCCGAGGCCGGCCACAAGGCCCGTGAGCTGCAGGAGGAGGCGGCCCGGCTCAGGGCGGAGGCCGAGGCCTTGAAGGACCAGGCCCGGCTGGAAGATCTCACCGTGTGGACGCTGGAGAAGGTCAAGAGCACGAAAAAGGGCAGCCGGTCTTATCACTACTGGATGGCTACCTGGCGGAAAGGCGGCAAGACCAGGAACGTGCATCTGGGGAGCTGTGCGAAGATGGACGCCCAGGCAGCCCTGCAGAAGGCCAGGCAGGAGAAGGCCAAAGCACTGGCGATCAAGCTCAGATGCGATTCTCCCTAGTCAGAGTCATTCCCAACTGCTATTGTCGCCGGGCATTTGCGATGTGGCCGGACTTATGATATCTTCAGTTATGCATCCGTGGAACTGCGCCTCTGTGCACGAACTGTGGTGCTCATCATAGAAAGTATTCCGGCTCCTTTCGCTCCCTGTACAGGGTATGCAGCCTCACCGATGCGTCCCTGACCAGTCCCGGTTTCATAGTCCTCGCGTGCTCCGGGCAGAGCTTGATACAGGCGCAGCAAGTGATGCATTTCTTCGTATCGATCACCTCGCTATGGTCCGGATTGATGGCACCGACAGGGCATGCCTCCGCACAGATCCCGCACTGGATACAGGCATCACTTACCTCGATAAAATCAACCGTCCACAGCCTCGAATCCCCCCGGTATGGATGGCAGCCGGGAATGGCTGAAGGAGCAATTCGGTCACCTGAGGGGATGATGTCGAGTATCTCCCGTATTTTCTGCCCGAATGACTCTGCGAGGTGCATGTCTTTCGCATCCGGGCGGCCATTCGCCGTCGGGTTTTCATCGGTCGAGAATGAATGCTCCCCGATCCATGCACCCCCAGCGACCGGGATACATCCGTCATTCTCCAGGATATCCTTAAGTTCGAGGAGTGCATCTTCGTATGTTCGGTTGCCATACACGACCACGCAGACCGCAGGGGTGTTATGGGCCCTGATCGCATGCATCCAGTCGGTCAGGAGTGCCGGCACCCTTCCCATGTACACTGGCACACCCACGATGAGCAATTCCTTTTCCGAGGTCTGTAACGGTTGTATCCTTGCAGCCGGCCTGGTGATATCCACTTCTTCCACGTTGTCGTGGTTGATTCCCTGAGCAATAGCCTGGACCACCGCTTTGGTGGTCCCCGTCGGCGAGAAATAAACCAGTTTTACCGATTCGATGTTCATGAGAGGTTCTCCATTGAAGTCACCTGATTGCCTGGCGGGGAATCCTAAAGAGCTTTTGGACTGACTGCCTGTCAGGGGTTTATTCCCGCAGCAGTGCCTGGGCATCCGCATGCATGCTGCCCAGCTTCTTGGTGATGGGGTGCTGCGGCCCGTACTCCTGCTCAGCCAGCCCCTTGATCCGCCAGATCTCAGCCATAAGCTTTCCGATCTCCTTCGTTACATACTTGCGATTTTGCTCAGTCATGGGTCCACCTGCCTGCAGCTATTCAATCCTTCTCTTGAAGTCGATACAGTTCCAGCCGGGCTTCATACGGGTCTCAAGGTGGCTGCAATAGCCTTTTAGCTCCGTTGGCCGGTCATTTATCCAGAAAAAGCAACGTTCACAAATGCGGCGTCCGGGGATGAATGATTTGCATACTCCATCCGGAGAGGTATAGCCTAATAGGGTGCAGCAAAGGCCTCGATCATTTCCAGCAGGCCTTTCATCCATCCAAGATTCACAGTTGGAGCACTTGGGCAGGTCGTCAGGAATAGTGCTTTCTATTGGCTCTTGAGACTCTTGGTTTTCATCCGGTGGGAGGGGTGATCCGTCCGGAGCATAATCTACGGTCAGAATCTTCTCCGGGTCCATCTCTACTATGTTGCCCTGAGCATCAACTGCCTTGCATCCCTCCAGACGGAACTTGAGCCAAATTGCGTTGGTGCTTTCGTATTGATCGGCAATGGCTGAATCTCACAGGGCGCAATCACAACCCCGATGCATAAACATTCCGTAATCCTTCTCGTCCTTGAATACACCCATTAGCAGATCCCGAAGAGGTTGGCCGCAGCGGTTACATTTTATCGACATGTCTTGGCTCATCTCTGTATTTCATTTGTACGATCTGCCAGCTTCTGATAAAGCCTCTCCCTGTACTCATTCGCCAACTCCGAGACCCTGTCCGCAATAGCCAATTGCAGCCGGTAGCCCTCCTCCAGCTTCCCGATGCCCTCTTCCAGGTAGGTGATCCAGATCTTTTCCTCGACAGTACCGGCCTTGATGTATTGAGCCAGAATCTCGGAGTATATCACTTCAAAATCCATCTTCGCTGACGCCAGAGAGATGCAATCCTCGATATCTCTTGGCCGGTTGGCGATCAGCTTCAGACTGAAAATGTCCTCCACTGCCGCATACCTTATCTCCGCCTTTCCGAGGAGCCGAGTCTTCTTGCCCCTTTGCCACATACTCTCAGAAAGCCCGAAGTCGTAGGAGATCCGGCCGGCGAAGATGTCCAGGGTGTGCCCACCCTTGACGGCCACCCTGTCCAGGCCCAGGCGGGCATGCCTCTTCACCGGCCCAAAAACCTCGAAGCCCAGGCTTTTGGCCGCTTCGAGCAGCCTGGCCTTGCCTGCTGCATCTCTGCAGACCAGATCGATGTCCTTGGTCACGTCTTTAAGGCCGTACTCCAGCATGGCCGCTCCGCCTATGACCAGAGACGGGACGGGCTCGCTCAATTGCTCGCCCAGGCCCTTCAGTATCTCCTCAACCTCTTCACGGCTCGATATCATTGATTCCATAAAGCTCCGCCTGCTCTTCAATATCGTCTCTTGTGGGATAGCCCTTGATATGCTCTCCCCTCAGAACCGCCCGGATGCTCTTCATCATGGGATGCCGGGCATCTTTCAATTCATCTCTGTTCTTCAGGTAAAACAATACACAAAAGAGCCTCTGGCGGTAGTCTTCCGCGGAGTCGAGGGAATGAATGAAGACCTCCCCCATAGAAAGCTCCCTCTTGGGCAGGGTATAGTAATAGTCCCGCAGGCCCAGCTTGATCCCGTAATCTGCATAGGCGGAAAAGGAGGTAGGCGTGGCGTCCTGCGGCTTCAGGCTCCTGAAGAGCACGTTATTTTCATAGCTCCTGATGAGCAGCGCATCCCTGGGGACGAGGCGCAGCACCTGGTATTCCCGGAGCGCAGTCACGAAATCCTTCAGCTCCTTCCAGATGATGTAGTTGAAGGAGTAGAGGTAGGCTTTGCCCTGCATGGAGC
>JAFGNK010000018.1 GCA_016927055.1 Methanotrichaceae archaeon | reverse complement strand
TCCAAGATGGAATTATTCAATCGAACCACGTATAAATCCACCAAAATCAAGGATTATTGTATAAATTATTTTCCGTCAAGCCCTAAGCATTGATCCCCACTCCGGGCAGTCCCAGGAAAACAACATCATCGGCTTTTTGGATTTACTTTAAAATGAATACCCAGCAGCTTGCTGCGCGGGTGCGACGCCGCCGTTTCACTTCGCCCATGGGGTGCAGGACCTGCCTGAAAAAATAGAAGGGAATTTTGGCTCATTCATCTTTGAATCTGGCTCTCGGCTCCTCTCTTGCCATGCCCTCTTCCGGTACTTCGCCTGGGCCCGTGCTGTACTCATTGCTGTTGTCTTGGTAGTTCTCATCACCATCAGCAACATCAGCGAATCCCCCAGAAAAGATGACCAGGGCCGCCAGGGCGATCAATGCATAAGCAATTTTTTTCATCAAGATTAATGAGTTAGTGATTATACATTAATGCTTTGGAAGATTTCGATTCACTCGGCCAGAAAAGCATCCTATAAATACGAATCCGCTTATCCTATTTTCATGACCCTCAAAGCAGTGGAAATGGTAGCAGAGCTGATGGCCCTCTCCGCTCGCACCGCGCCCAAAGGCCGTGGCCAGGACTCCATCGTAATCAAAGTGGTATCCGGCAAAGAGCTACAGGAGCTTTCCCGGGAGCTGCGACGTCTGGGAGAGGCACGGGGCATAAAATTCTTCCTCAGGGACGCAGGCAATCTGGAAAAGAGCGATGCCTGTCTTCTTTTGGGCAGCAAGGCCGCCGACAGCGTAGGCCTGGACTGCGGAGGCTGCGGCTATGCCACCTGCAAAGAGATGCTGGAGGCACAAAAGCAGTTCCGGGAGAATGTTTCGGAAAAACCCTTCCACGGCCCCAATTGCGTCATCAAGATGGCTGACCTTGGCATCGCTTTGGGCTCGGCTGCCAAGACAGCCAGCCTGCACAATGTCGACAACCGGGTTATGTTTACGGCCGGAGTGGCAGCGCTCTCTTTAAATTGGCTGGAGGGCTGCCAGGTAGCCTATGGACTGCCCCTCAAAGCCTCGGGAAAGAGCATCTATTTTGATAGACCTATCTGATAGAGCGGAGTTGAAATCTTGGCCAAGATGAAGATTAGAGGTGGCGATCTGGACCTGGTGGAGTACGATTTCCAGCCCTTTTTGCCGGGAGAATGCATTCATACACTGGGATTTGAAAAAGACTACCAACTCACGCCGCACTCCGGAATCGTTAAAGCGATTGCGCCGGGTCGCATTCACCTCACCGTGCTGGACATGAACCGCTTTGCTCCCAACCGGCCGGGCGGCGGAGGTGTGGGCTTTGCCCTGCAAATCTACTGCTATGCGAAGGTAGAGTGTACCTCCTCCGGCCTTGAGATCGACTACTCCCGCGAGCCCATCATCCGTCATTTCGCAGAGGTCTTTAAAAAGACGGTCCACTATGAGGGCGGCTTTAAGATTGTGATCCAGGACCACGAAAAGAAGCACGTCGGCCTGGGCTCTACCGGATCAGTGCTCCTGGCTCTGGGCCACGCCATGAACGCATCTCTCGGCTCTCCCCTCAGCTCTGAGCAGATCCGCCTGCTAATAGGCCACAACTATGTGGAGGAGACGGAGGACGGAAGGGTCACCAACGGCTTTGAGACGGGCGTAGGACCCGCCGCTGCCACCCACGGAGGCATGGTCGTTACCGGCGACGAACTGGCCCTGGTCTACCGGAACAGCTTTGCAAAAGGCAAGAACGTCTTTGTCACCATTCCGCCAACAGTCGTCTCCTCTGCCGGAAGAGCGGAGTTTGACCTGCTCATGAACCGGGCCCGAAACCTTGATTATCAGGACAGGGAGCTGAAAGCTTATCTTCTGCTCATGGATCTCATCCCGGCCCTGGAGAGAGGGGACCTGAAAAAGATCGGGGACGTCATCTGGGAGATCGAGTTTCGCGGCTCGAAGAGGGCAGAGGTCGAGCACCACGGCTTTGAGATCTACCGCTACATGAGCCTCTTGCGGGAGAGCGGCCTGGAGTTCGTGGGCATGAGCTCGGTGGGTCCTTCCATTGCCATTGTAACCGACCGCAGCGCCGAGGAGGTAGCCGGGCTGATAAAGCCATTGGGATTGGAGATTGCCATTGAGACAAAGGTGGATAACGAAGGGCTGAAGATAGAATATTGATTTTTATCGCAATACCCCGCTAGCTCGCTCAGCGGTGCGCCGCAGCCGTTTGACTTGAGAGAGCCTTGCCGGCTAATCCTCCCGGCAACACCTCTCAGCTACACCACCGTATTCTTGAGAACTCCAATTCCCTCGATCTCCACTTCCACTGCATCTCCTTTTTGCAGTTGCCCCACTCCTGGGGGCGTGCCCGTGGCAATCACATCACCCGGCTCAAGAGTCATGACGCCGCTTATGAACTGCACCAATTTCGGCACGTCGAATATCAGGTCAGACGTGTTAGATTTCTGCACCACATTTCCGTTGACGCGAGTTTCGATATCTGCGTTTGAGGGATCGATCTTGGCGATCCAGGGGCCGAAGGGGGCAAAGGTGTCGAAGCTCTTGGCGCGTGTCCACTGGCCATCTCTCTTCTGCAGATCACGGGCCGTCACATCGTTGAAGCACGTGTAGCCCAGGATGTGTTTTTCTGCCTCTTCTGCCGGGATATTTCTGCAGCGCTTTCCAATGACTACCGCCAGCTCGCCTTCGTAGTCAACCTGCTGGCTGGAGGGCGGATAGATGATCTGCCTGCCCGGGGCCAGGACAGCGGAAGGGGGCTTTAAGAAGAGGATGGGCTCCTCGGGAAGAGGCATCTTCAGCTCCTGGGCATGCTTTACATAATTAAGGCCCACGCAGACGATCTTTGTCGGCTGGCAGGGAGGCATTAGGTGCACATCCTCCTGTCTCAGCACCTCTCCTCCGGAGATTATGCCGTTTTCAACGCTGTACGATCCCCCTCTGACTACGCCATCTCGCATGAATCGAACTATCATTTGCATCCTCTGATCTTTAGCAATAAAATTTCTTTTTTCATCCTCGACAAGGGCCCTTGTCCCCGGCAGGTCCCCGCCGGTATCGACCAAACTCGCTCTCCAGCAGTCGATCGGCCATGAGCACCGGCCCTTCCACGCAGACCCGTACGCCCTCCGGGTCCAGGCAGCAGGAGCCGCAGATGCCTGCGGCGCACTTGAAGTAGCGGTTGATGCAGGCCTGAGTCTTCTTTGCATGCTCCCTTGTTCTGGAGATTATATCCCACATCATCATCTCCGGGCCGCAAAGGTAGATCTGGTCATAATCGAATAGATTCAGCTCTTTGAGCCCGGAGGAGGCCCGGCCCTGTATGCCCAAAGAGCCGTCATCGGTGGTGATAATAGTATCTCCCAGCGCCTCAAATCTCTCCTGGAAGATGAGGTCGTCTTTGCTTCGAAAGCCGAGCAGGGAAGTGACAGCCATGCCTGCCCCTTTTGCCTGATCGCCCAAAAAAGCGAGCGGTGCCGTCCCCACCCCTCCGCCAATGAGCAGAATTCTTTTGCCTCGCAGGATGAAGCCATTTCCCAGAGGCCCGCGTAGACCCACGCTGCTTCCTGCGCCAAGGTGAAAGAGCGCCTGCGTAGCCTTGCCTACCGACTGCACAGTTATGGTATCGGGGCCTGAGAAGCTCATAGGAATCTCATCCACGCCTCTGATCCAGACCATGAGGTACTGGCCTGGTGCCGGGTCGAGGTTTTTATCCAGCCGGAAGGTCCTGATGAGGGGCGCTTCCGAGCGCACTTCTTCTATGACTGAGTTTATGGGTCTCATGAGCGCCTCCTCCCGGCCAGGCCGCAAAGCTCCTCAAGAGTCATCGATTTCCTCTCCAGATAGCGGGAAAGGCCGGTTGTGATCTCCTCGAAGATGCCGTAGCCCTTGAGAAGAGCCGTTCCTACCTGCACAGCAGAGGCACCGGCCATGATCATCTCCACGGCATCCTCCCAGCAGGAGACTCCGCCCACACCTATCACTGGAATCTCCAGGCGGGAGGCCAGCTCGTAGACGCAGCGCACAGCCACCGGCTTTATGGCCTGGCCGGAAAGTCCCCCGAAGCGGTTGCCCAGTATCGGGTAGCCGGTCTCGATGTCAATAGCCATGGCTTTGAGAGTGTTTATGGCTACCACGCCGTCCGCCCCGCCTCGCTGCGCCGCCAGGCCCAGCTCCAGGATGTCGGCCGTGTTGGGGGTCAGCTTGACCCAGACAGGTACATCTGCCGCAGCCTTCACTGCCCCCGTGACGGATTCCACCAGATCAGGATAGCGACCAAGCTCTGATCCGTACTTCTCGGCATGAGGGCAGGAGAGGTTAAGCTCGAAGGCATCGGCCTTCAGGCTGCGAGCGATCTGGGCGAACTCCGTCGGAGATGAACCGAAGATGCTGGCGATGACAGGCGCGCCGCCGGCTCGGGCTGTCTCGATCTCTTCCTGGAATTCTTTATAAGAGGGATTGGGCAGGCCCATGGCATTTAAAAGGCCGCACTCCACATGCAAAATGGTGGGACCGGGGTGGCCCTCCCGCGGGACTGAGCCCACCGATTTGGTGACCACGCCGCCAGCACCTGCCCTGGCGGCTCGGCAAAGGGAGGCGCCGGTGGTGCCCAGGATGCCTGCCGCCAGGAGGACCGGATTGTTAAGATCCAGGCCGCCGGCGTGGATGGAAAGGGATGGCATGAAAAGAGAGATTTGCCGGACGAGATAAAAGGCTTGTCAATGAGAATACGCATGGACTTGGGTTTCAGGACCCAATTTTCTTTTTTCGAAAGCTAGAACGACCATTCACCGCCAATCATCGTTCACCCAGCCCCTCCACCAGCACCTCTCCCTCCTCCGTTACAAATATCAGGGCGTCTCTCTCCAGTGCTCTCTTCTTGAAGAGCCGGGGGGCTTTTCGGCGCAGCTGCACAACAATATCCAGAGAGGTGACAGGCAAACGCATCTGCTTTTCGTCCGCGGCGGCAAATACCATCTTGGGCAACTCAAAGACATCCGTTCCTTCTTTGGCCTGCAAGGATATGGGGGCGCGCAGCATCATCCACTGCTGCAGCGTTCGCTCCGCTCGGGCGATGTTCTGATGGGCCCGCTTCTCCAGAATGCTGATGTTGGAGCGGGTGGTGCCCAGGCTGTCTGCCACTTCTTGCTGGGACCAGCCGGCCAGGCGCATCTGTAGCACCTTGAGCTGCCTTTCCGTGAGAAATGAATCCAGGGATTCTTCCTCTTCGGATTTGCTCTCTTCTTTTTCTTCTTCTTTTTCAGGCATATATTCAGTCGCAAAAACAAAATGGTCTTTAGAGAAGATAAAAGCATCCTTCCTGTCTATCATCAGCCCGTCATTTCCCAGGCCCGTCACCATTCACCAGGGCAAAGTTATGCCACAGGCATGCGGCCCTGAAACTTTGCTTTTCTCTTCCGGGCCAAAGATCTCCTCGCTTTTGCCCTGGGCGGTGAGTCTCCCTGCTTGCAGTACGGCTACCCTGTCGGCCAGCTTGCGGCATTGCTGCATGTTATGCGTGGCCAAGATCACCGCCGTACTGCCCCCGGCCAGGCTCTGCAGGAGGCTATCGATGGAGGCGGCGCTCCTGGGGTCGAGATTGGCAGTCGGCTCGTCCAAAAGGAGAAGCTCCGGCTGCAGGATAATAGCTCTGGCCAGGGCAATTCTCTGAGTTTCCCCACCTGATAGGGTATTGGCATCGCGGCTCTCATAGCCGGACAGCCCCACCGCCGCCAGTGCCTCTTTTACCCGGCCTCTCATCTCCTCTGCATCATCTCTTCCCCTCATCTTCAGGCCAAAGGAGACATTCTCTTCCACGCGGGCCTTGAACATGACCGGCTTTTGAAAGACCATAGCCATTTTCCGCCGCACAGCAAGCTTCTCCCTCTCCGGCCTTCCAGAAATCAGTGAGCCGTCGAAGAGGATGCTCCCCGAAGACGACTCATCAAGCAAATTGACCAGACGCAACAATGTCGTCTTTCCCGAGCCGGTAGGCCCGATCAGCCCCAGGATCTCACCCCGCTCGACGGATAGGTTAATGTCCCTCAGAATCTCAGCCGGGCCTATGCTTTTGCTTAAAGAGCGTATCTCCAGGAGCGGCATTCTCATCTCCCCTGAAATCTATTGAGCAAGATGTTTATAGCCAGCGAAATAGATATGAGAATGATTCCGAGGGCCATAGACAGCTCTATATTGCCCATAGAGGTCTCCAAAGCTATGGCCGTGGTGAGAACACGCGTGTAGCCCCGGATGTTCCCGCCGATCATCATGGCCACGCCCACCTCAGAGAGCGCCCGGCCAAATCCCAGGAGCACTGCAGCAATGACCGCCACGCGGGCCTCTTTTATTACGGTTACTATTATCTGCATCTCCGTCGCGCCCAGCGACCGGGCCGTGTCCCTGATCTGGGGGCTTACGCCAGCCAGAGCGGTAACGGTCAGCCCGACCATAATGGGGCTGACGAGAATGGCCTGGCCGAAGATCATGCCTACCGGGCTGAAGAGCAGGTTAAGCCCGCCCAGGGGCCCGGAGCGGGAGATGAGCAGAAAGACCAGCAGGCCCACGGTTACTGTAGGAAGGCTGTAAAGGGTCTGAATTAAATTTATCAGCGCTCTTTTGCCCCGAAATTGGCGAAACTCGATGATTCCTCCCAGGGGAATGCAGATGATGCCTGCCAAAAAAGCGGAGGATAAAGAAATAAAAAGAGACCTGAAGGTGATCTCGACCACCTGTGGGTCTCCAGATGCAATCAGCTCCAGGGCCCGCAGAAGGCCGCTATAGATCTCCTCCAACCGATTTCACCTGAAAGGGGTATCTCCTCAGGCCACAGCGCAGGAAGCACTGGTGGACACAGCGCACTCAGCAGCCGAGCAGCCGATCAGCTCGCAGTTTCCTCGGGCAGCCGAGAAGAGCGGTGTGCCGAATTTCTCTTTGCCGAAGCCTGCAATAAGATTCTGTCCCTCATCGGATACCAGATAGTTTATGAGCTCGTTGGCCAGCTCGCAATTCACGCCAGGATGCTTCTTGGGATTTACAGCCATGGCCACATAGACATTGAGCAGTTCGTCTCCGCCTTCAATGATGGAAACAAGGGTCAGATTGCCCTGGTAGGCCATGAAAGTGGACATATCGGAGAGTGTGTAGGCCTGCTTTTCATTGGCAATGTTTAAGGTTGCGCCCATGCCCTGTCCGGCCTCAATATACCAGGGACCGGAAGAATTAACGGCCGAGTAGTCGTAGTTCGCTCCCTTCCAGAGCAGCTTCTCGCGGGCATGTGTGCCGGAATTGTCGCCCCGGGAGATGAACATCACCTTAGAAGGATCGGCTTTGCCTTTTTCCATGATTGTTGCCATTGCCTGGGAGACATTCATACCCTTGACGCCTGCCGGATCGTCCTTCGGTCCGATAAGGTAGAAGTAGTTGTAGGCAATACACCTTCTCTCCAGACCATAGCCTTCATCGATGAATTTCAGCTCCCTCACCTTGTCATGGACGATGAGGACATCGACATCGCCACGCTCTGCATACTGAATAGCGATCCCGGTTCCGCCAGAGACCACGTCTAATGTAGCGTTGTACTTCTCATCAAATTTATCTTTGATCAGGTCCAAGAGACCGGTATCTTGCAGACTGGTAGTAGTAGCCAGCCTCAGCCTCTCCCCCTCTGCTGCCCCGGCAGCGCCGCATAAGACCGCCAGCGCCAAGAGCAACAAGAATATCCTGAGATTTTTTCCTGCCATACAATCACTATGATTTAACACATATGCTTACGATAAATAGGTTATGTTAGTAGGCTTTTCCAGAAGATACTCTCGGCTTTTCTTCGTGCAATTAATACTATGCCAGGCTGCATGGCGGCCATGTTGGGCATATCCCTTAACAGTCCACAATCTTTTTTGCCTTGAAGAGAATTCCTATGGCAATGCTTAAGGACCAATCTATTCTAGTCACAGGTGGCGCTGGCTTTATCGGCAGCCATCTTGTAGAAAGACTGCTGCAAGAGAATGATGTCACAGTCCTCGACAACTTCAGCTCAGGAAGAAGGGAGTTTATTGCGCCCCATCTAAATAATTCGAGGTTTCATCTTCTTGAGGCAGACCTATTCGACATCAGAGTGCTGGAAGAGGCAGTGGCCGGAAAGGATATGGTTTTTCACCTGGCCGCCAATCCGGATGTGAAACTGGGCGCAGAAAATACCCGCGTGCACCTGGAGCAAAATGTGCTGGCCACCTACAACCTCCTGGAGGCCATGAGAAAGAGCGGCGCTGCAAAGATCGCCTTCACATCCACATCCACCGTTTACGGCGAAGCGGCAAAGGTGCCCACGCCCGAGGACTACGGCCCGCTCCTGCCCATCTCTCTCTACGGTGCTTCCAAGCTGGCCTGCGAGGCGCTCATCTCCTCCTACTGCCACACTTTCGAGATGCAGTCCTGGATCTATCGCTTTGCCAATATTGTGGGAGAGCGGGGCACGCACGGCGTGCTGGTTGACTTCATAAGAAAGCTGCGAGAAGATCCTGGCGAGCTGGAGATCCTGGGCTCAGGCAAGCAGAAGAAGTCCTACCTGGAGGTCAAAGACTGCGTGCAGGCCATGCTGCACTGTGTGCATAGCTCGGACGAGCAGATCAACGTCTTCAACATCGGCTCTGAGGACTCTGTAGATGTGACAGAAATCGCAAATATCGTGGCCCGGCAGATGTCTCTCTCCGAAGTCCGGTACCGATACACGGGCGGCATGGATGGCCGGGGCTGGAAGGGTGATGTCAAGATTATGCTGCTCTCCATCGAGAAGATCCAAAAATCGGGCTGGAGGCCCCGGGGAGGATCCGCCCAGGCAATTGAGACGGCGGTGAAAGCGCTGCTAAAGGATACCTAAGGGATTACCTTACATTGCTAACAGCCCATTTCGTCTCTTTCCACCAGTCGCCTTCCAGGAGTGTGGCATTGTAGCCCATGAGCCTGAGGCTGTAGAAGAGCGAGTAGGCC